>CAVDKC010000001.1:0-83102 GCA_963609615.1 Oribacterium sp.
ATTTTTTCTCTTTAGCCATTTTACTTTTAGATAAAATATTAAAAATGTTTTGTATTTAAGTCTTGTTTTGAACTTTCGTTTTGCAATGTTGAACGTTGAATGTTGAACGTTGAAAATTGAACGTTGAAAGTTGAAAGTTGAAAATTGAACGTTATGATGTGTTGAAAGTTGAAAATTGAACGTTGAAAGTTGAACGTTATGATGTGTTGAAAGTTACACGTTACAAGTTAACTTCATTCTTCACTCTTCGTTCTTCATTCTTCACTCTTCGTTCTTCACTCTTCACTTAATTCTTCACTCTTCGTTCTTCACTCTTCACTTAATACAGGAATCCCAAGAGCCAGAGTGGTATCTTGTTGTCCTTGCCCACCTCCGTATTGTATCGGGCATAGATGGTATCGGGATTGTTGCGTATCTTGTTGTTTGAATGCGCATCGCAGATTCTGAACTTCTTGCAGCCGTCCACCATATAGAAGTGGTCCTTGCCCCCTTGGTGTACCTTATGGTCTTTCCACATCGAGTTGACGAAGAACGTCTCCATCACTTCCTGCTCGTCTATCTGGATAGGGTAGATGGCATACATGAGGTTGGAATTGTGCATCATCACCTTGGAAGGTTTCTTGGGGAATTCCTGCCCGTCGGGATAAATCATGTTGATGAGTCTTGCATCGGCAAGATACTTGATATAGTTCATCACTGTAGCCCGGCTCGTATTGATACTCTCCGCCAGTTGGCTCACGTTAGGAGCCTTGGCCCCCTCTACGGCAAGCTGATAGAAGAGTTTCTTGATCTTCGTAAGATATTTCAGTTCGATTTGCTTGATGAGCAGGATATCCACTTCTGTCATCATGTTCATTGTCTTTAGTAGATTCTCCGTAAAGTTGCGTTGCTCCAGGAAGAATGGATAGAAGCCATGGTGCAAGTAGTCTCTGAAGTATTTCATCGGGCTCACCTTAGGCAATATCTGCTTGATGATGTGCTCGTGGTTACTCAGGATGTCGTTCAACTCGTATGGCTGGAAGTTGTTGCCAGTCTGCAAGTTGACGTATTCTCTGAACGAGAACCCTCTGAGGTTGTAACTCTTCACGATGCCGTTAAGCTCTGGATTCTCTTCCTTCAAGCGCATCACGCTAGAACCAGTGAACACAATCTTCAGCTCAGGATACAGGTCATAGCACTTGCGAAGTTCCTTGCTCCAGTCGGGCTGTTTGAACACTTGGTCGATGAGCAGAGTTCGACCTCCTTGTCTCACGAAGTCGCCTGCGAAATCAGCAATACCACGACTCTGGAAATAGAAGTTGTTCATGTTCACAAACAGACATTTTCGGTCTGTCGCCCCGAAGTGTTCCTTGGCATATTGCAGGAGGAATGTCGTCTTGCCGACCCCCCTTGTACCCTTGATGCCTATCATACGGTCGTTCCAGTCTATCTCATCCATGAGGGTGCGTCTTACTGGGGCGTTGGTATGCTCTACGAGGTATGTATGTGTTCTGAAGAAAGCTTCTTCCATGAGTTATCTTTTGATTCGTATTTGTTTTTTCCTCTGCAAAGGTAATTAATTATTTTATATTTGCAAACTCAACATAGCAAAAAGTAACTTTTTTTTCATTATTTAGCACTTGTCTAAGTAAAACTCGCTGTTTTTTGCCGTTTTTCCATCTTTTCTTTATAACTTTGCAGCATGAGACTTCATATCTTCAATCCCGAGCATGAATTGGCACAAGCTGCCAACTTACGAAATTTCACCCCTCCTCACGCTGGCAGGCAGTTGAGGAGCGATTTGGCTTTCATTCCTGCGCTGTGGGCAGACGAGGGCGACCTCGTGTTGGTGGATGACATCGACGATGCGCGAGACAAGGCAAGGCATCTCAGCCAGGACTTGGCCGACAAGGTGGAATTTGTCACCCGATTACAACTGGAGCACTTACTGAAGACGGAATACGTGGATGCCGTACATCCGTGGGGATGGAACCTGGCGGTAAAGGGCGAGCTAGAGCGTATCGGTTTCCCCGAACTGGCTCTCCCCACCGACGACAATATTAATAAGGTACGCACGATTAGCGGTCGCCAATGGGCTGCCCTCCACTTACAGCAGGGCGTATCTTGCGCACAGACGGTGGAAGAAGCCAAGAGGCTGGTCATACAGCGAGGCAAGGCTGTAATCAAGGCTCCATGGAGCAGCAGCGGCAGGGGAGTGAGATATGTAGCAGCAGCCGACTTACAAATGGGCACGCCACACACTTCGTTTGAAAACTGGGTGGGCAATATCATCAAGCAACAAGGTTGCGTAACGATAGAGCCATATTATAATAAGGTGAAAGACTTCGGCATGGAGTTTGAGATGCGTGACGGCAAGATGCAATACTGTGGTCTTTCCCTCTTTGACACCATCAAGAATGCTTACTCCGGCAATGTGCTCGTCCCGGAAGACGAGAAGATAAAAGCAATGGAGTCTTACGTGAGCGAAGAAGAACTACGCTCTGTTTCAGAACAGGTTACAAGCATCATCGAGAAAAATCTCAAAGACATCTACAGTGGTCCGCTCGGCATAGACATGATGATAGCCGCAGACAACGAAACGGCTGCATCCCAAGGTTTGCCACTTACATCCCGAGGCTACCGCCTAGTCACTTGCATCGAACTGAACCTTCGCCGAACAATGGGACATGTAGCACTGGCACTGACCCAGCATATCGCCAACAGCAACCAAGACTTCAAGTCGAAGCGTGGCGGAGTGATGAGAGTAGAATACGACGGAAACAAGTATCACCTGCGTGCCATGCCAGGCCGTCCATCAGAGGAAGCCCCTTTGCACTAATCTCGCCAGCAACGTTCGATTGCAGGCAGAATCCAGTTAAAGCAAAACACCTATAAATACAAACACTTAAAACAAGAACTAACAACATGAAACGAAATCTGATTATGTTGGCGCTTGCAGCATCTACGATGCCTGTCGCAGCGCAACAAGCTGCCACAGGCAAAGCCCCTGTGACCAAGACATCGGTGGCCATCTCAAAACAGCCTTATATATCCCAGGTTTGGAACCCAGACTTGGGGAATGGCATGTACAAGAACCCAGTCATCAACGCCGACTATAGCGATCCAGACGTGGTTTGTGTAGGCGATGACTACTACTTGACCGCCAGTAGCTTCAACTGTCTTCCAGGCTTGCCTATCCTACATAGTAAAGACCTGGTAAACTGGGAGTTAATCGGTCACGCTGTAACGAAGCTTCAACCCGAAAGCGAGTTCAACAAGCCCTCTCACGGCAATGGTATATGGGCACCCTGCATCAGCTACCACAATGGCGAGTTCTATATCTACTGGGGAGATCCAGACTATGGCGTCTTTATGGTGAAGACCAAAGACCCGGCAGGGAAGTGGGAAGACCCAGTCTGCGTAATTCCCGGCAAGGGTATGATCGACACCTCTCCACTTTGGGACGAGGATGGCCGTGTCTATTTGGTCAATGGATGGGCCAACTCCCGCAACCGTTTTGCTTCCGTGCTCACGGTACGCGAACTGAACGCCGAGGGCACCAAGGCCATCAGCGACCCGGTCATCGTCTTCGACGGCAATGGTACCGAGTATCGCACCGCAGAAGGTCCTAAGTTCTACAAGCGCGACGGCTGGTACTGGGTGATGTTCCCTGCCGGTGGCGTGCCAACAGGTTTCCAGGTAGCCATGCGCTCCAAGTCGCCTTACGGCCCTTACGAATACAAGAAGGTCATGGCTCAGGGCAAGAGCAAGATAAACGGTCCTCACCAAGGCGGATGGGTACACACCCAATATGGCGAAGACTGGTTTCTCCACTTCCAGGACAAGGAAGCATACGGACGTGTGGTACACCTGCAGCCTGTAACCTGGAAAGACAACTGGCCTGTAATGGGCAAGGTACCCAGCAAGGGATACTGCGGAGAGCCTTACGAAACCTACAAGATGCCTAAGGCAAGCAGCCACGTCAACATGAATCCGGCGGAGAGCGATGAGTTCAACCAGCCCAAACTTGGTTTGCAGTGGCAGTGGCACGCCAACTACCAACAGTGGTACGGAATGCCGACACCATGGGGTAAGTACCGCATCTACACCAACAAGAGCAACCAGAACTTCTGGTACACCCCCAACCTGTTGCTCCAAAAGACACCTGCCGACGAGTTCACCACCACTGCCAAGCTGGAGTTGACAGCCAAGGAAGACGGCCAGATGGGCGGCATCATCATGATGGGCTACGACTATTCGGCGCTTGTGGTACAACGGGTAGGCAAGGAGTTCCAGCTCCAGCAGCGCACCTGCACCGCTGCCAACAAGTCGAAATCGCAGGAGGAAATAAAGGTCATCGAGACACTGAAGCCCACCTCTGCCGACAAGATAGACTATCAGCCAGCCATCCACGAGGAGGTATACATGCGCATGGTAGTAAAAGACAGCAAACTGCAATACTACTTCAGCAAGGACGGCAAGTCTTTCAAGAAGGTAGGCGACGAGTTTACCATGAAGGAAGGCAAGTGGATAGGTGCCAAGATGGGATTTGTAGCCCAGGAGCAAGAGGGCGACAGAAACCGCGGATGGATAGACGTAGACTGGTTGCGTGTAACCAAGTAACATTTTTATCAAGCAAAAAGATATTCCCAAGTCGGCCTATGGTGGCTGGCTTGGGATTACTTTTTCCTTAAAAAGCATTAAAAGAGCGGTTTGCCACGCAAGAAACCATTCCTCCTTGCATTATATTAGCAAACATCAAACCATAAAGAATGAGAAATATGAAAAGAAAACAAGTAATGGGCGCAGCCCTCATGGCAGCCGCCGCATTGAGTCTTGCCTCTTGCTCTACCAGCAAGCATGCACAGAAAGACTCAGCAGACCACACACAGACCAACATTCAGAATGACGACATCGCCAGCCTCCCTTCAACCGACATGAACACAGACCCAGATTTTCTCATCCTCACAGACGACCAGCGTGAGATTGTACAGAAGAACAACACTTTCGCCTTCAGCCTTTTCGACAAGGTACAGGGCATGGAATCTAAGGTGATTTCGCCACTGAGCGTGGCTTACCTGATGGGTATGCTCGCCAATGGTGCCGAAGGGACTACACAGCAAGAGATACTGAAAGCCATCGGATGCGAGGGAGTAAGCGTAAAGCAGCTCAACGAGCTATACAAGAGTCTCCTCACCGCAGGCAACCAGGACCCGAAGACCACCATCAACATAGCCAACTATGTGGCAGTCAACAAGAACTATCAGCTCAACTCCGACTTCTCCAATACGCTCGCCGACTATTACAAGGCTGGGGTAGAGAGCCTCAACTTCTCTTCGCCCAAGAGTACCGAGCGCATCAACGGCTGGTGCAAGGAGCATACCAATGGCATGATACCCAAGATTATCGACCAGACAGACGCCTCTGCCGTGTCTTACATCATGAATGCCATCTACTTCAACGGAACCTGGCAAGAGAAGTTTGATGCCAAGAATACGAAACAGGAGAACTTCCAGGGATATACCCGAAACATCCAGAAGGTAGACATGATGCACCTGGACAAGAAGTTCTACTATACGGAGAACGAGCTCTACAAGGCTGTAGACTTACCTTACGGCAATGGTGTGTACCGCATGCTGGTACTCCTGCCTAACGAGGGGAAAGGCATCGGGGAAATGATGAAGACGCTCGATGCAGAGAAACTCCAGATTCTGTCTAACAACATGGAGAAGTGTGTAGTCGATCTGAAGTTGCCTAAGTTTACTACCGAGATGGAGCTGCCGCTCAACCAGATAGTCAGCGAACTGGGTGCCCCCTCCATGTTCAGTCCGGCTACGGCCAACTTCTCCCACTTCGCCAATGGCGACTTCTTCGTAAGCAAGATGTTCCAGAAGGCAAAGATAGAGGTTAGCGAAGAAGGCACCAAGGCCGCTGCCGTTACAGCCGCTATCATGCTGACATCGGCTGCGCCTATGAGTTACAGACACGTAGACTTCCATGCCACACGCCCATTCGTCTACATGATACAGGACACCAACAGCGGTGCCATCCTCTTCATGGGCCAGTACACCGGCAATAACTAATCGATGATGCCCGCATCTATGAAATATGACGTTTCATAGATGCGGGCATTTCTCTGTAAGGCAGTCCTTAGCCTTACCGTATTTTACGCTTCTTCACCAAATTTCTCCAAGAATTCCTCCTCGGTGATGATAGGAATGCTCAGTTCGTGCGCTTTCTTGTTCTTCGAGCTGGCAGAGGCCGAATCATTATTGATGAGGTAATTCGTACTCTTGCTTACGCTGCCCGTCACCTTACCGCCTTGACTCTCGATGTAAGCCTTCAGTTCATTGCGGTTTTTATAATGGTGCACATCGCCGGTCACTACGAAGGTAAGCCCCTCACACTTGCTGCCTTTTTCCTGTGGTTCCTGCTCTGCGATGACGAGTTGCGGCAAGAGTGCCTTCACCTTATTATAATTGTCTGCATCTCTGAACCAGCCGATGAACCGGGCACTCTTTTCGGGGCCGATACCGTCGATGCTGGCAAACTCGTCGTCAAACATCGTAGTGTGCGCTATCTCTACCAAGTCCTTGACAGGGTAACGCTCCACGAGTTTCTTGGCCACGTCACCGCCGCATAGCGGAATATTGAGCGCATAGAGCAAGTGTCGACCATCCGTATGGCGACTCTTCTCGATACTCTCCATCAAGTTATTGACGCTCTTCCTGCCGAATCCCTCGAAACAAGCTATATCGAAGGCATGCTCGCGAAGCTGATAGAAGTCAGCATACTCACGGATAAATCCTTTATTGATGAATTTCCATACCGTCTGTTCGGAAATACCGTCGATATTGAGCCCCTCCTTGCTCACAAATCTAGTAAACTTCTTCAGTTGCTTGGCAGCACATCCGGGATTGGTACAATGCAGGGTCTTGGTACCGCTCTCGCTCTCCACCACCTGTGCCTGCTGATGACAAACGGGGCATTCGGCAGGTATCTCCAGCACGCCCACCGACTCGGTGATGCGGATTACCTTCGGGATAATCTTGTTTGCCTTGATAACCTGCAGGCGAGTACCCTTGCCGCCTATGCCCAAACGCTCGCACTCACTCACATTGCAGAGCGAAGCACGCTGCACTGTGGTGCCCTCCAGCTCAACAGGCTTAAAGACTGCCACCGGGGTAATGGTATTGGCTGCACACGACCATTCGATATGGTCCAACTCTGTTTCGGCATGTTCGTCCTGCCACTTGAAAGCATAACCGGCACGAGTGGCATGGTGCCCTGTCACCGATCCTGTGGCAGCATACTCTGTGTCATCGTAACAGATTACGAGACCGTCTACGGGGAAAGGATTGGTCTTGCTCGTCACCTTCTCGGTAAATCTCTCTATCTCCCGCTCGATATGGTCGAGGGTAGGGGTGTCTATGCACTCACGCTCTACAGGGTGGAATCCCAAGTCTTCGAGCATCTGCATGCGCTCGCCCCATGAGGTAACATTGCGCTCGGTGTAGACGAGCGTAAAAGGAATCCACTGAATGCGTCTCTGTTTTACCTCGTCAGCATCCTTGAGCGACAAAGAACCCGAAGCCAAATTGCGCGGATTGGCATAGTCGCCCTCGCTCTCTATGATAAACTGTTCGAAGTCGGCATACGAGATAACCGCCTCGCCACGCACCACGAGATGTCCTTTTTCTGCAATAGTCTTTGGAATGCCACTGACGGCTGATGCCAGATGGGTGATATTGGTACCGATGTGACCATTGCCTCTGGTTACCACCTTGGTAAGTTTACCACCGTCGTAGGTGGCCACAAGGGTAAGGCCGTCCAGTTTCCATGAAATCCAGACGGGTCGCCCCTCCGCCCACTTTTCCAGGTCGGTAACGAGCTTGGTCTTCGCCAGAGACAGGGCAGCAAACTCATGCTCCTCCTTCTGGCCCACGATGATGTCTTCAGATACACGATTGGTAGGGGAGTCAGGCAAAATTTCTCCTGTTTCCTCTTCCAGTCTCTTGAGTTGGTCGAACATGCTGTCCCATTCATAGTCGGACATCAGTTCACCCTTACCGTTATAGTAAGCGTCAGAAGCCTGGTTGAGCTTGTCTACCAGACTTCTCATGAGAGAAAGTTTTTCGTCCATTATCCCTGAGGAATAGTTAACTTTTCAAAAGCGAATCGCATGCCATGGCTACCATAATTGATGCGCCCGCAGATACAGAAGCCCATGGAAGAGAGCAGATTAATCATCGGCAGATTGTCATAGTTGGTATCCACCTTGATGCTAGGTACCCGTTCCACCTCGCAGAGACTGTTCACCTTATTAATAAATATGCGCGCAAGACCTTCTCGCTGATATTTCCCGAGTGTAGCAAAGCGATGGATTACGTAATAGTCGCCCGTGGTCATCCATTCCCCGTCGATGAAGTCGTATTGAGGTTCACCATTGAGAATGACTGCCCCATAGACAGCCACTTCGCCGTCTACAGTGAGTACAAAGGCATTACCATTGTTGATATCATCATGGATGCTTTGCTCAGAAGGGTAATCTTCTGTCCATTGGTGCCGGCCTGAGGCTATCATGGAACGGCGTGCTTGGTCGATGATGTTCCAGCAAGCGTCAAAATCCTTAGCATATGCAGCTCGAAAATCTGTATTCATTTCCAGTTACGTTTCACATTTATATTGTTATCGGGTGCAAATTTAACAAAAAAAAACGAATTAAAGCAAAAATCGAAGGAAAAACTGCTGTTTTTCATCCGTTTTCCTCCGATTTTCTATATTTTCGAATTGGTTTGCTATCAGCACTTCGATTTCCGTCTCCTTTTAGAGAGCCAGGCACTTGTCGAGTTCTGCCATGATGGCATCCTTCTGCTCCTTGATGTGCTGCCCGATAAATACGAGCTTGATCATGCGGTCGCCCAACTCGTCATCCCATTCTTTCTGCAGCTGAGGATTGTTCTTCAGCAGTTCTTTGAGCTGGTCTTTGGGCATGGTGGCGAGCCATTGTCCTGCCTGCTTGACAGTCTTCTGCTTGCCTGCCTGTTCGAATACATAGCACATATCCCGCTCGTCGGCGAAATAGCAGATTCCCTTGGCACGCACCACGTCGCGAGGCCACTTCCTAGCCACAAACTCATCAAAGAGAGCCAGGTCAAATGGCTTGCGACGGTAGTACACGAATGTTCCTATGCCGTATTCCTCCACTTCACCTCCCTCGTGGTCGTGCTCGTGGTCATGGTGATGGTGATGATGGTGATGCTCATGGTCATGATGATGTTCGTGCTCGTGGTCATGGTCGTGAAGATGATGCTCATGTTCATCGTCGTCCTCATCTTCATGGTCATGGTGGTGATGATGCTCTTCGTCATCATCGTCGTCATCATCATGTTCTTCTTTGCGTTCTGCCTCTATCTCCTGTATCCATCCAGCCGAGGTAGCAACTGTCTCGAAGTCAAACTTGTGGGTATTGACGATGAGGTCGAGGTCGATGTCACCGTAGTTGCACTCAAATATCTCCGCCTTAGGCTGGATGGCACGGATGATTTGCTTCAGGTGCTCCAGCTCCTTTGGCTCCACATCGGCAGCCTTGTTGAGCAGGATGATGTTACAGAACTCTATTTGCTGGATAACGAGCGATGCGAGGTCTTCCTCGTCGAGGTCTTGCTTCATGAGGTCGGCACCGTTGGCAAACTCGTCCTTCATACGGAGTGCATCTACCACGGTCACGATGCTGTCCAGGCGAAGCACACCGTTCTTGATGTACTCAGGCCCCAGCGTGGGGATAGAGCAGATGGTCTGTGCGATAGGCGCAGGCTCGCAGATACCCGAAGCCTCGATAACGATATAGTCGAAGCGCTTCATGTCTACTATCTCCTTGAGTTGCTCTACGAGGTCCATCTTCAGGGTGCAGCAGATGCAACCGTTCTGGAGCGAAACGAGCGAATCGTCCTTCTGGTTTACCACGCCACCTTTCTCGATGAGCGCAGCGTCGATGTTTACCTCGCCGATGTCGTTGACGATGACAGCAAACTTAATACCTTTCTTATTAGCCAAAATTTTGTTGAGCAAGGTGGTCTTGCCACTACCCAGATAGCCTGTCAAAAGCAGGACTGGCACTTCCTTTGTATTCATAAATACCTTATATTAATTAGTTACATGCTTCTACGCTTACGTACTTGCAAAATGCGTGCCACAAATCTGGCAGGAGGTATTCGCATGACAGCGAAAGCAAAAAAATCTGACATCACGACACCCCCGGAATCCCCCTCGGCAGAGAAAAAGGACTCCCTGCCGAGGAAAAAATATCTCCCTGCCGAGGAAAAACTTTTTTCCTGCCGTAGTTTACAAAAAAGCCCCTCCCGCCTTTGTAGATGGGCGAGAGAGGCTTTTCTTCGTTTGTTAGAATATATTTTACAAAATCTTATTTGCGATAATTTTCGAGTCCCTTGTTCAGGAAGTCGAGATAAGCACTTACGTCTTCCTTGAAGCTGAAAGCTGAGTTGAGAGGCTTGCCTTCGTTGTCGACAGTTACATAGAAAGGCTGTGCGTTGGCACCGAACTTGCTAGCCTGCAAGTAGCTCCACTTATCGCCCACAGTGCGCAGGGTACGCTTTTCGCCATTGAATGTCACCTCCATTGGCTCTGGCAATGGTGTCTTGTCGTCCACGTAGAGCGAGATGAGCACGTAGTCTTTGGTCAACTTGTCTGCCACCGAAGGATCGGTCCATACAGAAGCCTCCATCTTGCGGCAGTTTACACAACCATAACCAGTAAAGTCGATGAGTACCGGTTTGCCGGCAGCCTTGGCGGCAGCCATACCCAGTTCGTAATCCTTATAGGCTGGCTCTACCATCTTGGTATTGAGGTTGAAGTCTTGCGTATTGACAGGAGGTGCGAAGGCACTCACTGCCTTGCAAGGTGCTCCCCAGAGACCCGGAATCATATATACGGAGAATGCCAGAGAGCAAAGACCGAGCATGATGCAAGCCACAGGCATAGGCTTGTTGATGTCGCCGCCGATGGCATCTACCTGGAACTTGAGTTTGCCGATGAGGTAGAGACCGAGCAGAGCAAAGATGACTATCCAGAGCGAGAGGAACACCTCACGGTCGAGGATGTGCCAGCCGTATGCCAAGTCGGCTACCGAGAGGAACTTCAGTGAGAATGCCAACTCCACGAAACCCAGCACAATCTTGATAGTCTCCATCCATGAACCGGAACGTGGCGCAGACTTGAGCCATGAAGGGAACAGGGCAAAGAGGGTGAAAGGCAAGGCGAGAGCCAAGGCGAAGCCCAACATACCGATGGTAGGAGCAAGCCAATCGCCAGAGGTAACGGTCTGCACCAAGAGCAAGCCGATGATAGGAGCGGTACAAGAGAAGCTTACCAATACCAAGGTGAAAGCCATCAGGAAGATACTGATAAGACCCGTGGTGCTAGAAGCCTTGCTGTCTACCGCATTACCCCAACTGTCTGGCAACTTAATCTCAAACCACCCGAAGAACGAGAAGGCGAAGACTGCCAAGAGGCAGAAGAGGATGATATTGAACACTGCACTCGTACTGAGCGCATTCAAGGTGCTAGGACCAGCAATGGCCGTTACGGCAAGACCGAGCACAAGATAGATGACAACGATGCTCAAACCGTATGTACAAGCGTCGCGTACACCTTTCTTCTTGTCATCCTTGGCACGCTTCAGGAAGAAGCTCACGGTCATCGGGATGATAGGCCAGATACAAGGCATAACGAGTGCCAGGAGTCCACCTACGAAACCTATAATAAATATATAGAAAAGACTATGATTGGCAATGTCGTTGGCACCGCCGAAAGCCTGCAGCTCTTTCACCACCGGCTGCCAAAGAGCCTGGGTGTCGAGCGGACTAACGGCAGAGGCAGCGGAGTCTACTGGAGCCACAGCACTGTCGCCCTGCTGCATGGCTGCGAGCTTGGCGAGAGAGTCTGCCTTCATCTTGGCAGCCAAGGCTGGGTCTACGGTCTGTGCAGCCTCAGCCTTCTTATCGGCGGCAGCAGCCTCCTTGGCATCTACAGCCGGCGACTTGCCGCTTTCCCTGAAGCTAGCCTCGCTAGGCGGCATACAGTTCTGGTCGTTGCAAGCACCATATTCTACATAAGCATCAATACTATAAGTAGGTTTGATAAACTTAATCTTCTGCACGAAAGTTACGCTTCCCTCGAAATAACGGAGCTTCATGCCGAAGAGAGGGTCGAACTTTGCAATCTCATTACCACGTGGCTGCAACTTGCCTACCAGCTCTACACCGTCCATCTTGACGACGTTGAAAGTAGCCGAGATAGGACCGTCACCACCCAAGCCAGTGGAGTAAACGTGCCATCCTGCCTGAATTTTACCACTAAACACGATTTCGGCTTCTGCACTGCCGTTGGTTTTCAACGAACTTGTGAACTTCACTGGGTTCATCATCTGTGCATTTGCCAACATTACTGCTAAGAGTAATTGGAAAACTAAAATAAACCTTTTCATTTCTATTTGTTACTAATTTTACTGCAAAGTTACGCTTTTTTTATATTATTACGATAAAGGTATGACATTGGGTATAGACGTTTTTGTTTTTTTAAGAAAAAATGCAAAAAATAGCGCATTTTCTTGCAGATTTAACAACTTTGGTGTAATTTTGCAGCCGAATGGGCAAGAAGAAACTATACATATTCAGTCTATGGATGGCAACGATGAGCGTGCTGCTATCTACCGTGATGGCACACCATCACCACATGGGCCGTATCTGTATGGTTGTGGAGCAATGCCAGGAAGACGGCAATTACAACGATGAGCACACCCACCATCAGGAGAACGAGCAAGATGGCTGCAGCGTGCACCAGATGCACCATTTCTTCACCAACGCAAAAGTACTGAAGAGTATCGAAAAGCATATCTTCGACGGTAGCCATTGCCTCACTATGCTCCACCTCCAGACCTACTTGCCGTTTGCCACGCCAGGCACTTGCTGCGTACGCTGGCAGCATGTGGCACAAGCTCTCCCTTCAGAGAGCATCCCACTACTCAGCAGGCGTGGACCTCCTTCTTTTGTTTTCTAAGCTTATTTAGTTGCAGCAAGAATGCAACCGGGTTGCAAGTACTGGTACAAGAAACCGAATGCAACCAGGTTGCAATCAGTGCGTTATAACTTTGCACCCAGAAAACAAAAGAAAAAAAACAATGAAGAAAAGAATCGTATTTATCGCCGTCATCACGATGGCAGCATTTGCAGGATTTACATTTTTATCCCGTGAGACTCACGCCGAAGCCCACGAAGCAGAGCATGAGGAAGAAATAGACTTTGACAACATCCCCCTGACACAAAGACAGGTGGAAGCCGTAGACCTCAAGATGGGGGTGACCACCCAGAGGGAAATGGATGCCACCATACAGGCCACGGGTGCCCTCGTGCTCCGTGCCCAAGACCAGGGCGATGTAGCCTCACTGATGGGAGGCGTCGTAAAAAACATCTATGTAAAGGAAGGAGAGGCGGTGAGCCGCGGACAGGTGGTGGCCACCGTAGAGAATACCGATGTGGTGAGCCTACAACGCGAATACTTCTCGGCAGCCAAAGAGTGTGAGCTGGCCAAGGCTGAGCTAGACAGGCAGAAGACGCTCAGCCAGAACGGCGCCGGTATCAAGAAAAACCTACAGCAGACCCAGAAAGACTACCAAGTGGCACATGCCAACCTCGTAGGTATCAGCAAGCAACTCACACAGATGGGCATCAGTACCGCAGCCGTAACGCAAGGAAAATTCACCACCACTTTTCCGCTCCGAGCCCCCATATCGGGCATCGTGAGCCAAATCACTGCCAGCCTGGGCAGCTATGCCGACATGCAGTCGCCACTGATGAAGATACGCAACAACGCAGCGGTGGAGTGCGACCTCAATATCTTTGAGAAAGACATCGCCAAGGTAAAGACAGGCAACCGCGTGTGGCTCTCGCTCACCAACCAGCCAGGCGTAAAGCTCTCTGGCGTGGTAAGCGGCATGAACCAGTACTTTAACGACGGGAGCAAGAGCGTAGCCGTACATGTAAAGATTAACCCTACCAAGGGCATCCACCTCTTTGACGGCATGTACGTAAGCGGACAGATAGCCACCGGCACGCTGCAGTGCCAGGCTGTGCCCAGCCAGTCTATCGTCTCCACCGACGGCAAGCAATACATCTTTGCCCTCAACGGCAAGCCCAGCAAAGGCAAGTACAGTTTCTCCCGCCACGAGGTAACTACAGGCGTAAGCGACGGCAAATTCACCGAGGTACAACTCTGCAAGCACATCAAGCAAGGCACGAAAATCGTGACCGGCAACGCCTTCTATCTCGCCTCGCTCACTGGCGACCATGGAGAGGAAGACTAATAACAGCTCTTATTTAATGCTTTACATCTAAAACACAATGTTTCAGAAACTTATCACTTATTCCATCCACCACAAACTGGTGGTAGGAATACTCACGATAGCATTGGCTGCATGGGGCGTATGGTCGCTCATCAACCTGCCGTTCGACTCCACCCCCGACATCACCGACAACCAAGTGCAAGTCATCACCCAGGCCCCGTCATTGGGAGCGCAAGAGGTGGAGCAATACATCACGACGCCTGTAGAGATGGCACTCGCCAACATACCCCGGCTGCAGGAGCGCAGAAGCATCTCCCGCAGCGGCCTCTCCGTCATCACTCTGGTATTCGACGACAATGCCGACATCTACTGGGCACGCTCGCAAGTGAGCCAGACGCTCACAGAAGTAACCAAGGAACTGCCCAAGAACGCAGACATCGAGATGGGACCAATAGCCACAGGCCTGGGCGAGATATACCACTACACCGTACGTGCCAAGAAGGGATACGAGCACAAGTACTCGCTCACCCAACTGCGCACCATCCAGGACTGGATAGTACGCAAGCAACTGTCGGGCACGCCGGGCATAGCCGAGGTGAGCGGATGGGGCGGATACGTAAAACAATATGAGGTAGCGGTGAATACCGACCAGCTCAACGCCCACGGCGTGACCATCGGCGAGGTGTATGATGCACTGGAGAAAAACAATGCCAACACGGGCGGCAGCTATATCGAGCAGAACTCCAACCAATACTTCATCCGTGGCATCGGTGTAGCGAAATCGCTCGAAGACATCGCCCATATACCCGTGAAGACCCTCAACGGAACCCCTGTCAAGGTGGGCGACGTGGCCAAGGTACAACTGGGACATGCCACCCGATTCGGAGCCGTTACCCGGAATGGCGAGGGCGAGGTGGTGGCCGGCATCGCCATCATGCTGAAGGGAGAAAACTTCCAGCAGGTTATCCAAAACGTGAAGCTGCGCATCTCGAAGATACAGAAATCGTTGCCCGAAGGCGTGGTAATCGAACCCTTCATAGACCGCACCAACCTAGTAGACCGCGTGGAGGGCACCATCGCCCGTAACCTCGTAGAGGGCGGTCTCATCGTCATCTTTGTACTTGTCATCTTCCTGGGCAACTGGCGTGCGGGCATGGTAGTGGCATCGGTTATCCCGCTCAGCATGCTCTTTGCCTTCGGCATGATGAAGACGTTCGGCATAGACGGCAACCTGATGAGCCTGGGAGCCATCGACTTCGGTATGATAGTAGACTCCGCCGTCATCATCGTCGAGGCTGTGGTGACACATATCAACCGGGGCGACTTTTCACAACCTTCCGTGCGTGCTGCCTACCTTGCCCATGATGCCAGCAAGGGAGCATTCTGCCTTACCCAGCCGCAGATGGACGAGGAGGTACACTTCTCAGCCTCCCGCATCCGGCAGAGTGCTGCCTTCGGAGAAATCATGATTATGATCGTATATGTACCTCTGATGACTCTCGTGGGAATCGAGGGAAAGATGTTCCGACCGATGGCACTTACCGTATTCTTCGCCATCCTCGGTGCCTTTATCCTCTCGCTCACTTACGTACCGATGGCCAGCTCGCTGTTACTGAGTCGTAAAGTACACAACCACAGGAGTTTTTCCGACCGCATGATAGAAAAACTTCAATCGTGGTACCGTCCTGTACTCGACTGGGTATTGGCACGCCACAAGGATGTCATCACGGCAGCCGTGGCACTCTTCTGTGTCAGTCTGGCAGGCTTCAAGTTCCTCGGAGGCGAGTTTATCCCCAGTCTGGAGGAAGGCGACTTTGCCGTCGAGATGAGCATGGCACAGGGCACCTCGCTCTCGCAGATGGTAGAGAGTTGCACCAAGGCAGAGAAACTATTGAAGGCCGAATACCCGGAAATCAAACAGGTGGTAAGCCGCATCGGAAGTGCCGAGATACCTACCGACCCGATGCCGACGGAACGTGCCGACATCATGGTAGCACTCAAGCCCAAGGCAGAGTGGACATCGGCAGAAACCACAGCCGAACTGATGGAGAAGATGGAGGAGACCCTCAAGACTATCCCGGGACTGGAGGCGGAAATCTTGCAACCGATACAGATGCGCAACAACGAACTGCTAACGGGTATCAAGCAGGACGTGGCTATCAAGATATTCGGCGACGACCTCGACCTGCTTACCCAACAAGCCAAGCAGGTGGAACGCCTCATCAAGAACGTGAAAGGCGTAAGCGGCATCTTTGTAGAGCAAGTGTCGGGGCTGCCACAGATACAGGTAAACTACCGCCACGACCGCATGGCGGAATACGGCATAACAATAGACGAAGCCAACCAAGTACTGGAGACCGCCTTCGCAGGAGCCACGGCAGGAGCCGTATATGAGGGCGAAAAGAAATTTGACGTAGTACTGCGTCTCGACAAGGCAGACCGCACCGTAGAATCGCTCTCCACACTGACCATCCCTCTGAAAGACGGCAGTAACGTACCGCTCTGCCAGATAGCCAGCATAGAGTACCAGACGGCTCCCTCGCAGGTATCGCACGAGGATGGTGCACGGCGCATCTACGTAGGTTTCAACGTAAAGGGTAGGGACGTACAGAGCACCGTGGAGGAGATACAGCAGATACTCGACCAGAAGCTCAAGATGCCAGAAGGCTACTATTATAATTATGGAGGCGAATTTGAGAACCTCCAGAGTGCCTCCCGACGCCTGATGGTAGTCATACCGATAGCCCTCGCCGTTATCCTGCTCTTGCTCTATGCCACGGTGAAAAACCTGCGGGAGTCGCTCTTCGTATTCTCGGCAATACCGTTGGCTGCCATCGGAGGCGTATGGGCTTTGTGGCTCAGAGGTATGCCTTTCAGCATCTCGGCAGGAGTAGGGTTTATCGCACTCTTTGGCGTAGCGGTGCTCAACGGAATCGTGCTCATCGGACAGATGAACCAGCTACAGCGTGACGGCGAGACCGACATCCACCGCCGCATCATGGAGAGTTGCGTAATCCGACTTCGCCCCGTACTGATGACGGCACTGGTGGCAAGCATGGGATTCCTCCCGATGGCCCTGTCACAGGGTGACGGAGCCGAGGTGCAGCGTCCGCTCGCCACCGTGGTTATCGGCGGTCTCATCACCAGCACCCTGCTTACGCTGCTGGTACTGCCGGCCATCTACAAGACTTTTACCAAGAAATAAATATCATTATAAGGAATGAAACGGAATATCTTAAGAAATTGGGGCAGTACTTGCCTCGTAGCCATGGGCATACTGCTGCCGCAATATGCCCATGCCCACCTCCTGGACGTCAACATACCGGGTAAGAAGCTCAACCTGCAAGCGTGCTTCGAGTTGGCAAGCAAGCAAAACCTGACGTTGGAAACCGGACGCAAGTCGGTGGAGCGCGCCAAGGTGCTGCAAGGTACAGCGTGGGACATCGACAAGACAGACCTGTCGCTATCGCAAGACCCCTCATCGGGCGGCAGTACCGACAATGCCATCAGTATCTCGCAAAGCATCGAGTTTCCTACGGTCTATGCCGCCAAGAGAGGACAACTGAAGGCAGAAACCAAGGCCGAGGAAAGCAGGCTGGCTGTACTCAGCCAACAGGTGAGGGCAGACATCGCATCCACCTATTACGCCATGCTCTACCAGACTCATCGCCTACACATTCTGCAACAGCAAGACTCTATATTAGACCGCTACTACGAGGTGGCAAGCAAGCGATACAAGGCTGGAGAGGCCCGTCAACTGGAAGTGCTGTCGGCAGAGCGCAGCGGCAACGAAAACCACCTGGAGATGACCATCACCGTAAACGCCATCAAGAACGAACAGGCCAAGCTCATGGAACTGCTCAACACCCACGAACGGGTATTGCCGGCAGAGGCCGACCTGTCACCGATTACGTTTGTCGCGAACGGAGAATACAACTATGCCCTGACCGCAGATGCAGCCTATCAAAACGACCGTCTGAAGGCACTGGACAAAGGCGTCAAAGTAGCCAAGGCAGGCTATGCGCCATCCATCTCATTAGCCCTACACAACCAGTTGGTCATCTCCGGCTGGAATCCCTACCACATCGACCGTTCCCGCTTTGCGGAAGGCAACTTCATGGGATTTGAGGTAGGAGTGGGCATCCCTCTCTTCTATGGGGCCACCAAGGCTAAGGTTAAGGCTGCCCAAAAAGAGAGGGAACTGGCAGAACTGGAGATGCAGCAGGAAAAGCTGTCTCGCGAACGTGAATACGAAATGTGCGCCAACCGATTGCAAAATGCCCAAGAACGCCTGAAATATTACGAGAACGAGAGTGACGCCAAAGCCTCCAAGATGGCCACGCTCAGCACCCAGGAGTATGAGAATGGGGAAATCTCGTACGTAGAGCACGTAGCTGCCCTGCAAGAGGCCATGGAGATGAGGATGAAACATGCAGAAACCATCAATGAGTACAATGCCGCCGTACTCGACCTGATAGGACTAGCCAACAAGTGGTAGTCTCAGACTCTCCGCCTCATCCTGCAAAAACACCACGCAAATGATGCCAGAGGCTTGTAAAACAGCCCAAATGCACCATTTTCAGACGAATTCATCCGTTAATTTGCATTTTCCGATGCAAAATAACCGATGGATTCGTTTTTTTTTGTATCTTTGCACAAAATTATAGCTATCAATATGGGATTATTCGGATTATTCAGCAACAAGAAAAAGGAAACTCTCGACAAGGGGCTCGAAAAGACCAAGGAGAGTGTGTTCAGTAAATTGGCACGTGCGGTGGCAGGCAAGTCTACCGTCGACGACGATGTGCTTGATGACCTGGAAGAAGTGCTCATCACATCCGACGTGGGCGTGGAGACTACCGTCAAAATCATCAAGCGCATCGAGGAGCGTGTGGCCCGCGACAAGTACGTGTCCACATCGGAGCTCAACCAGATACTGCGTGACGAAATCGCCAAACTTTTGGCAGAAAACCATACAGAGGACAACGATGACTGGGACTTGCCGTCCGACCACAAACCATACGTGATACTCGTGGTGGGTGTGAACGGCGTAGGCAAGACTACCACCATCGGCAAACTCGCCTATCAGTTTAAGAAAGCGGGCAAGAAGGTTTACCTCGGTGCCGCCGACACCTTCCGTGCCGCTGCCGTAGAGCAGATAAGCATCTGGGGCGAGAGAGTGGGCGTACCTGTGGTAAAACAGCAGATGGGTTCCGACCCTGCCAGTGTGGCGTTCGACACCTTGCAGAGTGCCAAGGCAAACAATGCCGACGTGGTAATCATCGACACAGCCGGCCGCCTGCACAACAAGGTGAACCTCATGAACGAACTTAAGAAAATCAAGGATGTGATGAAGAAGGTATTGCCAGAGGCTCCAGACGAGGTGATGCTCGTACTGGACGGCAGTACAGGGCAGAATGCCTTTGAGCAAGCCAAACAGTTTGCCGCAGTAACCCAGATTTCATCGCTTACCATCACCAAGCTCGACGGCACAGCCAAGGGCGGCGTGGTAATCGGCATCAGCGACCAGCTCAAGGTTCCGGTGAAGTATATCGGCCTGGGCGAAGGCATGGAAGACCTCCAGCTCTTCAACAAAAAGGAATTTGTAGACTCACTCTTCAAGCACTAACAAGACCGAAATCAATGAAGAAAAATCAAATCGACATCATAACCATGGGCTGCTCCAAGAACCTCGTGGACAGCGAGCTGCTCATGAAACAATTCGAGGCTAACGGATATCACTGCGTACACGACCCTAAACGTCCACAAGGCGAGATAGCCGTCATCAATACATGCGGATTTATCGAGGATGCCAAACAGGAAAGCATCGACACCATCTTGGAATTTATACAGGCTAAGGAAGAGGGCAGACTCAGCAAACTCTATGTGATGGGATGCCTCTCACAGCGATACCAGAAGGAACTGGAAGAAGAGATGCCTGAGGTAGACAAGTTTTATGGCAAATTCAACTACAAGCAACTGCTCCAGGACTTGGGCAAGGCAGACGTGCCATCCTGCGACGGGCACCGCCACCTCACCACGCCCCGCCACTATGCCTATGTGAAGATAGCCGAAGGATGCGACCGACATTGCGCCTACTGTGCCATACCTATCATTACTGGCAAGCACACCTCTCGCCCCAAGGACGAAATCCTACAGGAAGTGAGAGACTTGGTAAAAGACGGTGTGAAGGAATTTCAGATTATCGCCCAAGAGCTTACATACTATGGAGTAGACCTCGACGGTAAGCATCACATCACAGAGCTTATCAGCGAGATGGCAGACATCCCGGGCGTCAAGTGGATTCGCCTGCACTATGCCTATCCCAACCAGTTCCCTATGGACTTGCTCGACGTGATGCGCGAGAAGCCTAACGTATGCAAGTATCTCGACATTGCCCTGCAACACATCAGCGACCACATGCTATCCCGCATGCACCGCCATGTAACCAAACAGGAGACCATCGACCTGCTGGCGCAGATACGCAAGCAGGTGCCTGGCATCCACATCCGCACCACACTGATGGTAGGATTCCCAGGAGAGACCCAGGAAGATTTCCACGAACTGATGGATTTCGTCCGCGAACAGCGATTTGAACGCATGGGAGCCTTTGCATACTCTGAGGAAGAAGGTACTTATAGTGCCAACCATTACGAGGACGATGTGCCCCAAGAGGTGAAGCAGCGACGACTGGACGAACTGATGATGCTACAGCAGGGTATCAGCGAAGAGGTGGAGGCCGACAAGGTAGGGAAGACCGTGCAGGTCATCATAGACCGCAAGGAGGGAGACTACTATATCGGAAGAACAGAATTCTGCTCGCCTGAGGTAGACCCAGAGGTATTGATACCTGCTGGCGAGAAACGCCTCAGAACGGGATGCTTCTACCCAGTAAAGATTACGGCAAGCGAAGAGTTTGACCTCTATGGAGAGGTGGATCAGTAATTCCGCTCCCGGAGACCGACACTTACCCGACATTACACTTCATAGTACACTGAATGATGAATAATAAAGAATATGTAGCCGAGTTGGCACAGCAAACTGGTTATTCGCAAGAGGACACACAGCGGCTCGTGCGCAAGGTCATTGATGCGATGATAGCTGAGTTTGAGGATGGCGAGACTGTCTCCATCCCCAACTTCGGCAGTTTCGAAGTGAAGAAGCGCATGGAGCGTGTGGTAGTCAACCCTACCACCAAGAAGCGACAACTAGTGCCACCCAAGTTGGTATTGGGATTCCGCCCTGTAGCAGCCGTCAAGGAAAAACTAAAGAATGGAGGTATCGCCAATGAGTAAATTTAGCCTTAACAGTCTGGCAAGCGCACTGGCAGAGAAAAGCAGCCTCAGCCCAATGGAAGCCGAACTTTTCATCCGCAAGATGTTTGAAGTGGCAAACTACGGACTACAACAGGACAAGCAGGTAAAAATAAAATGGTTGGGCACCTTCAAGGTAACAGCCATCAAGGACCGCGAGAGCATCGATGTAAACACGGGCGAACGCATACTCATAGAGGGTAGGGACAAGATTACCTTTACCCCAGACAACATTCTCAAGGAAATCGTCAACAAGCCATTTTCCCAATTCGAGACCATCGTGGTAAACGATGGGGTAGACTTCGACTGCATCGACCGCAAGTTTGAGGTTTCAGCCCCCCAAGAAGAAGGCTTTGCTGAGGAGGTAACCGAAACTTCTCCTGAGAACAACGATGCTACGACGGCAAACGATATTCCTTCTGAAACAACAGATACAGTAGTATCAGAAGAAGCCATCAATGAGCCTGAAGAGACGAAACCTGTATTCTCTACCCGTATATCTGCCGCAATTGCCTCAGCAGCCATTGCCGTAGAGGAAGTAGGAAAAGAAGAGGAGAAGGAAATAGTCGAAAAAGAAGACGAGGAGGAAGAGGAAGAAGAGAAGGAAGTAGTTGAAGAAGAAAAGGAAGAAGAGCCAGCTGAGACGAATGGAGTTATCGACGTCCTTGAGTCCCCAAGTTCAAAGCCCCAAGTTTCAGCGGGAAACCAATCCTCAGAAAAAGCCCCAACCTCAGAGGAAATATCTTCCGCAAACAATACTCCTGCGGAGGTAGTCGCCATTCCAGCGCAAGAGGATTCGGAGCCGACTTCTGCTCATCATCTCGTAGTTCCGCGTTACCTCGCAGTGATAGCATGCCTCATTATTGTAGCATTGATAGGCGGCATGGGATGGTTTGCATTCAATTATGGCAAGATGCAGGCTCAGAGAGACCACTTGGAGACGCAACTTGCCTACATGCAGAAAGCTAAGACTCCAGCCAAACCTGCTGTGAAACCAACGAAGCCTGCTGCAATTTCACAAGATGAACTCATCCTACAAAAAGCGAAAGAGGATAGTGCCCGGATGGCGAAAGCCAGCGAGGCCGTAAAAGCGGCAGAACAAGCCGAAAAAGAGAAAACCAAGGAGAAAACAGAAAAGCTGGCAGAAACGACAGAAAAGCCAATAGAAAAAAACAAGGAAGAACAGGCAATCTCTACCGGTAAATACAACGAGGACGTTCGTGTGCGCACAGGAGCCTACCGTATCGTAGGCGTTGCCGAAGTGGTGACAGCAGGCGAAGGGCAATCGCTTACCAGCATCAGTAACCGGTATTTAGGTACAGGAATGGAATGCTACGTAGAGGCTTTGAACGGTATCAAGGAAGTAAAGCGTGGACAAAAAATCAAGATTCCTAAACTGGAATTAAAGAAAAGAAAGAATGCCACGAATTCATGATAAACCGTAGCACCTCACAAGAGAGAGAGTAAAGTAAGTCATCGGGGTCGCCCATGAAGCATTACTTTACTCTCTTTTCTTATAATATCCAGCCAAGCAGATCGCTATTTCTCTTTCAGCAAGTCATTGAGGAAGTCGTCGAGATCATGATCCAGTCCTTCCATCAAATCGCCTCCTACAATGACGGTATCATCATCTGCCAAATACAACTCACCCAGATTTTCCTTATCATCATCTTCCAGCACAAAACTGTACGGCTTCAGAATACCCAGGTTATCGACTGTAGCAGCATTCTTTCGCAACAAGTCTCGAAGGCATTTGGCTACCTCGTCATAGAAATTCTCGTCCTTGCACTCAATCCACTGTTCCACCACACAACGCGTAATCTCGTTTTCATCATCGTCAAACGCAAGAAGTTCGCCGCTATCTTGTGATACCCTCACATGGATGTCGGTCAACATGGATGTATCCTCATCGCCAACAGGTGCGGGGAACTTTTGCGCTACCTTTCTAATGTAACGCTCTAACTGGAGAATAGTTTGTTCTGTCATTTCCATATTCGTAGTTTTTACAGTCTGTCAGCTGCATGATATGCAGCCTTGATTGTATGCAAAGGTACATAAAAATCCCATATTACACAAAAATATAGCTGGAAAAATAAGGTTTTGGTAGAAAAAAACAACAAAAAAGCCACAGCCGTATAGCCGTGACTCTTTTCTTATAGCTTGAATAACTCTTGTTTTACTTGAAGAATCTCTTGTAGAGACCAGCAAAGCCTGCTGCATGACGAGCCTCATCCTTAGCCATCTCATGAACGGTGTCGTGGATAGCATCAGAACCCTGCTCCTTTGCCAACTTGGCAATGCGGAACTTATCCTCGCACGCACCCTTCTCTGCTGCGATACGAGCCTCAAGATTGCTCTTGGTATCGCCCAAAACTTCACCCAGCAACTCTGCAAAACGAGATGCATGGTCAGCCTCCTCGTAAGCATAGCGCTTGTAAGCCTCAGCTATCTCTGGATAGCCCTCGCGGTCTGCCTGACGTGCCATGGCAAGATACATGCCTACCTCGCCACACTCACCATTGAAGTGATCCTTCAGACCCTTGATGACTTCCTCGTCTACACCATCCTTGTAAGCCTGGCCGAGAACATGCACAGTAGCAAAGGTCAAGTCTGTATCTACTGTATCTTCCATCTCATTGAACTTGCTGGCAGGAGCCTTGCAGATTGGGCACTTCTCTGGAGCTTCTGTACCCTCGTAAATATACCCACATACAGTGCAAATAAATTTCTTCTTCATAATGTCTTGTATTTAATGTTGTTTGTATAAAATGTCCTTAATCGAGACTCTTGGCACAATCAGAGCAGATGCCTCTATAGTAAAGTTGCTTCTCCTGGACAATATTACCCTCTATACTCACCGGGCTTTCCAATTGAGGCGCCTGCTCACCGAACAAGTCGATAACCTTACCACATTTCTTGCAAAAGAAGTGAACATGAGAGCGTACATCTCCATCATAACATACACGATGATCATCGATGGTAATCATCTGGGCGGCTCCCTTCTCACTCAACATTCGCAAGGTATTATATACAGTTGTACGGCTCAGGGTAGGCACATTGTTACACAATCCCTGGTACACATCATCCACGGTAGGGTGGATAGGGTGATGAATAAGATAGTCCATAATGGCTAATCTCTGAACCGACGGACGAACGCCACGATTCACCAGTCTACTATAGGCTTCTGTCTGTTTCATGCTTCTATCTTCATTTAATCTTTGTTGCAAAGATAATGATTTCTCACTAAACCGCCAAACAATTTTGGAATAAATACAATATATTTTTGCATTATTTACAAATGTACACTAGTTTTTGCCCTATTGAGCGCATCCTAGCTACACTATTATCGCAGGTCTACGACTTCTGCAGACGGGCACTCCTTGCTATTGAAGCTAAATGTAGAGTTAGGAATATTCTTGCTCTTAAATCCACTGATGTCGATGGTACTCCAAGCGCTGCCTTGTCTCATCTTGACCTGTGACGGTACATGGGTCTGCTTGTTGATGGTGATATACATTTCGGGGATGGAGCGTTTTTGGTTGGTCGCTACAAGATGTACCTGATAACTACTGCCTACGGTCTTGAGAGTAGACTTGTAACCGCTCTTATACATATTAATAAAGGTATATGGGTTCATCGACATTTGCTGAGCTTGGTTAGGGGTGCTCACATTTACCTCGTTCGTCTTCTTCAGGTAAGTCCATTGGGTCTTGCCATTATACCAGACTATCGCTTGGGATGTGCGTGCATTAAACTTATTTCCCTTGATGGCAATCGTACCACTCGCAGCCCCATACTTACTACTTGACATCTTGAAGTTGGCACTGGCTCCGTTCTTGTTGCCAACGACGGCAGCCGTCTTATCCAACACTTGCTGTGCAGTCTGCGCCAGGGCATTAAAACCGAACATGGCAGCAAACGCTAATAAACATAACTTCTTCATATGATTTCTTTCTTCTTTTAATTTACGTATTTACAAAAATATAGCCGCAAAAGCGAGTTTCTGATTGGACGCTTTTGCGGCTGTAGGGTTTAACGCTTTAGCTATTTCTCAGTTGAGCCAACAAGGTATTGAGCTGATTCTCATCCTGCAAGAGCACCTCACGAGGCTTACTGCCTTGGGCTACTCCCACAATACCAGCAGCCTCCATCTGGTCCATGAGACGACCTGCCCGATTGTATCCGATGCTGAATCGGCGTTGTATCATACTGGTACTTCCCTGCTGTGACAGAACGATGGCATGTGCCGCTTCCTCAAAGAATGGGTCCCAATTGCGGGCATCTACACTGCCATTACCGCCATTACCGCCGTCTTCACTGGCAGGCTCTGGCAATTCCATCGGTTCGATAGGACCAGGCTGTTCGCAGATATACTCATTAATGCGTTCGATTTCAGGAGTATCTACAAAGGCACACTGAACACGAACCGGTTCGTTACCATTGAGATAAAGCATATCACCACGTCCGATAAGCTGGTTGGCACCAGTACGGTCCAGGATAGTCTTAGAGTCGATGGCACTGGTTACCTTGAAGGCGATACGACCAGGGAAGTTTGCCTTGATGTTACCCGTGATGATACTGGTGGTAGGACGCTGCGTGGCGATAATCATATGAATACCCACGGCACGGGCCAACTGGGCAATTCGAGCGATAGGAAGCTCCACTTCCTTGCCTGCTGTCATAATCAAATCACCAAACTCGTCAATGACAACGACAATGTATGGCATGTACTCATGACCATCTGTCAATCTCAACTTATGATTGATATACTTCTGGTTGTATTCCTTGATATTACGGGCACCCGCCTTCTTGAGCAAGTCGTAACGACTATCCATCAACACACACAGACTGTTGAGGGTACGAACCACCTTGGTTACATCCGTGATGATAGGTTCCTCCTCGTCAGGTACAGCTGCCATAAACTTATTGGTGATACGGGCATACACGCTAAACTCTACCTTCTTAGGGTCTATCAGCACAAACTTCAGTTCATTAGGATGCTTCTTATACAACAAAGAGGTGATAATGGCATTCAGACCTACAGACTTACCCTGGCCAGTAGCACCAGCTACGAGCAAGTGAGGTATCTTTGCCAAATCCACCATAAAGACTTCATTGGTAATCGTCTTACCCAATGCCAGAGGCAGTTCCATCTTGGTCTCCTGGAATTTCCTGGAGTTGAGAATACTCTCCATGCTCACGATGTTGGCCTTAGCATTAGGTACCTCGATACCGATAGTACCCTTGCCAGGTATAGGAGCAATGATACGAATACCAAGAGCCGCCAAACTTAAGGCAATGTCGTCTTCCAAATTCTTAATCTTAGAGATGCGGACACCTTCTGCCGGCTGAATCTCATACAGGGTGATAGTAGGTCCCACTGTAGCACGAATGGTCTTTATCTGCACGCCAAAGTTGCCGAGTACCTCGATGATGCGATTCTTGTTGGCACGTTGTTCCTCCGCATCGATATTCACCTCCCCGTCTTCATATTTCTTGAGCAGATTGAGGGTAGGGTACTTGTATCGTATAAATGGTTCCTTCGGATTGATAGGCGTATTGAGTACCTCGGCATTGCTTACCGTATTGCCAGTAGCCTTCTCGTCGGCAGCGGCAACGGAAATGTCCATACCGATGTTATCTGCTCCTTCCTGCTCTGCAGCCAACTTATCCTGCATTTCCTGCTCAGCACGTTTGGTGCGAAGTTCTCGCTGTTGCTGCAACAAGGTAGGTTTCCCTTGCTTCCCAAGCCCCTCCAAGCCATCAGTCTCATTCACTGCATCGGGCACAGGAGTCCCCGCTTCCGATACATTTGCTTTATCGCCAGATTCTGGAGTTGTAGCGAAAGTATTCTCTGGATTCAAATCGAGGTCGATAACATTAGCAGACTCATCTTCCTGATAAGTTTCGTCAGAATCTTGCACAGGACCTCTCTCTGCATTCCGATAGGCCTCTTCCACAGCCTCGCTGCCATTTCCGTGATTTGTTATCTCAAACTTCACCTTGCTAGAGATATATCCTATAGGGTTGAGTGCCTTTCTCACAACATTGATGGTCTCCGTAGTAAGATAAGTGAGGAATGCTATGGCTGTAAAAAGCAAGATGGCAGTCAATCCAGGAGGCCCAATGACATTTTCCAAAGTCTGTACAACAAAAATACCATGCTTGCCACCAGGATTGAAAACCATATCACCCAGGAAAGGTGTGAGGAATTTGGCAAATGTGATGGAAGTCCACACCATGACCACCATCAAACAGAAGAACCACTTCCATAAGTTCACCTTATAAATATGCATCAACTGGAATCCCACCATCATAATAAAGCAGGGCAAAAGAAAGGCTGGCAGTCCAAAATTGATTGCCATTAACCAATAGGAAACTAGTGCACCAAGTGAGCCACAATAGTTGTGGAACAGCTGTTTCGCATTAGTCCATTCACCAGGGCGCATATTCTCCAAGAGACTCTGGTCGCTAGCGCCAGTACTGAGAAAAGAAATCATAGCTATGATTCCTAGTACAGCAACTACAACCAAAGCTAGTCCTATGAAGAAGTCTGTGATAGTATTGTTGAATATATATTGTAAACCAATAGCTTCGCTAAAAGATTTAGCTTTACGGTCTGTTTTTTTTCTTGCCATTTTGTCAACTTTTGAATGTTTCATTTGCAAAATTAGCGAAAAATAATGAGAAATCATCCTTTTTCTCATCTTTTTTTTTTAATTTTGCAACTTGTAAAGAAATGAACGAACAATGAAGATTATTTTCACTAGTTTTGACAAGAAGACCATCAACAGTTTACCAAGGATACTTTTCCCTGGAAAAATAGTCATTATAGACAAGCCGGAAGATACCGAAGAGGCCGTGGATTTTCTCTTGAAACAGAAGATTTTGGGTATGGACACAGAGACTCGTCCTGCCTTCTCCAAAGGGCAACATTACAAGGTTTCTTTGCTACAAGTTAGCTCCCATGACACTTGTTACCTCTTCCGTCTGCATCTCACAGGCATGACACCAGCTATCATTCGTCTTTTGGAAGACAAGACAGTCCCTAAAGTTGGCCTGTCATGGCATGATGATCTGATGCAACTTCACAGAAGATGTGAGTTCAAGGCTGGATATTTCATAGAGCTTCAAGAGATTGCCAAGAGTTTCGGGCTCAAGGACTTAAGCCTACAGAAGCTATACGCCAACCTCTTTCACCAAAAGATAAGCAAGGCGCAACGCCTCAGCAACTGGGAGATATCACAACTGCGAGATGCCCAAAGTCTCTATGCTGCTACAGACGCTTGGTGCTGTATCAATCTGTATGAGGAATTTATCCGTTTACAAAAAAATGGAGATTACGAATTGGACGACTTGTAAAGTCTCCCTAATCCTATTTAATATTTAAGGTATAAGATAAAATATGTATAAGAACGTATATTTAAAGAAAGGCAAGGAAGAGTCGCTCAAGCGTTTTCACCCTTGGATTTTCTCTGGTGCCATCCAGCGCATGGACAATGACCTAGAGGAAGGCGAGATTGTTAAAGTTTTTACCGCCTCTGGCGATTTCATCGCAGTGGGCCATTATCAAATCGGCTCCATCGCTGTGCGTGTACTCTCATTCAAGGACATCACCATCGACACCGATTTTTGGTCAGCTCGTCTTGAATCAGCATACAATGTACGATTGGCACTGGGCATTGCCGGCAATCCCGACAACAACACTTACCGCCTGGTACACGGCGAAGGAGACAACTTGCCAGGGCTGGTCATCGACTGCTACGGACCTACAGCCGTCATGCAGGCCCACAGCGTAGGCATGCATGTATGCCGTATGGAGATAGCCAAGGCTCTCAAGCAGGTGATGGGCAACGCTCTCCAAAACATCTATTACAAGAGCGAGACCACCTTGCCTTACAAAGCTGATTTAAGACAGGAAAATGGTTTTATCCTGGGTGGAGATGCCGATGATGTGGCTGTAGAGAACGGACTCAAATTCCACATAGACTGGTTGAGAGGACAGAAGACTGGGTTCTTCGTAGACCAACGCGAGAACCGCTCACTTCTGGAAAAATATGCAAAGGGAAAGAGCGTGCTCAACATGTTCTGCTACACAGGTGGTTTCTCAGTGTATGCGATGCGGGGAAATGCCAAGGCCGTGCACTCAGTAGACAGTAGTGCCAAGGCGATAGAACTGACCAATGAAAACATCGCCCTCAACTTCCCTGGAGACGCTCGCCATGAAGCGATATGCGAGGATGCCTTCAAGTATCTGGACGAACACGACCAGCAATATGACTTGATCATCCTGGACCCCCCTGCTTTCGCCAAGCACCGCGCTGCACTTCACAATGCGTTAAAAGGCTATACGCGTCTTAATGTCAAGGGGCTGCAACGCATCAAAAAAGGTGGCATTCTCTTCACTTTCAGCTGTTCGCAGGTTGTCACTAAGGACAATTTCCGTAATGCTGTGTTTACTGCAGCAGCACAGGCAGGTCGCAAGGTTCGCATCTTACATCAGTTGCATCAGCCCGCCGACCATCCTATCAACATCTACCATCCAGAGGGAGAATACCTCAAGGGATTGGTGCTCTATGTGGAATAATACCAGGAGTTTCTTAACTGAAGCCCTAAATGCGATAAAATCATGAAGAAATTTTCAATGATAACAGTCGGCATATCAATGTTTTTGCTCGGATTGGCCAGTTGTGGGCAGTCTGAGCAAAAACGGCTACTGCTCAGCAAACAGGAAAAAGCACGCTTGGACAGCATAGACCGTGCAGCTCTGAAGATAGCAGTCATGCCGACACTGGATTGCCTCCCTATCTATCTTGCTTATGAAGACAGCATGTTTCTGAAACAAGGGGTACTAGTGCACTTTCGCAAATACAATGCTCAGATGGATTGCGACACTGCTATAGCCAGGGGGAGAGTGGAAGGCACTGTAACCGACCTGATAAGGGGAGCTATGCTGGAGAAGAAAGGCATCGCCCTGACATACCCTGTTTCTACCAACCTACAATGGCAACTTATCGCCAACAAAAAGGCACGCATATCCAATCTCAAGCAGTTGTCTGACAAGATGATTGCCATGACTCGCTTTTCTGCCACAGACTATCTTGCCGATCTGGCAGTAGACAGCGGGAAACCCAAATTCGAAGTTTATAGGGTACAAATCAACGATGTCAACCTCCGACTGCGCATGTTGCTCAACAATGAGATGGATGCTATGTTGCTACCTGAGCCACAGGCGACAAAGGCTAGGACTTCCCAACACACCGTATTGCTAGACAGTAGAGACAAGAATCTACAGCTTGGAGCCATCGCTTTTAGCAAGAAAGCAATGGCTGACACTCGACGTCAAAAGCAGCTCAAGGACTTCCTGAAAGTATATGACATGACAGTGGATAGCATCAACAAGAATGGAATAGCCAAATATTCCAATATCCTAAAAAAATACTACGGCTGCGATGAGCCAACCATCCAGCACCTACCTCAACAGAAATACGAGCACGCCATGGAGCCAAGGAAACGAGACCTGGAATTGGCTCGCAATAGGGTAAAATAGCGTGGCATTAATTGTACACAGATGTTCAAACCAGAACACTTAAAAACAAAAAAACTATGAAGTGGTACCAACCATCCGCCGAAATGGCTATCAGAGCTATTGCCGAAGACAAGATAGCCACTGCTTTCTTCCACTTAAAGGAGGCTATAGAATACTTTGATGACGTTTTTCCGTATAACCAACATTTCGAAGATTTAGAGTCATACTTCTCGTCCTTTGCCAACGAAGGTGCAAACAACGGCGAAAAGGATTTGAATAAGGATTATCATATGATCCTGGACGAGTTATATACTCTGGGATGCCAATTGGAAATTTTCGTAAGAAACACAAAAGACTCCACCTTCATTGCATTGAGCAGAAGAGGCATGACGGTAAAGGATGACAATATCGAAGAAAAGATAGGCAGCTATCTGGCAGAGGAGGCCATGCTCAATCTAAAACACCAACTTTCTCCAGAAGAATTGGCCGAGAAAAGCAATGAGATACAAAAGCAACTCAACGACTATAGAAACAGAGTCTTTTCTCATCTCACCTCTATAGGCATGCTGAACAAAGAGCAGCAGCAAAGCATAGAGAACCTACTGCTTTCGCCCATCGTAGACGAACATTCAGAATGCCTTTTCGTCACTGCTATAACCTTGGCGTGCCTCACCATCTTCGACAAGGCTAAATGCGACATTCTATTCAACTGTTATTTCAAGTCCAAGTCACTAACCGTCAAGGCTAGAGCCCTGGTTGGCGTAGCATTGTGCCTAGCCGTCATGCCACGATTTATGGTAGGCGAGAGAAGTCACCAATGGCTGAAACAGGCTTTGGAGAAAGTTCCATCGTTCAAAAAAGACATAGAAGGGGCACAAATGCAGCTGTCATTGTCTAAACTCTCTATAACGAAGCAAGTAGGACTAAGCAAGGTTTTATTCAAGGATATTATAACAGCTCTTGACATAGAAAGCGAAGAACAAAGAACAGAACGAATCATCGGGAACAATGGTGAAGAAGATTGGGACAACAGCGAAGAAAATCCAATCAACCTCGAAGATAATGGATACGACATATATATCGGGCAATTCCAAGCACTAAAGGGCGGGGCTTTTTTCCATACTCTGTGTAATTGGTTCATGCCATTCGAGGCGAACCACCCATTTGTGTATGAGACATTAAAGAAGCACCCTAAGGGAAGAGAGACCCTCCAAATACTTAGAAATCAAACCAATATGACAGAATGCGACATCTATGGTCTGCTAGACATCTTCAAAAAGCACCCAAAGATGCTAGATTCCCTCCTTACCATGTATGAGGATGAGGGCTCTTCAAGAATAAAGCATAAAATAAATACTTTGGTGGAGTATGTACGGACTCTATATCGGTTTTTCTATTATTCGCCGATGGCAGACTCATTCTTCAACCCTTTCACGGAAAAACTACCCAACGGCAACTTGGGATATTGTTTTCTGAGCACAGACTTTTACAAAGAACAGGAGTTTAAAGAAGTAAAGGAAAGAGTCATCACATTCTCCTTTGACAAGGCTGATGCCCATCTTACAGCATCGCTTCTCGACTTTTTGGATGCCGACACATTCGAATACCACCTGATGAAGGGAATAAGCTTAGGCAGCATGCCGGATGTCGCCAACCCCGAGGAGGTCTATTATCACTTGAGCAGAGCACATGAAATGAATCCAGACCACCAGAAAGCCTTGGCAGCCCTGACTGCATTCTGCTACCAACCCCAATATTATGAAAAGTTCATCGAGCATAGCCAACAGGCGATAGAGATGCTGAGAGGCGATGAAGAGGATACATTCTACTTCAAGAAAGATATGATACATGCCTATATCGAATTAGGGCGCATAGAAGACGCACTCAAAATTTGCTATGAATTAAACTACAAGCATCCAGACGACGAGAGCGTCAGACTCTTCCTGACTCATTGCCTGCTGAGACGCAAAGTAGAGGACATCATGCAACAAGTGGACAAAGTAGAAGCTATGATTGACGAGAACTTGGATAACGGATATACGGCCTTTATGCGAAGACAACTCAAAAAGTCCAAGGAACAAGACTCACCCGAAGAATTGCTCAAAGGCATCTTTTCCATCTTGGAAAATTCAGACGAGCACAGGCCCATCGTGGAGCAGTACAATCTCTACAACAAGGCTCTATGCCTACTGGCGCATCGCAAAAGAACGCAAGCATTGGAAACTCTGACGAAATGCCTAGCAATAACAGCCCCGTCGGGCAAAAACAAGTTTGTCGACTTCATATTGAGAGATGCGACAAAGTGGCTTGCCCTGTTTGGCTATACGAAAGAAGAAGTCCTGATGATTGTACAAATCTCACTTTACAGAGACACCAAAAGACTCAAAAAACACAATAGACATGCCGGCAAATAACAACAACAGAAACAACAAGGCACCTATAGACTCTACCTATGCCCACCTGCAACCGCAAGCCGTGGAACTGGAAAAAATCGTATTAGGTTCGCTAATGATAGACACGGACGCTTTCTCCGTCGTATCCGAATTACTGAAGCCTGCAACCTTCTACGACCCTCGCCATCAGAAAATCTACGAGGCTATACAGACGATGAACATGGAAGAACGGCCTGTAGACATCATGACCGTGACGGATGAACTCTCAAAGATGGGCGAGATAGACAAGGTGGGCGGCAGTGCTTATCTCATGGAGATTTCCTCACAAGTGGCATCAGCCGCCCACGTGGAATATCATGCCCGCATATTGGCACAGAAATATATGGCTCGCCAACTCATCCATTACGCTGGAGACATCGAGACACAGGCTTTCGATGAAAGTGTGGATGTAGATGCACTCATGCAACATGCTGAGGGAGAACTGTTCCAGCTCTCCCAAAACAACATGAAGCAGGACTATACGCAGATAGACCCCGTCATCAAGGATGCTGTGGAAATACTACAGCGCGCCGCCCAAAACAAGGGAGGTTTAACGGGTATTCCCACTGGTTATCAGCAGATGGACGAAATGACCTCTGGATGGCAAGCTTCCGACCTGGTGATTATCGCCGGTCGTCCTGCCATGGGTAAGACCTCCTTCGCTCTGAGCATCGCCAAGAACGTAGCCGTAGACTACCACATACCTATCGGTTTTTTCTCACTGGAAATGAACAACGTTCAGCTCGTAAACCGCCTCATCAGCAATGTGTGTGAGATTTCCGGCAAGAAGATACTGAACGGACAGCTAGACCAAAGCGAGTGGGAGAGACTGGATAAGCGGCTGAGAGACTTGACGGGCGCCCCCATCTATGTTGATGACACACCTGGACTTTCGGTGTTCGAACTACGCACCAAGGCAAGACGCCTGGTAAGAGAGAAGGGAGTAAAGCTTCTCATGATAGACTACTTACAGCTGATGAATGCCAATGGTATGAAGTTTGGTAGCCGCCAGGAAGAGGTATCTACCATCTCGCGTTCGCTCAAAGGCCTAGCCAAGGAGTTGAACATCCCCGTGCTAGCACTTTCTCAGTTGTCACGTAACGTGGAAAGTCGAGAGGGTTTGGAGGGCAAGCGACCACAGTTGAGCGACCTCCGCGAGTCTGGAGCCATCGAGCAGGATGCCGACATGGTACTCTTTGTTCACCGCCCGGAATACTACCACATATATCAGGATGAGAAGGGAAATGACCTACATGGTATGGCGCAGATTATCATCGCCAAGCACCGTAAGGGTGCCACAGGCGATGTGCTACTCAACTTCCGTGGAGAGTTCACCCGATTCCAGGATCCTCAAGACGCATACGCCCCATTAGACCAGGGCGGAGAAATAATAGGTTCGAAGATGAATGGCGGCGAAAACAATACTATGCCTCTGCCACCTCCATCTATGCCAGACCCCAATAGTTCTCTTCCGTTCTAAGAAGAAGGGGTCACAGAATTCTCACTTTCTATGATTGTGAGCAAGCAAAGCTAACAAAAATAGTAATCTGTTATGATTTCTATTAAAAAAGTTATAAATTGTTTGCGTATATCAAAAGAAAGTATTACCTTTGCATACGAATTACGAAATATTCATGTAACAAAGAGTAAGTATGAGAACATTGATACAGAACATTACCAGCATTATTATTCGACTTCGACTACAGCATGTGGACGGAAGTGATAAGGTGTGCGTATAGTTCATCATAAGATATACATAAAGCCTTTCTACACTTCCGTATAGCGGAGTGAGAAAGGCTTTTTGCTTTATCACAATTGCCATACATATAATTAAGGTATAGAAAAACAAAAAATAGACATAGATATGAGCGATAGATTATACATTTTTGACACTACTCTTCGCGATGGCGAACAGGTGCCAGGATGTCAGTTGAACACAGTAGAGAAGATTCAAGTGGCAAAGCAGTTGGAGCAGTTGGGCGTGGATGTCATCGAGGCGGGCTTCCCAATTTCAAGTCCAGGCGACTTCAATTCGGTAGTAGAGATTTCCAAGGCAGTGACATGGCCTACCATCTGTGCGTTGACCCGCGCCGTAGAGAAAGACATCGACTGCGCTGCCGAGGCATTGCAGTATGCCAAGCACAAGCGCATCCATACAGGTATCGGAACAAGCGACAGCCACATCAAATACAAGTTCAACTCCAATCGTGAGGAAATCATCGAACGTGCCGTGGCGGCTGTAAAATATGCCAAGAAGTACGTAGAGGATGTGGAGTTCTATGCAGAGGATGCCGGCCGTACTGACAATGAGTATTTGGCTCGCGTAGTGGAGGCTGTCATCAAGGCTGGTGCTACAGTAGTCAACATTCCTGATACTACAGGCTATTGCTTGCCAGATGAGTATGGTGCCAAAATCAAGTATCTGATGGAGCATGTGGACGGCGTAGACAAGGCTCGCCTCTCTACCCACTGCCACAATGATCTCGGCATGGCTACTGCCAACACATTACAAGGAGTGCTAAATGGCGCACGTCAGGTAGAGGTAACCATCAATGGTATCGGCGAACGTGCCGGTAACACTTCGCTTGAGGAGATAGCCATGATATTGAAGTGCCACAAGGGCATCGACATCGACACCAACATCAACACCACCAAGATTATCCCAACATCACGTATGGTCAGCGGTTTGATGAATATGCCCGTGCAACCCAACAAGGCGATTGTGGGACGCAACGCCTTCGCTCATTCCTCGGGCATCCATCAGGATGGTGTACTGAAGAATGTCCAGACTTATGAGATTATGGACCCTAAAGATGTGGGATTGGATGACAATGCCATCGTATTGACAGCCCGCTCTGGTCGTGCAGCATTGAAGTATCGCCTGCACGTAAATGGTGTAGATATCGAGGACGAGGAGAAACTCGACAAGATATACAAGAAGTTCCTCCAGCTTGCCGACAAGAAGAAGGAGGTTACCGACGAGGATGTATTGATGCTCGCCGGTGCCGACCAGGCAGACCACCATGGTGTGCAGCTCGACTACCTGCAGGTTACTACCGGCAAGGGTGTGAAGAGCGTAGCTAGCATCGGACTCGACATAGCTGGCCAGAAGTTTGAAGATGCTTCTTCCGGCAACGGACCTGTGGATGCAGCCATCCGTGCCCTCAAGAAGATTATCAATAAAGAGATGAACCTCAAGGAGTTTACCATCCAGGCCATCGACAAGGGGTCTGACGATGTAGGTAAGGTTCACATGCAGGTAGAATATGATGGCCATGTCTATTATGGCTTTGGTGCAGACACCGATATCGTTACTGCATCTGTAGAAGCTTACATCGACTGTATCAACAAGTTTAAGGTAAGATAATCCGTAAAGAGAAGAATGGTCGCTACAAGCGGCATGATTAAGATAAACATATAACATTAAGATATTATGAATACATTATTCGACAAGATTTGGGACAAGCACGTTGTCCAGATTGTAGAAGATGGTCCTACTCAGCTTTACATTGACCGTCTTTACTGTCACGAAGTAACATCACCTCAGGCATTTGCAGGAATGCGTGCTCGCGGATTGAAGATTTTCCGTCCAGACCAGATTTTCTGTATGCCCGACCACAATACTCCTACCCACGACCAGGACAAACCTATCGAGGACCCGGTATCCAAGAAACAGGTGGACGTTTTGGCTAAGAATGCAGCCGATTTCGGCGTCACCCACTTTGCAATGAACACCAAAGACAATGGCATTATCCATGTAGTAGGCCCAGAGAAGGGACTTTCCCTGCCAGGTATGACCATCGTTTGCGGCGATTCTCATACGTCTACACATGGTGCTATGGGTGCTGTAGCCTTCGGTATCGGCACATCAGAAGTAGAGATGGTGATGGCTTCACAATGTATTCTTCAGAGCAAGCCTAAGTCTATGCGCATCAGCGTAAACGGAAAGCTTGCCAAGGGCGTTACCGCCAAGGACGTAGCCCTCTACCTGATGAGTCAGCTCACTACCAGTGGCGCTACAGGCTACTTCGTAGAGTATAGTGGCGACGTAGTTCGCGATATGAGCATGGAGGGCCGTCTTACCCTCTGCAACCTCTCTATTGAGATGGGTGCCCGTGGTGGATTTGTTGCCCCAGACGAGACTACATTCGAGTACATCAAGGGGCGCGAGTTTGCTCCAAAGGGAGAAGAGTGGGATAAGGCAGTAGCTTACTGGAAGACATTAAAGAGTGGCGATGATGCTGTATTTGACAAGGAACTTACTTTTGATGCCAAGGATATCGAGCCTCGCATCACCTACGGCACTAACCCTGGTATGGGTATCGGAATTACTGAAAACATCCCTACACTCGATCAGATTCCAGAAGAAGAGCAGGCCGGATTCAAGAAGAGTCTCAACTATATGGGCTTCCAACCCGGCGAGAAATTGGAGGGGCATCCTATCGACTACGTATTCCTCGGAGCTTGCACCAATGGTCGTATCGAAGACTTCCGTGCTTTTGCATCCATCGTTAAAGGAAAGAAAAAAGCAGAAGGCGTAACAGCTTGGCTTGTACCTGGTTCGTGGTTGGTAGACAAACAAATACGCGAAGAGGGCATAGACAAGATAGTAGAGGCTGCAGGGTTCGAGATTCGCCAACCTGGCTGTTCTGCTTGCTTGGCAATGAACGATGACAAGATTCCGGCCGGCAAGTATTCTGTGAGTACTTCCAACCGTAACTTCGAGGGTCGCCAGGGACCTGGCTCCCGCACTATCCTTGCCAGTCCATACGTGGCTGCTGCAGCCGCTATCACAGGTAAGATTACCGATCCTAGAGAGTTCATGTAGTATTAAAAACTAAACATTAAATTGCAACGATGAAACAGAAATTCAATGTAATCACATCAAGCTGCATTCCTCTTCCTTTGGAGAATGTAGATACCGACCAGATAATTCCAGCCCGTTTCCTTAAAGCTATCGACAAGGCAGGTATGGGCGAGAACCTCTTCCGCGACTGGCGCTACAATGCCGATGGCACTCCTAAGCCCGACTTCGTGATGAACGACCCTTCATATAGTGGCGTTATCCTCGTGGCTGGCAAGAACTTCGGCTCTGGTTCTTCTCGTGAGCATGCAGCCTGGGCTATCGCAGGCGCAGGCTTCCGTGTAGTTATCAGTTCTTTCTTTGCTGACATTCACAAGAACAATGAGTTGAACAATCTCGTGTTGCCTGTCGTAGTAAGCGAGGAATTCCTCAAGGAACTCTTCGAGAGCATCGACAAGGACCACAAGACAGAGGTGAAGGTAGACTTGCCTAACCAGACTGTGACCAATCTTGCTACAGGCAAGAGCGAGCACTTCGAAATCAATGGCTACAAAAAACATTGCCTGGAGAATGGTCTCGATGATGTAGACTTCCTGGTTCAGAATCGTGATAGGGTTGAGGCTTGGGAAGCAAAGAATAGATAATGCTGAATGTTACGTATTAAATCGCCATTTAACACGTAACATTCAACACTTAATATTATAAATTGACATATGAACGTTAACGCAAAGAGAGAAAATTCTCGTATCAGGGAGATAGAAATCATGGACTCCACGCTGCGCGACGGCGAGCAGACCAATGGTGTAAGCTTCTTGCCTCACGAGAAATTAATGATAGCGAGGATGCTGTTGCACGACATCAATGTAGACCGCATTGAGGTGGCTTCGGCACGTGTTTCGGAAGGCGAAAAGGATGCTGTCGCTCGAATTTGCCGTTATGCCAAGACAATAGGTAAGCTTGACTCCGTGGAGGTACTCGGATTCGTGGATGTCAACAAGAGTGTAGATTGGATAGCCGAATGCGGCGGTCGTGTCATCAACTTGCTGGCCAAGGGGAGTTACAAGCATTGCACCCAACAGCTCAAGATGAGTCCGGAGGAGCATCTGGCACATATTAAGCAAACCATCGAGTATGCACTGAGCAAGAATTTTACAGTCAACCTTTATTTGGAAGACTGGTCGAGCGGCATACGCGACTCTCGCGACTATCTATTCATGATGGTCGACGAGCTGTCTAAATTGCCTATCAAGCGTTTTCTTCTGCCAGATACACTCGGTATTCTGAATCCACTGGAGTGTGTTGAGTTTATTCGCTTGATGGTGCGCAGGTATCCAGAGAGCCATTTCGACTTCCACGCCCACAACGACTACGACTTGGCGGTGAGCAATTCGCTGGCTGCCGTGCTGAGTGGAGCCAAAGGGCTTCACGTTACTGTCAACGGGTTAGGAGAGCGTTGTGGTAATGCACCGCTTGCCAGTGTGCAGGTAATTCTGAAGGACATGTTCCATGCCAAAACCAATATCAAGGAAGACCGCCTGAACGACATTTCTCGCTTGGTAGAGGGATATAGTGGTATCGCCGTGGCTCCTAACACACCTGTGGTGGGCGAGAATGTCTTTACCCAGGTGGCTGGGGTGCATGCCGACGGTGACAACAAAGACAAGCTCTACTGCAATGACTTGGTACCTGAACGATTTGGCAGACATCGTGAGTATGCGCTAGGCAAAAACTCGGGTAAGGCCAACATCACACAGAACCTCAACGAGTTAGGGTTAGAACTGACTCCAGAACAAACCAAGGCAGTAACCAAGCGCATCACCGAACTGGGCGACCGCAAGGAACTAGTAACCCAAGACGACCTGCCTTACATCGTGAGTGATGTGCTGAAGCACGGAGCTCCAGAAGACAAGGTAAAGTTGGTAAGCTACATGGTATCAACCTCTTATGGACTAAAGCCTATAGCAAGTGTTAAGGTAGAAATAGACGGAAAGGAATACGAAGACCAGAGTACGGGCGATGGCCAGTATGATGCCTTCGTAAAAGCCTTGCGCAACATCTACAAGATGAAGCTTGGCAAGACATTCCCTAAACTAGACAACTATCAGGTGAGTATTCCGCCAGGCGGACGTACTGATGCTCTCGTGCAGACCGTCATCACATGGCGAGAGGGCGACCGCCTCTGGAGAACAAGAGGGCTGGATGCCGACCAGACAGAGGCGGCTATCAAGGCTACGCTCAAGATGATAAACATGTACGAGGCTGACGAGAGTGACGTACAACCTGCGTCGCCACGCAATCTGAACATGGAATGAAACAACAAACATTAAACAATAACAACAATGAAATTAAACATTGCAGTTCTCGCCGGTGATGGTATCGGACCAGAGATTATGAAGCAAGGTGTGGCTGTCATGGACGCTATCGCCCAGAAGTTCAACCACGAGTTTACTTACAATGAGGCTATCTGTGGCGCACATGCCATCGATGAGGTAGGCGATCCATTCCCAGAGGAGACCTTCCAAACCTGTATGAAGGCTGATGCCGTGCTCTTCGCAGCCGTAGGCGATCCACGTTTCGACAACAACCCTACAGCCAAGGTGCGCCCCGAGCAAGGCTTGCTCGCTATGCGCAAGAAGCTCGGCCTGTTCGCCAATGTTCGCCCAGTGGCTACCTTCGACTGCCTGCTCCACAAGAGCCCATTGAAGGACGAACTCTTGAAGGGTGCCGACTTCGTGGTTATCCGCGAGTTGACAGGCGGCATGTACTTCGGTGAAAAATACCAGGACAACGACAAGGCTTACGATACCGACATCTATACTCGCCCAGAGATAGAGCGCATCTTGAAGGTGGCCTTCGAGTATGCGATGAAGCGCAACAAGCACCTGACGGTAGTAGACAAGGCTAATGTCTTGGCATCTTCTCGTCTTTGGCGTCAGATTGCCAAGGAGATGGAGCCTCAGTATCCAGAGGTGAACGTAGACTACATATTCATCGACAACGCTTCTATGCGTGTGTTGACAGAGCCTACCTTCTTCGATGTCATCGTGACAGAGAACACCTTCGGCGACATCTTGACCGATGAGACTTCTTGTATCACGGGGTCTATGGGCTTGCAGCCATCTAGCTCTCTCGGTGAGCACACACCATTGTTTGAACCGGTACATGGTTCATGGCCTCAGGCTGCAGGCAAGAACCTTGCCAATCCTGTGGCTCAGATTCTCTCTGCCGCTATGCTCCTGGAGCACTTCGGTCTGAACGAGGAGGGTGCCTTGGTTCGCAAGGCCGTGGATGCATCGCTTGACGCCAATGTTCGCACACCTGAAATCCAGGTAGAGGATGGTGCTCAATATGGTACTACTGAGGTTGGCGAGTGGATAGTCAACTGGATTAAGAACGCATAAACTCTTTACATATTACATCTTAGCCTTAAGGGGAGCTACAACTCCTCTTAAGGCTATTTTTTTGTACATGACCATACACAACTTTGCTAAGGAGGCCTCATATAGTTTCACCTCCTGGAACACCCTGTTTCATCCCGTGGAACTGAGAGTTTCATGCCGTGAAACTATATGAGGCCTCCTCATGGCAGTTATTTCGCTACGCTGCGGAGTATCTCCAGCAGGTGATCCCATACCATTTGCACAGTAGGTATCAAGAGAGATTCTTCTGGAGTATGCACATTGCGTAGGGTAGGGCCAAAACTTACCATGTCTAGTTCGGGATACTTTTCTGAGAAAAGACCACATTCCAGCCCCGCATGGATACCTTTGACAATAGGAGACTTGCCAAAGAGTTTCTCGTAGCTCTTTATGGTGAGGTCGGTCAACTTGCTGTCGGCACGCATCTTCCAGGCTGGGTACTTGTCTCCTATACTTACCTTGGCACCAGCCAAAAGGAACGGAGCAGCCACAGTGTTTGTCATATTTTCCAGATTACTCATTACGTTGCTTCGTTGCGAGGCTACTATCATAATCTGATGGTCTGTGGTAGCCACGCTTGCTACATTGCTAGATGTCTCCACCATCCAGGCGATGGCTTCGTCCTGGCAAGTGGTGAGAGGCCCATTGTCTACAGCCTGCAAAGCCAATATTAATTTCTCACCAATCTGTTTTTCGATGACAGGGACGGCTTCTGCGCTATTCATGTTCCACTGCATATCCTGTTCGGTGACATGGAATTCATCCTCCACCTCTGCGGCAAAAACATTCCAGTCGGCACGTACCTGTTCCTTCTTGCTGCTTTCTACGGCAAAGACCAGCTTGCCGTCGCGAGGTATGGCATTGTGCATCTTTCCGCTATTGAAACTTACCAGACGGATGTCGTAGCTAAACATCTCCTTGAAAAGGAAACGGGTGAGAATCTTGATAGCATTGGCGCGTTTCTTGTCAATGTCATCGCCAGAGTGACCGCCATTTAGGCCCTTCAGTGAAATCTCCAAGAAGAAAAAGTCCTTAGGTGCTTCCTCTCGCTTGAAGTCGAAGGTTACTTTGATGGTCTGTCCACCAGCACAAGAAACGAATATCTGTCCCTCATCCTCTGAATCGAGGTTGACAAGCATCTTGCCTGTCATAAAATCAGCCTTCATGCCATGAGCCCCAGTAAGCCCAGTCTCCTCATCACATGTGAATACGCACTCGATAGGGCCATGCTCGATATCGTCGGCATCAAGAATGGCAAGTTCAATGGCGCAGCCGATACCATCGTCGGCACCCAGTGTAGTACCCTTAGCCTTCAGCCATTCACCGTCGATGTATGTCTGGATGGCATCTTTTTGAAAGTCAAAGTCTACATCTACCAACTTGTCGCATACCATATCCATGTGACTTTGCAGAATGACTGTCTCTGCATGCTCATAGCCCGGAGTGGCAGGCTTACGTATCAAAACATTGCCTGTTTCATCTACCTTTGTTTCCAACTGGCGACTCTTCCCAAATTCCTTAAGATACTCTATCATGTTCTCCTCATGCTTGGAAGGACGAGGAATTTCATTGATTTTAGCGAACTGCTCAAATACAAGAGCAGGTTTTAATTCATTTTTATTCATTTATTATGCTTTTTTGTTTTGAATATTCCCAAAAATATATTATCTTTGCAGCGTGAAGTGCAAAAGGGCACTGCAAAGATACGAAAAATGATAAAGATAATGTTATTAAGCGTGTTAATAATTGCTATCAGTATAGCTTTGTTAAGCGTGAAAGTGATTTTCAAGAAGAACGGCAAGTTTTCTTCTCAGCATGTTCACGACAATCCAGGTCTGCGCAAACAAGGTATCCATTGCGTTATCGACCAAGACAGGGAGGCTCGTGAGGCAGGGAAGGCATATTGACATGTAGAAAAAAGATTAACAAATAAAGGTAATAAGACAATGAAAAAGAACATTTTGAGTTCGGGGGCAATCGCAGCAGTTGCTGTCTTGTCACTTGCGTCATGCAACAAGTCGCAGCCTCAGGTAGAGGCCAAGTCTGAGAGCAAGGCTCCTGCTGAGCTGAAGATAGCTTACGTGGAAGTAGACTCTATTATGACTCAGTATACATTTGCCAAGGAGTACTCTGCTATTTTGGAAAAGAAGGGGCAGAACATCCAGGCTACCATCGCCCAGAAAGGTCAGCAATTACAGGCTGCCGCTGCTAATTTCCAGCAGAAGATTCAGCAGAATGCTTATACCCGCGAGCAGGCCGAGGCTGTGCAGGCAGGTTTGCAGAAGCAGAACAATGACCTGCAGGGATTACAGCAGCGATTGAGCAATGAGTTTGCTGCAGAGCAGGAGAAGTACAATAAGGCTCTCCATGACAGCATTGCCAACTACTTAGCTCAGTACAACAAGGACAAGAAGTATAGCATCATCTTCTCTAAGAGCGGTGACAACTTGCTCTACGCAGACAAGGCTTACGACATCACCAATGAAGTTATCGCCGGCCTTAACAAGGCTTACAAGGGTAAACTTAAGGGTACAGAGACTGCCGCCCCAGCCAAGAAGTAAGGACTTAACTTGAGCAAAGCAGAGCTAATTATGATTCGTAAGGAAAGATACGATTATATATTAGGATATTTCAGAAATGCGTTGCCAAACGTAACCACAGAGTTGCAGTTTGGCAGCGCATTTCAGCTATTAGTGGCTACACTTCTCTCTGCCCAGTGCACCGACAAGCGCATCAATATGGTAACACCCGTTCTCTTTGCCCGTTATCCTGATGCCAAGAGTATGGCGCAAGCATACGAAGAAGATATCTATGAGTTGATTTCGTCGGTCAGCTATCCCAATGCCAAGGCTAAGCATCTGGCTGAAATGTCTCGCCAGATCATGGAACTCTTTAACGGTGAGGTACCTGAGGCTGCCGAAGATTTGACGAAATTGGCTGGGGTAGGGCGGAAGACTGCGAATGTGATACGTGCTGTATGGTTTGGACATGCCACAATGGCGGTGGATACGCATGTGTATCGAGTGAGCCACCGCATGGGATTGGTGCCTCGAACTGCCGATACGCCTCGCAAGGTAGAGGATTATCTGATGAAGCATATACCAGAAGAGGATATCCCGAATGCACATCATTGGATTTTACTGCATGGCAGATATATTTGCAAAAGTACCAAACCGCTGTGCGACAAATGTTTTTTCTCAAAGTATTGTCCTAAGATTCTCAAAGACAGTAAACTGGAATAAAAAGCAGAAAGCAATGGGAGAGACCTTTCTACGAGAAACTCCCATCGCCTTCTGCTTTTATGATAATCTTATAGTTTGATTCATTAGATAGTTATCAAGGATAACCATTGCTGCCATAGCTTCTACTACAGGTACGGCTCTTGGCAACACACATGGGTCATGCCGACCACGTGCTGTCAGTTTGGTAGGATTTCCTTCCAGGTCTACCGTATCCTGTTCCATCAGTAAGGTAGCTACAGGCTTGAAAGCCACGCGGAAGTAAATGTCCTGTCCATTGCTCAGTCCGCCTTGGATGCCTCCGCTATGGTTAGTCTTGGTAGTAATGCAAGAAAACTCACCATTCTGGTTATTGCCGCCTGCGGGTATGAATACGTCATTTTGTTCGCTACCTCTGGCAGTTACTCCAGCAAATCCTTCTCCATACTCGAATCCTTTGACTGCATTGATACCAAGCATAGCTGCTCCTAGTTGTGCATGCAACTTGCCGAATTCAGGCTCGCCCATTCCTACCGGGCAGCCCTGAATAATGCAGGTAATGATGCCACCAATGGTGTCGCCATCAGCCTTTACGGCAGCTATGAATTCTTCCATTTCCTTCGCCTTGGCTTGGTCTGGACAGCGCACGGGGTTATTTTCGACAGTGGTGAGGTCATACTTGTGGTAATCGTTCTCTAGCTTGATATTCCCGACTTGCGAGGTGTAGGCCGTGATGCAGATGCCCAGTTGGCGCAAGGCAAGTTTTGCCAAAGCTCCACCTACGCATCTGGCTATGGTGATGCGAGCCGACGAGCGACCGCCGCCACGATGGTCTCGGATACCATATTTTTCATAATAGGTAAAATCTGCATGCGACGGCCGGAAAAGACACCGCATATTCTCGTAGTCCTGAGAGTGCTGGTTTTGGTTTCGCACTTCAAAACCAATAGGAGTTCCTGTGGATTTTCCCTCGAACACACCACTTAGAAACTCTACTTTATCTGCTTCGTTTCTGGAGGTGGTGATGTGACTTTGTCCTGGACGACGACGATTAAGTTCGCTCTGTATAAACTCCATGTCAATGTCGATGCCTGCTGGAAAACCGTCGATGACGCCTCCCACAGCTATGCCGTGGCTCTCGCCAAAAGTGGTGAGTGTAAAGAGATTGCCAAATGTATTCCTCATCATTAATGTATTAAGAAAAGATATGATAAAACGGCTTTCCCTATCCTATGTGGAGGACAGGAAGAGCCGTTTCTTTAATATGATATGACTATTTGTTGCAATTTTCGCAGCCACCGTCTTGGCAGCCACCATCTTGACAACCGCCGTCCTTGCAGTCGCCACCACAGTTGTCGCAGCCACCATTGCAGCCGCCAGCCTCCCCGCTCAATATCTGAGCCATTTTGGCCATTTCTTCGGCTGTAGCCTCACGACTTTCCAGAACTTGGCCGCAGAAGTTGAGCTTCAGTCCTGCCAATGGATGGTTGAGGTCGCAAGTTACCTTTGTGTCAGAGATATTCTTTACGACAGCATTGAAACGGTTACCGTCCTCATTTTGCAGAGGGATGATGGCACCTACTTGTACGTGCTGTGCGTCGAACTGCCCATTGATGGTAAAGATTTGCTTGTCGAGCTCGATAACACGTTCGTCATAATGCTGACCATATGCTTGTTCTGGCTCCAGCTCAAAGTCGAATTCCGCACCCTCGGCAAGGTGTACTACATTTTCCTCGAATGCCGGCAATGTTACGCCCATGCCGCTAATAAAGAAGAAAGGACGCTCGTCTGTAGTGCGCTCGATGAGCTGCTCTTCGCCATTGTTTCCTTTTGTGATGTCATAGAGAGCATATGATACTCTGATGAACTTGTTCTTGTTGTTTGTTTCCATTTCGTGTTATAGTCTTTTTATTATGAATATGCTTAGTGTGATGAGGGAGTTACTTCTGTGTGCGTCGGCTTCTCTTCAGACGTACACTTTTTACTAATTCCATGCGCTCTAGATAGATAGGTCGCCACTTGTCTATGAGGTCTTGCAGTCCCTTGCTCTTTTGCGAAAGCTCTGCATACTCATCGCTATCGATGTGACCAGCCTTCTTGATGTCCAGCATCCTGGCGATGAGAAGTTTTTGGTGATTATCGGCAGCTTTGAGCTGGTTGCCGAGTTTTTCCAGGCTTTCCATGAAGGCAAGGGCCTTGTCTATATGATTCTGTTGTTCCATTCAATAATTAATATAGGTGATTTCTCTGCAAAGGTACAAATAATTATTGGGATGGCGAAAAGAATTGCCAATTATTTTACTATAACTTACGTTTTGACAGGCAAAAAGTAGTATTAATGGCAAAATCGTGATGGATACAAATATATCTTGTTGACATATGTCAAGAAAAACGGCAAAAACTTCATTTTGCTGACTTTTTGTTTGCTCAGATAGCCAAAAGTCCGTATCTTTGCATCGTCTTAAAGAAAAAAGACTAAGGATAATGTTTAACAGGGTACGCTCGACACGGCGATAACCCACAAAGTAAAGAAAGGTAAAAAGATTATGAAGAAGATTATGGTATTGGCAGTAGCTTTGTTTGCGATAGCAACAACTACTTTTGCAGCAGACGAAAACGCAAGTGCAACCAACGCAACTGCTGCTTACAACATGAATGTAAGAATGGGCAGTTTGGCAAATGCCTTGGCTCTTAACATCGACCAGGTAGAGGCCGTTGCAGATGTACACAAGAACTTTACTGCAGACATGATGAATGCAGCATCAGCTTCGACAGAGGAACGTGGCGAGTTGATAGACAAAGCTATTAACAAGGATCTCAAATACATGCACAGCATCCTTGACAGCAACCAGTATCGCAAGTACGTGATGCTTCTCAACGTTACTCTCAAAAATCGTGGTTTGAAGTAATCGTGACACAATGTCATAATGACAGATATTTATAAGAAGAGAGAGATTTCAAGACTGCAAGTACAACCTTTTTTGGCTAGACTTGCAGTCTTCTTTTTTAGGACATAACCGTCATTATGATAAATAGAGTTTTATAAAATGCCCCTATGGGTACTTTTGGTTACCCCCCTCTCCACACAAAGTTATCTCGCAAAAAATGTAAGAGTAAAAAAAAAGTTGTTAAATCAAGAAGCTGTACTTAAACCTTACCTTAGGAAATCGTATCTAAAATTTCAGGAATTGCAACTTTGGGGTTTCCGGCAGCGTCTACTTATAAAGAATAAGCAAATTTTTCCGAAAGACTTTCAAGTCTTTCGGAATTCGCCAAAAAGAATCCTATATAATGTTTGCAATACACCAATAGAAAATGAAGAAAAATAAAAATTTGCTCTCTAGCAACAAGAAAAAAGTAAAACATCAAATTAAGAGTATGAATGTAAGTTTTAGAATGACGTGCGCAGCCTGCCTAATGGCAGCACTGCCCCTGTCCACACAAGCCAAGCAATGGTCGCTCAAGGAATGCATCGACTATGCCATGGCGCACAACATCTCTATCCAAAAGACGCAACTCACCAAGGCTAGTGCCCAGGAAGACTACCTACAGTCGAAATCGGCTTTGTTGCCTTCGCTCTCTGCGCAGACCAGTCAGAGCGTGAACTATACGCCTTGGGTAGCAAGCGGTATTAGCGGCGATGGATTTTCTAGGGCCAGCATAGACAAAGTGTACTACAACGGCAGTTATAGCGTGGCTGGCAACTACACCATTTGGAATGGCAACAAAAACCGCAACCAGGTAAAACTAAACAAGCTAGCTGAAGAGGCAGCAGCTCTAGACTCTGCTACGCAGGCAGTACAGCTACAGGAACAGATAGCTCAGCTCTACGTACAGATACTTTATAGCACTGAGGCGATACAGGTAAACAAGGAGAGCCTAGAGTCTAGCGTGAGCAATGAGCAGCGTGGCAAGGAGATGGTGAAGATAGGCAAGATGAGCCAGGCAGACTTGGCGCAGCTAACGGCACAGGTAGCCCAAGATCAATATAATGTAGTACAGGCAGAGAACAATGTAAAAGACTACAAACGCCAACTCAAGGCTTTGCTTCAAATTACATCGGAAGAAGAGTTTGATATTGCTTTTCCTACCACTACCGATCAAATGGCACTAGCCCCTATCCCATCCTTAGCGGGCATCTATGAGGCCGCACTGGAGAATCGTCCAGAGTTCAAGGGATACCAGAACCAGTTGGCTCAGAATGAATTGAACATCAAGATAGCAAAGGCGGGCAAGTTACCTACCATCAGTGCCAACGCAGGAGTGAGCACCAGTTCTACCTCTATGAACTCTTCAAACTGGGATAGCCAATTGAAGCAAAACTTCAATGTGGGCGGCGGCATCAGCGTGAGTGTACCTCTCTTCGACAACCGACAGACCAAGACTGCCGTCAACAAGGCCGAGATACAGCGACAGAGCATCCTGCTTGATGTAAAAAACGAGCAGACCAAGCTCTACTCTACTATTGAGAACTACTGGTTACAGGCCAATAGCAACCAAAGCCAATTCAAGGCGGCCAAGGTAAGTTCGGAGAGTGCACAGACCAGCTATGACCTGTTGAGCGAGCAATTCAAACTGGGACTGAAGAACATAGTAGAGCTTCGTACAGGCAAGGATAACTTATTGAAAGCCAAACAAAACGAGCTGCAGGCAAAGTATCTCACCATCCTCAATATAGATATGCTCAAATTTTACAAGGATGGAAAAATCTAATGCGAGTAAATAAAAGGGTATTGCAAACATTATTATATAATAGGAAAGTATATGAAAAAGGTAAAAATCAGTAAGATCTGGATTGCCGTCATCGTGGTGATCGTTATAGCCGTGGCGGCTTGGTCACTCTCTGGCGGTAAGCAGAAAGAAGAAATCAACTTCAAGGAGGAAACTGTTTCGCTCCAGACTCTCCAGAACAGCGTAACCGCCACTGGTACCATTGAGGCCGTGACCTCGGTAACCGTAGGTACACAGGTGAGTGGTATTGTAAACAAACTTTATGTAGACTACAACTCGCAGGTGAAGAAGGGACAGGTCATCGCCGAACTCGACAAGACCAACCTGACAAGCGAACTCAACACCGCCAAGGCCAACCTGGCGAGTGCCGAGAGTAACATGAACTACCAGGCAGCCAACTACACCCGCTATCAGACCCTCTACAAAAAGGGACTCGTCTCTGCCGACGACTACGAGAACGCCCTCCTCGCCTATCGCCAGGCCAAGGAGCAGGTGGCATCATCTAAGGAGAACGTGCAGAAGGCACAGACCAACCTCGGCTACGCCACCATCACATCGCCTATCGACGGAACAGTCATCTCCAAGAGCGTAGAGGAAGGACAGACGGTGGCTGCCAGCTTCAACACTCCAGAGCTCTTCACCATCGCCAAAGACCTTACCAACATGCAGGTAGTGGCAGACGTTGACGAGGCCGATATAGGCGGCGTGAAGGAGGGGAACCGCGTAACCTTCACCGTCGATGCTTACCCAGACGACACCTTCGAGGGTGTGGTTAAGCAGGTGCGCCTCGAGGCTACTACCACCAACAACGTGGTAACCTACGAGGTAGTAATCTCAGCCCCTAACACCGACCTCAAGCTGAAACCAGGACTCACTGCCAATGTAACCATCATGACACAAGAACGCACAGGCGTGCTGGCTGTAGCCAACAAGGCTCTCCGTTTCACTCCTACTAAGGAGACTGTGGGCAAGGATATCAAGATTGTGGACTGCAAGGGCAAGAATAAGATTTGGACGCTCGCCAACAACACCCTTACCGCTCACCCTGTAACCATCGGCCAGAGCGACGGTATTCACACCGAGATTACCAAAGGTTTGAAGCAAGGCCAAAAAATCGTGACCGAAATTGTCGTCAACCAACCAGAGGAGACAGAGGATGACACCCAGCAGAGTCAAGGTTTAATCAGCGGTCCTGGTCCTAGAGGAAAGAAGAAATGATAAAATGATTTCGAATATGACAGATAACAACAACAAGCAATCCAATGAGGGCAAGAAGGTCGTCATCGAACTAGACAATGTACGTAGAGACTTTCTCGTGGGCGAAGAGACCGTCCACGCCCTCAAGGGGGTTAGCTTCAAGATATACGAGGGCGAATTCGTCACCATTATGGGTAAGTCTGGCTCTGGCAAGAGTACGTTGCTCAACCAACTCGGTTGCCTCGACACTCCATCTAGCGGTGAATATTACCTTGACGGTGTGAGCGTCCGTACGATGAGCCGTTCAGAACGTGCCATTCTGCGTAACCGCAAAATCGGGTTTATCTTCCAGAACTACAATCTACTGCCTAAGACCACGAGCGTAGAGAACGTAGAGCTGCCGTTAATGTACAACCCTTCTGTGAGTGCAGAGGAGCGCAAGCAGAGAGCCATCGAATCATTGAAGGCGGTGGGACTGGGTGAACGCCTCTACCATAAGAGCAACCAAATGTCCGGAGGTCAAATGCAGCGTGTAGCGATAGCTAGAGCTTTGGTCAACAACCCAGCAGTCATCCTTGCCGACGAGGCTACGGGTAACCTCGATACCCGAACGAGCTTCGAGATTCTAGTACTCTTCCAGAAACTCTACGCTCAAGGCCGCACCATCATCTTTGTAACCCACAACCCCGACATAGCCAATTATTCGAGTCGCAACATCGAACTGCGTGATGGCCACATCATCAGCGATAGCTACAATGACCACATTCTCTCGGCCGCAGAAGGGTTAGCGGCATTGCCAGCCAATACGGACGAATAAGGGAAGTGAAGAGAGAAAGTGAAGAGTGAAGAATTCAATAGCATTAATGGCAAAGAAGATTCACCAGCAGTAAATTTCAAAATTCAAATTTTAAAGTAAATGAATTACCAGAATCTTTTCAAGATAGCCATCCGAGCGATAGCAGCCAATAAGATGCGTTCGTTCCTTACCGCCCTCGGCATCATCATCGGTATCGCAGCCGTCATCACGATGCTTGCTATCGGACAAGGCAGCAAGGCGAGCATCAAGGCGAATATCGCCGAGATGGGAAGCAACATGATTATGATTTCGCCTGGAGCCGACATGCGTGGCGGCGTGCGTCAGGACGCCTCCTCTATGGAGACCTTGAAGCAGACCGACTACCAGACCATCAAGGACGAATGTAACTATATCTCAGCCATCTCGCCTACAGTGCAGAGCAGCGGACAGTGGATATACGGCAACAACAATACCCAGAGCAGTATCTACGGTGTAAACCAAGACTATCTCACCATCCGACAGCTCAAGGTGGCAGACGGTGAGATGTTCACCGATACAGATATCAAGGCAGCATCCAAGGTGTGTATCCTCGGACAAACCGTAGTAGACTACCTCTTCCCTGACGGCAGCGATCCTATCGGCAAGGTGGTGCGATTCAACAGCATCCCTTTCCGTGTAATCGGTGTACTGCAGAAGAAGGGCTACAACTCGATGGGAATGGACCAAGACGACCTCGTGCTGGCTCCTTACACCACTGTAATGAAGCGCATCATGGCCCAGACGTACCTGGGCGGTATCGTTTGCTCGGCTATCACCGAGGAGGCATCGCAGCCAGCTCAGGACCAGATATCAGAAATCTTGCGTCGCAACCATAAATTGAAGGACGCTACAGATACCACCGAGGCAGATGAGGATGACTTCAATATCCGTTCGCAAGAGGAGATTTCGAGCATGATGAACTCTACGATGTCTACTATTACCATCTTGCTAGGCAGTGTGGCAGGCATATCCCTACTCGTAGGCGGTATCGGAATTATGAACATCATGTACGTTTCCGTCACAGAGCGTACCCGAGAAATCGGTCTGCGAATGAGCGTAGGTGCCCGAGGCATCGATATCCTCAACCAATTCTTGATAGAGGCTATTTTGCTCTCCGTTACAGGTGGCATCATCGGTGTTATCTTGGGCGTGAGCCTTTCTCTTGGGCTAAACACCTTCCTGCACATTGCCACGCAAATAGAGCCGTGGAGCATCATCATGAGTTTCGCAGTATGTACCTTCACAGGTGTGTTCTTTGGATGGTATCCAGCCAAGAAAGCTGCCAAACTTGACCCTATCGAGGCTATCCGATACGAATAAAAAAACTATTTTTATTTGGTGAATACAAAATAAAGTTGTACTTTTGCGCTTGCAGAGGTGCAACTTTTTTTCGTCTGATACGGCAAGTTTGCCTTATCACGATTAAGCCACTTCAAAATAAAGAAACCATAAAGCTATATAAGACAGAAGATTATGAAATTTATCGGAATCATTCCTGCAAGATACGCCTCTACGCGTTTCCCAGGCAAACCATTGGCACTGCTCGGTGGCAAGCCAGTTATCCAGCATGTATACGAGAAAGTAGCAGCAGTATTTGAGGCTGCTTACGTGGCTACTGACGACGAGCGCATATACAATGCAGTCAAGGCTTTTGGAGGGAACGTGGTAATGACTCGCACCGACCATAAAAGCGGCACAGACCGCATCGAGGAAGCAATCGAGAAAATCGGTGGTGACTGGGATGTCGTCGTTAACGTGCAAGGCGATGAACCTTTCGTGGCAAAGAGCCAGCTTGATACCATCTGCCATTGTTTCGATGACCCTACTACCCAGATAGCCACCCTGGGCAAGGCTTTCACCTCGATGGCGGCAGTGGAGAATCCCAACAGTCCGAAGATAGCCGTGAGCAACCAAGGTTTTGCCCTCTACTTCTCTCGCAGCGTCATCCCATACGTTAGGGGCAAGGAACGTGAGGACTGGCTCCTGCACTTCCCCTATCTCAAGCACCTAGGAATCTATGCCTATCGTAAAGAGGTCTTGAGGGAAGTAACCCAACTGCCACAGAGTAGTTTAGAGATAGCGGAGAGCCTGGAACAACTCCGTTGGTTACAGAATGGTTATAAAATCAAGATAGGAATCACAGACGTGGAGACCGTAGGTATCGATACACCTGAAGACTTACAAAGAGCCGAAGAATTCCTTAAGAGCCAAAAGGGATAAATAGAGAAAGGACATGGCTAAGAATTATCAATCAGCGACAGAACGAAAGGTTGCGAAATATATGTCGCAGCAGGGACTTCTGGAGAAAGAGGGCAAATACATCGTCGCCCTGTCAGGGGGTGCTGACAGCGTGGCATTGCTATCCATACTTGTCGCTCTAGGCAAGAATGTAAGTGCTGCCCATTGCAACTTTCACCTGCGTGGTGAAGAGTCTGAGCGAGACGAACAGTTTTGCGTAGACCTCTGCCAGCGTAGGGGTATCCATTTGCATCGTATCCATTTTGACACCCTCGCCTATGCCCAGCAGCATAAGGTGAGCATCGAGATGGCAGCGAGAGACTTACGTTATCGCTATTTTGCCCAACTCGCCCACGATACAGAGGCGAACGGTATCTGCGTAGCTCATCATCGTGACGACAACGTAGAGACTCTACTGCTCAATCTCTTGCGAGGCTCCGGTGTAGACGGGCTTGCCGCTATTGCCCCGAAAAACGGCAATATTTTGCGCCCCCTGCTTTGCCTCAGCCGACAAGAAATCCTCGACTATCTGCGAGAAGGAGGACAAGACTACGTGACTGACTCCACCAATCTAGAAGATGAAGCTTTGCGCAACAAGATACGCCACCACCTCGTTCCCCTACTCCAGCAACTCAATCCTGCCGCTAGCGAGAACATAGCACAGACAGCCAAATATTTGCGACAAGCCAAACTGATGCTTCAGAGCACGATGCAGACAGGTTCTTATACCAATCTATCCACTGCCGATTCTCTTTGCAATGTAGTGCGAATAGACCGGCAGAAAGTAGAGACGGCAGCCAGTGCAGAATATGTGCTACATCACGAGTTGGGGAAATATGGTTTTCATGGTGACATGATAGACCAGATATGCCTAGCGATGACCAACAGGGAATGTATAAAAAATGATGACTTCGGCGTGGGAAAAGTTTGGAATAGCAATGATTACATGGTCGTTATCGACCGCAAATACCTACTTGTGGCTCCACTCCATACTATGGAAAACTTGCAGAATGAACGAGAATTCCAGTTGCCTGAGGAAGGTAACTATTCTCTGACTACAGCAAAAATAAAACTTAAGAGTTATCCTCGCCCCATGGGATTCTCACCTAGCAAGAATACACAGCGTATCACGATTGATGCCGATAAAGTAGTGTTTCCACTCACCTATCGCCTTGCTAAAGAAGGCGATCGCTTCTTTCCTTTCGGAATGAAAGGCAGTAAACTTGTAAGCGATTATCTTACAGACCGAAAGAGAGATTACTTGCAGAAAAAGTCACAGCATGTATTGACTGATGGGGAGGGCAAAATTATCTGGCTCATAGGCGAAAGGATTTCGGAGAAATGCAAAACGGAAGAAAATACACAGAAAATTCTGGAAATCAACATAGAAAAGCTAGAGTAGTCTCTAGGAAAACAGATAACAATTAGCACGGTGAGGTTGGTATCAATGTTTTTAATGGTTATCAAGAGGCATTCTCTAAATTCTCTCAAAATGAGACAATAAGATAAAATATGAGAAAACGGCGGCTTTTCTACTAAACTTTGTTAATAAAAATAACAACATGGCTCATTTCATGCTATCTTTGCGAAGTTTGTAACTAGGAGAGGATTTTGATATGAGACAACTGAAGATTCAGAAGAGCATAACCAATCGCAATAGCGAGGCACTCGACAAATACCTGGTAGAGATCGGTCGTGCCCCTATGATTTCAATAGAGGAAGAGATAGAACTTGCCCAAATCATACGCAAGGGCGGGCGGTCAGGTGAACGTGCAAAAAACAAGTTGGTGGAGGCCAACTTGCGATTTGTGGTGTCTGTCGCCAAGCAATATCAGCACCAAGGACTCACCCTTACCGATCTGATAGATGAGGGAAATATCGGGCTGATCAAGGCAGCAGAGAGATTTGACGAGACGCGTGGCTTCAAGTTTATTTCGTATGCAGTATGGTGGATTCGCCAGAGCATCCTGCAAGCTATCGCCGAGCAGAGCCGTATCGTGCGTCTGCCACTCAACCAAGTGGGTTCGCTCAATAAGGTAAATCAGGAAATCAGCAAGTTCGAACAAGAGTACCAACGTCGCCCTAGTGTTGCAGAACTGTCTGTACGCACAGGTGTCGACGAGGACAAGATTTCGCAGAGTATGATGGCTAGCGGTCACCATGTGAGCATTGATGCCCCATTTGGCGATGACGATGACAACTCGATGGCAGACGTGATGGCCAGTGGCGATGACAGTCGTACCGACAAAGGTGTGGACCATGAGAGTATGGCCCAAGAACTGATGCAGGTGCTGGATAAGTGCCTTAAGGACAGGGAACGCAAAATAGTCTGTGCTTGCTTTGGTATCGGTGAGCCAGAAAGAGGACTGGAGGAAATCGGTGACAAGATGGGACTCACAAGGGAGCGTGTGCGCCAGATCAGGGAGAAAAGCATCACTAAGCTGAAAGAGTCTGGACAAATCAAAATACTCATGAAGTATTTAGGATGATTCCCTAATATTCTCGCCCAAAAGTTTGGGAATTTCACAGGAATTATATAATTTTGCAATCGGATGTGGCAAATCTGTGCCGTGTCCGATTTTTGCGTTATGAAGAAATACCTGCTGATGATAACCGCCACACTCTTGCTTTGTCTCCAGCTAATGCCGGCAAATGCAAAGAGGACATCATCGAGAGACGCACTTGTCGACTCGGTGATGAACCTTGTCTTCGGTTATGCACAGACGGTTGACACTACTGGCTGGGGCAGCAAGACCACCTATGCCTATACCAAGTTTCAGATGCGCACCAACAAACGCAATGCCACACTCACGCTCGTGCCTACCATGTATGCCGTAGCGCATGGAGTAGGGCGCAGGTTTATCAGTGAATATTATAGTAAGGTGCAGGTAGACAAAGAGGGAAAGCCTGTCTTCCATCGCCTACTCAATGTAAGTACCATTCCGCGCCGTCGCAACACGATGGCATCCGTGCTTCGCTACATGGTTCCCAATGTTTATAGCGAAACCCTCTTTCAGGAGAATATCCTCTCCCCTTTTCATCGTACCAATCGCCGCTATTATAAATATTCCGTCACTCTTCTGCCCTTTGGTGTGGCGCAAGTCTATGCTTATCCTCGTATCAAGAATACGCAGACGGTAGTGACGCGTGCCATCGTAAGTATTCAAACGGGGCAGGTAAAGCTCGTGGACTTCGAGGGCGAATATGACATGACACAATTCTACATCTCCATCGTAATGGGCAAGGAAGGATTCCGTTCGCTCGGACCTGTGAAATGCGATATGAGAGCCAATTTTAGGTTTATGGGCAACAAGATTTCGGGCATGTATTCCTCTTACTATGACTTGCAGAGCATCCTGCCAGATTCGCTCAACAATGTGTCTGATACAGCCTTGATGGCGAAGGTGCGTCCTGTCAAACTCACTCCCGATGAAGAGTCTATATATACCCAGTACTGGAGACAGTTGGATACCAAGAGAAAGCAGGATTCCACTTCCATAAAGAAAAACTTTGTGAAGGATGTGCTTTGGGATATCGTGGGCGACAATCTGCTTAACCGTATACAGCATGGCTTCGGAAAGCAACAGCAGGGCTATTTCCGTATTAGTCCTATCTTCAATCCTCTCTATATGGGATATTCGGGCAGGAAGGGATTGGTGTATAAGTTTGACCTAAAATCCCAATATTCTTTTGACGAAAACTACCAAATAGGCATTCGATTCAAGGGCGGCTACAGTATGAGGCAACACCGTTTTTACATAAATATTCCAGTCAGTTTCACATACAGTGCAAAGCATGAAGGTTACTTTCAGGCTATTTTAGGAAATGGCAATCGCATCAATACCAACCGCATCGCAAGGCGTATTCTAGGCGTTGTGGAGGCAAAGGACAGCATCGGCGACTTCTCACTAGGCGATATCCCCGACATAGCCCCTGAAAAAAAAGCAAATGTGACGGAGTTCAAGGACAACTACCTGCGCATCATCAACCATTGGCGATTCAATCCCAAGTGGGCGATTGAGATCGGACTCGTAGCGCACGACCGCATCGCAGTGCAGCCCGATTTCTACAAGGAATTCGGCTATCCAGACAGATACACGTCTGTGGCTCCTGCCATCGGCATCGAGTGGCGGCCATGGGCAGGCCAGGGGCCTGTCTACAAGTTAGACTACGAGCGTGGATTCAAGCACCTCTTCGGGGGTAATATCGGTTATGAGCGAGTGGAGTTTGATGTCCAAAACATCTATCGGCTCTCACGACGCCGTTCTATCTCGTTGCGTCTAGGTACAGGATTTTATACCCGAAAGGGCGAACATTGGGACTTCGTGGACTATACCAATTTTCACGATAACAACATTCCTGGCGGTTGGAACGATGACTGGTCGGGCGAGTTTGAGATGCTTTCCTCCCAGTGGTATAATGCCAGCGACTACTATGTACGCGGCAATTTTACCTATGAAGCCCCGATGCTGATGACAGCATGGTTGCCTTTGATAGGCAGGTACATAGAGAAAGAACGTTTCTATGTGAGTGGACTTGGCGTAAAGCATCTGTATCCTTATACAGAATGGGGATATGGCGTGACTACACGTCTTATGACGCTAGGCGTGTTTGCAGCATTTCATAATGCCGAGTTTAATGGCATCGGCTGTCGCTTTGGTTTCGAGTTGTTCCGCAATTGGTAATATTTTCACTTTAGTTATAAGATAATCAAGACTTCAAAAATATGATACAACAAACCCTTCCCCCCCAGCTTACCGTCTACAAGGCGAGTGCAGGCTCAGGCAAGACTTTTACCCTGGCTAGGGAATACATGACCCTTGTTATCGCCAATCCGATGGCATATCGCACCATTCTCGCCGTTACCTTTACCAATAAGGCAACAGAAGAGATGAAGCTGCGCATTCTAGGGCAACTCTATGGCATCTCGCAAGGATTGGATAAATCACATGACTATCTTGTTCAGATTGCCAAAGCATTACCCCATCTCTCCGTGGAACAAATCAAGCAGAATGCAGCCAAGGCTCTGCAGCTCCTTCTCCATAACTACAACTATTTCCGCGTGGAGACTATTGACACATTCTTCCAGAGTGTGCTGCGCAATCTGGCTCGTGAGCTAGACCTTACTGCCAATTTGCGTATAGGCTTGAACGATCGCCAGGTGGAACAGCAGGCGGTGGATGAACTCATCGAGAGCCTGGAAAGTACAGACAAATTGCTTTTCTGGATTATGGACTATATCCGGGAGAACATCGATGAGGATAAAGGATGGAACATTATCGGACAAGTGAAGCTATTCGGTGAAAACATCTTCCGCGACTACTATAAGGCTCATGCTGATGAACTCTCGAAGTGTATGGAGGACGAGAAGTTCTTCGAAGCGTTCAAGGCGAAGATGAGGGAAATGAGAGCAAAAGTGAAGGAACAACTGTACGAGATTGCCTCCACCTTCTTTGACGCCCTGGAGGAGAATGGATACACTGCAGAAGACCTGACAAGAGGAAAGACGGGCATATGGAGCTATTTCAATAAGTTGAGAAACGGAACGTACGATGATGAAGACCTTTGCAATGCCACCTTTGCTAAATGTATGGACAGTCCTGACAACTGGGTGAGAAAGGCAGATGCCAAGGCGCAAAACGAATTATACTGTTACGTAAGAGATATACTCTACCCCATCCTACAGTTCTCTGAGAAGAACCGCCCCAAGCTGGTACGTATATACAAGAGCGTCTCACTCACGATGAAGCATCTCAACCAGTTGCGCCTGCTCAGTAGAATCGACAAGAAGGTAAGGCTCATGAACGAGGAGGCCAACCGATTCTTGCTCAGCGACACCCAGACGCTCCTGCACTCTCTCATACAAGACAGCGACTCACCTTTTATCTTTGAGAAGATAGGTACCCAGCTAGACCATGTCATGATAGATGAGTTTCAAGATACCAGTACTATACAATGGAAAAACTTCAAGGTATTGCTGGAGGAGACGATGAGCCGTGAAGATGCGGGCAACCTCATTGTTGGTGATGTGAAGCAGAGCATCTATCGCTGGCGTTCGGGCGACTGGCGACTACTCAACAATATCGAGCAAGAGTTTGCCGAGAGTGGCAAGACTGTCAAGTCTGAGCCTCTGCGTAGCAATTACCGTTCAGACCGAAACGTGATAGATTTCAATAATGCCTTTTTCACAGAAGCAGCCAACATCGAATACAACTATCTGAAGGAAGACACGCCCGAAGAGGCGGAGGAACTGCGACGTGCCTATAGTGACGTAATTCAGGAAGTGCCACAAAACAGAGCAGCACAGGGATATGTAGAGGTAAGACTTCTCAAGGAGAGTAATGACGAAGAAGGGCAAGACCGCATGCTCCAACTTTGTCTCTCCACTGTTGATGACTTAGTTGGCAGAGGTGTGTCTGTCAGTGATATTGCCATTCTTGTACGAAACAACAAGACCATACAAGACATCGCCCAATACTTCATGGATCACTCTAATTATGAGATGGTATCCGATGAGGCATTCCGCCTTGATGCCTCGCAAGCCGTCAATACGTTGGTGGCAGTATTGCGTCATCTCACCCACCCTAACGATGCCATCTCTCGCGCCATTGTGTCTAGCTACGCAGACTATTATCTGCACGATGAGAAAAAAGCAGACTTCTTCGATGAGCATCGGCAGGAACTGCTGGAGACTCCGCTCTTCGAACTAGTGGAGCGTATATACAGGATACTGGAGATGGGTGAAAATACCGATATGAAACAGCAAAGTGCCTATGTCTGCGCCTTCTATGACAAGCTCAATGCTTTTCTGGCAGACAATAGCAGTGACATTGAGGCTTTTCTGAAGGAATGGGACGAGAATCTCCACGACAAGAGCATACATAGCGACGGTGACAATGGCATTCGTCTGCTCACCATCCATAAGAGTAAGGGACTGGAGTACGACCATGTTATCATGCCTTATTGCGACTGGCAGTTGGAGAAAACCAATACCATCTGGTGTTCTCCTCAGGAAGAACCTTACAGCCAGTTGCCGCTTGTGCCGGTAGACTTCAGTGCCAAGCAGATGAAGCAGAGCATCTACGAGCGCGACTACTATCATGAGCACCTGCAAAACATGGTAGACAATCTCAATCTGCTCTATGTAGCCTTCACACGTGCCAGTCATAATCTTTATGTATTCGGTAAACAGCCCAAGAAGTCTGCCAACGCCAAAACTTCCAAGGCTACCTCTGGAACCACCCGCTCGGGTATCATCGAGGCCGTGCTACCGCAAGTAGAGAAAGTACTGGCGGAGAAAGGTTTGTCTTGCCAACTGGTGGAAGACGAGACGGGGGATGTCTTCTTTTCCTATGGTGAACCAGTGGTTCCTGCAGCAAAGGAGAGGAAAATCAGCCTCAACGTCTTTGAGCAGACGGCAGAGAAAATACAGGTTACGATACATCATTCCTCAAGTAGACAAACCTTCAAGCAGAGTCTACAGAGTCGTGACTTTATAGAAGGGGACGAGGAGGAAGAACAGCAGAAGCACTATATTAAGATGGGTACCGTGATGCACGCCATCTTCTCCGCCATCCATACGCATGAGGATATCGAGGGAGCACTCAAGGACCTGGAACAGAATGGTGTGCTATATGACGACCATGTATCAAGAGAAAGGTTGGTTAAGATGATACGGCAGCGTCTGGAGTCGGAGAAAGTGAAGGATTGGTTCTCTGGCCGTTGGACGCTCTTCAATGAGTGTACCATTCTCCGACGCGTGGACGACAAACTGGTACAGCAACGGCCTGACCGAGTCATGAAAGGTGCCGACGAGACTGTCGTCGTGGACTTCAAGTTTGGCAAGCCACACGAAGAATACTTTGACCAAGTGAGGGAATACATGAAGCTTCTCGGTGCCATGGGACACCAAAACGTAAAAGGCTACCTATGGTACGTATATCCCAACAAGGTGGTGGAAGTGAAGTAATGCGAGTAGTGGAAGCAAAAGTATGTAAAACGAATAACAAGCAACAGATATGAAATCTTTTCTAGAATATGTAGCTGAAGATATCTTGAGGAAGAATGGCAATGACCTAAGCGACGTGGTGGTGGTTTTCCCCAACAAGCGTGCAGCCCTTTTTCTCAACGAGAATTTGGTCAAATTGAGCGACCAACCCATCTGGGCTCCCAAGTATATTACCATCAGTGAATTGTTCCGTCATCACTCTCAATTGAAGGTGGCAGACCCCATCAAATTGATATGCGACCTGCACAAGACCTTTGTGGAGTGTACGGGCATCGAAGAAACCCTCGACCATTTCTATGGCTGGGGGCAGCTATTGGTGAGCGACTTCGATGATGTCGACAAAAATATGGCAGATGCCAAGCAACTTTTCTCCAATCTCACCGACATCCATGAACTGGACGACGTGTCTTATCTTACCGAGGAACAGAAGAAGATGATACAGAAGTTCTTCAGTAATTTTTCTGAAGACCACAACTCAGAGCTGAAAAAACGCTTTTTGCAGCTCTGGAGTCACTTCTACGACATCTATACTTCTTATAACAGGCATCTTCAGGAGCAGGGACTCGCTTATGAGGGGGCACTTTACCGCAAGGTGGTGCAGGATGAAAGCATCCACTTTGAGCACAAGAAGTATCTCTTCGTGGGATTTAACATGATGCAGACAGTGGAACTTAAGCTCGCAGACCGTCTCCAGAAGGAAGGCAAGGCTTTCTTCTATTGGGACTTCGACCGATATTACATGGACGGCACCAACGAGGCAGGCCATTACATCCGTCAGTACCTCAAGTACTACCCCAATGAGTTAGGAAACGAGGCCCAAACCGAAATATATGACAACTTCTCCCATCCCAGGAAGATAACCTATATATCCGCTCCTACCGAGAATATACAGGGACGGTACGTCTATGACTGGCTCATGGAAAACGACCGTTACAAGGAAGGCAAGAATGTAGCTATCGTACTTGCCGATGAGGGACTTCTGCAGACAGTCATCAATTCCTTGCCAGACGAGGTGGATGGAAATCTGAATATCACCCTGGGGTACCCTTTGCAGCAAACTCCTTTCTATAGTTTGGTACTACAGCTCATCAAGTTGCAGGGCATCGGACACACGCAGCATAGCGACACCTATCGCTTGCACTATGTACTCTTGGCTCTGCGCCATCCATATATGCGCTATGTCTCCGAGCGTTATGCTGACTTACTCCAGAAACTGGAGGACCAGAAGCAGTTCTATCCATCCCGCGAGTACCTCTGTCTGGATGAAGATGAGGGACTAAACCTGTTGTTTCGTGACTTGGATACGGCTGCTAACAAAGAAGAGTATAACAAACGGCTGATGCAGTATCTACTGGATGTACTCAAGTTGATAGGTACCCATAGCAAAGACTTGGACGACCCGTTCTTCCAAGAGTCGCTTTTCCGCACCTATACCCTACTCAACCGTCTTCATGGACTCATCGATTCTGGCGACCTACAGGTAGATGTCATTACCCTGGAACGACTGATACAGCAGGTCATCACCACCACGACCATTCCTTTCCATGGCGAACCTGCCGTAGGCATTCAGATAATGGGAGTGCTGGAGACTCGAAACCTAGACTTCGAACACACTCTGGTCTTGTCGTGCAATGAAGGCAAACTGCCAAAGGGAGTCAATGACTCATCGTTCATCCCCTACTCCCTCCGCAAGGCTTATGGGTTGACCACCATAGACCACAAAGTGTCTATCTTCGCCTACCACTTCTATAGTATGTTGCAGAGAGCCAGCGACATCACCCTCACATACAACAATGCGACGGAAGACGGGCAGACGGGAGAAATGAGTAGGTTTATGCTCCAGATGATGGTAGAAAGCCCTCATCGGATAACAAGGCGAATGATGGTAGCAGGCCAAAAACTCCAACGCACTATGCATACCAGTCGCCCCAAGGCAGCGGATGAACTTCAGATACTTTTGAAAAAGAGTATGCTGACTCCCACATTCATCAATGTTTACCTGAAATGCCCTATGATGTTTTACTTCAAGTACATAGAGGGGCTGAACGTACTGGAGGAAATTGATGAGGACGAGGTAGACAATCGTGTCTTCGGAAATATCTTCCATAGGGCTTCGGAATTGTTGTACCTGTCATTCGCACAACCAGAAGACTTGGCTGTGGATGCTGCCGGAAATGCCAAGTTGGTGCGTACCTTGCGGATTTCACCCGACGCTCTGGATGAGATACTGAAAGACAAACTGTTGGTGGAGTGCTTTGTAGACCAAGCTTTCAAGGAAGAACTCTTCAAGATAGGTCGCAATGAACACCTGCCTCAGTACAACGGCTTGCAGCGCATCAATAGAGAGGTCATCGCCTACTACTTGCGACAGCTCATTACCATAGACCGGCGCATGGCACCTTTCTATATCAAGGGGTTGGAACTGAAGGTTACCACGCAAATCCCTATCATGACTCATCAGGGCGTAAAACCCATTACAATAGGCGGTTTCATTGACCGACTCGATGCTGTGGCAGCGAATGGAAACCCTGGCGCCAACAACTTGGCAGAACGTATCAGAGTTATCGACTACAAGACAGGACGCACTAGAACGAGCCATCCTTCGGAAATAGAAGAGGTGTTCAGCTCGGAGACAAAGGCTCTGAACAAGCATACAGATTATTACTTACAGTCGATGCTCTACTCCATTGTCGTGAAGAATGATGCTAGATTAAATCCTGCACACGAACCTGTGTCGCCCGGGTTACTGTTCATTCAGAGTGCTGGTGCTGAGGCTTATGACCCCATGCTCAAGATGGGCAAGGAGGCAATAACAGACATCGAGGTGTATGAGCAGGAATTCATGGACAGGTTGAAGGCTATTCTGGAAGAGATTTTCAATCTGCAAGTACCTTATCTGCCTACCCAAGACGCAAAACGATGCGCCACTTGTCCTTATGCTGCGCTTTGTAGGTAAATTTAGGCGTAAAAATTTGGTCTTTCCATTTATTCTCTGTATTTTTGCACAAAAAGAAATTGAGTATGACAGAAAAAGAAATAAACAAATTGGTGAGCGACAATGTCAATTACGTGAAGTCTGTCGCCAACAAGATGAAGGGAAAAGGTGTGGAGCTAGACGACCTCGTCAGCGAAGGTACGCTAGCCATGCTTATGGCAGCCCAGAAGTTCGATGAAAGCAGGGGCACCAAGTTCGTCTCTTATGCGTCGCCTTTCATCCATAAGGCGATGCAGGCTGCAATAGACAAACAGGCTGCGATGTACCGTATTCCCAAAGATCAGAAGAAGTTTGCACCGAGAAGTGCAGCCAAGGCGGTTTCAATAGATGCTCCGCTCAGTGTGGGCAACCAGTACACTCTACTCGACATTTTGGTCAACAAGGACATCGACCTGGCTGACGACAATGCGACCTTTGCCCAGATGCTAACCTCGCTGCAAAAATGCGTAGACCTGTTAGAAGACAGGGACAAGGAAGTCATCACTAAGTTCTATGGCTTGGGGGTGGCCCATGAAACATTGGCGGAAATCGCAGAGGATATGCAACTGAAGCGTGAGCGCGTGCGCCAGATACGCGACAAGGCCCTCCGCAAAATAGCCAAGAATACAACCAGCAAGGAACTGAAGTATTTCTTGCGCAAGTAATGTATAGGTAAGAGAAATAGCACTAGAAAAGCCTAGCGTTCCACCAGCGGTCGCTAGGCTTTTCTATATTTATGATGGAAATATGATGCTGGCTTATGCCAAGTGTTGCGCCCGATATTGGCGAGGGGTAATGCCTGTGCGCTTATAGAAATTGGCATAGAAACTCTGACGAGTGCTAAATCCTGCCATCTCGCTGATGTCCTCTACGCTCATCTTGGCATAGCGGCGGTCTGTGAGCAATGACATGGCATCGTTGACACGGTAGTCGTTTATCAGTTCAGAATAGTTCTTGTGGAAACGAGTGGCGCAAACAGCAGAGATGTATCTGGAGTTTGTGTTCAGGTCCTCAGCCAGTTTCTTGGAATTGTATGTAGAATCTCTGTATTTACGCTCAGTTACTATCAGGCGTAAAATCTCATCTCGGAGGCGATCTTTGGTCTCCTCGTTCAGTAAAGTCTGGTATCTGGCCGACTTTTCTTTCTTGGGTTGAATATTGTATTTAGCCATAGCACGTAATAAATTTATACTTCCACAAAGGTAAGTTTTTAATTTAACACCACCAAATTTTTTTTGACTTTTTTGAAAAAAAACTTCAAATTAATTGCTTATTTCGAATAAATTGCCTACTTTTGCAATATAATACATATTTTATATTAGCTAGAGACAGATTTGGCATGAAACAAATTCTTTGGTTTGTAAAAACTTACGCTACTTGGGTAGTGATATTTATGTTGCAGAAGCCTTTGTTCCTCATCATGGAAAAGGGGTCTGCGCAGCAACCTGTTGACAATGTTTTCACAGAAATGCCTTCAGTCATATGGCATGGTCTCCCATTAGACCTTTCCTTGGCAGGGTATCTTACAGTAATACCTGGTCTACTCTTGATTCTTTCTTATTGGATTCGGCAGGAATTAGTTAGACCTATACTTAATTCAATTTTTATAATAACTTCATTCATAGCAGCTTGTGGCTTTGTACTTAACATAGGACTTTATCCCTATTGGGGCTACCCTTTGGATAGCACTCCCCTCTTCTACTTTTCCACTTCTCCATCCGATGCCTTGGCTAGCATAGGCTTTTGGCAACTCATCTTGGCTCTTCTGGCTGTCGCCGTACTCACCACGCTTATGTGGCTTGTACTACGTATTCCAGCGGGTGGCAGCACAAGAAGATACCAAAGCCGGTACAGTAATTATGGGTTTGGCGAGTTTGGAGGAGGCAGACGTACATCTTACAGTGCAGAGTTTCGGCACCGTGGGCGAAACTCCTTCGTACTGTTGCTGCTCACAGCCTTGCTGTTCTTGCCGATACGAGGAGGTGTAACCGTTTCCACTAACAACACGGGAAAGGTATACTTTAGTCAAAATCTTTTCCTTAACCACGCCGCGGTCAATCCTCTGTTTAGCCTTTTCGAAAGCCTGACGCATGAGGAGGACTTTGCTTCCCAATATCGTTATCTGGATGACAAGGAGGCGAACGAAATCTTCGGGCAGATGATAAGCGATAGCGACCAGAACACTTATCCGCTTCTCAATGCACAGACTTTCAAGAAAGGGTCTCCCGATATTCTCATTGTCATTATGGAGAGCTTTGCCTCAGACCTCTTGCCTTCTATCGGTACCCAGAAGGATGTGGCAGTCTGTTTAGACAGCATTGCGCAGCAGGGTATACTCTTTACCCGTTTCTATGCCAACAGTTTCCGTACCGACCGTGGAATAGTCTCTATCTTAAGCGGCTATCCTGCGCAACCTACGATGAGCATTATGCGTTACCCTCACAAGACAGCCCAGTTACCTTCCATAGCAAAAAGTCTGGAGAAGTATCGCCACTATCAAGCCCATTACTATTATGGAGGAGACGCAGACTTCTGCAACATGCGCTCCTATCTCGTATCGCAAGGCTATCAAAAGATAGTGGCAGACAAGGACTTTCCTCTGGAGGACAAACTCAGCAAGTGGGGCGTGCCAGACCATATCGTGGCCAACAAATTGATGGAGGACATCAAGAAGGAACAGGACGTAAAGCAACCTATGCTGCGTATATTCCAGACATCTTCCAGCCATGAGCCGTTCGATGTGCCCTATAGCCGTCTGAAGGACAAGCGTCTAAACGCCTTTGCCTATACTGACAGTGTGATGGGAGCCATCGTAAAAGAATATAGCAAGTTGCCCTGTTGGAAGAATACGCTCGTGGTATTCGTGCCCGATCATGTAGGTGGATACAAGGAACATCTTGATATAGGCGACCGCAGTCGTTACCAAATACCGCTCATCTTGGCAGGTGGAGCCATTTCACGTCCGATGCAGGTGAACATCATTGGAGCGCAACAGGATATTGCTGCCACGCTACTAGCGCAGTTGGGAGTTCCGCACAAGGACTTCAAGTTTAGCAAGAACATGTTGAGCGACGCTACTCCCAAATTTGCATTCTTTACCAATAATGACCTCTTCGGAGTCGTGTCTGAGGAAAACTCGTTCATCTATGACAACAAGGGTAAGAAGGAACTTTACGACAAGGGCAAGAAGGGGTACAACAAAAAACGTGGTATGGCATACCTGCAGAAATTGTATGATGACATCGCCCAGAAGTAAATAGCAGAAGGTATGACAGATGGGCATACACTTTTTATTAATGGCAATAAAAAATAATGATAGAAATAATACAGCAACTGGAATCTCTTGACACTCGGCTCTTTCTGGATCTCAATGGATTGCATTCAGAGTGGCTTGACGGCTTTATGTATCTGGTGAGTGGCAGGTTCTCATGGATTCCGTTTTATACCAGTTTTCTGGTTCTGTTGCTAGTTAATTACCGGTGGAAGACGGCTTTGTCTGTATGCATGTGCGCGGCTTTGGTCGTCTTGCTTTGCGACCAGGCGGCATCGGGGTTCTTAAAGCCCTTGGTGGAGCGCCTTCGCCCGAGCAATGAGGATAACCCCATTTCGGGGATGGTGCATATCGTCAATGGCTACCGCGGCGGCAGATACAGTTTCCCATCCTCCCACTCTGCCAACACTTGGGGAGTCACTTTCTTGGCGATGTTCCTGGCGAAGCGTAAGCTGCTGACCATATTTCTGGCATGTTGGGCTTTCTTGGTCAGCTATTCACGTATCTATCTCGGCGTGCATTATCCAGGCGACTTGCTGGTGGGTTTTGCGATAGCCTATCTCTGTGCAGGCGTCGTATACCTATTATATAAGAGGTACTTTACGCAAGAGGCTGCGTGCCTTGTTAGCCGCGATACATCCATACGATACGGCAACCTGCCTTATATCGTGGGTGCCGCAAATCTCCTAGTGCTGTGGGTATGGGGGCTGATAGCCTTATGAAGCAACTTTATTATTAACACTTAAAATATAAAAACAATGAAGAAATTAACAATTTTGGCATTTGTCATGGGCATGGTGGCATTCACCGCATGCTCGGAGAAGAAAGCTCCTCAGGCAGTTCAGCCTGTAGAGGAGACTGTAGTAACCGACTCTGCATTCCAGCAGGCAGCCGCAGGCGACTATAAGAGCGCAGACGGCAAGCGTATCATCACTCTAGGAAGTGACTTCACTGTGAAGACTACCAACCTGCCTAACGAGTACACCAAGTGGGCTTTACAGGTACAGCCTCAAGGTACAGAGACCAGCATCGAGCTGGTACGCAAGGGACTGGATGCGGATATCATAGAGCAGGCTTCTCTTGATACAGCAGAAGGAAAGTTGATCGTCAAGAACGAGACATTCCGTAAGGCTGCCGCAGAAAAGTAAATCGCAGCAGGAGGCTTCCTCCGAGAAAGCCTCCTGACACTAAACGCAGAAACGCCCTCGCTTCACAGTGAGGGCGTTCTTATTGTAGGTATTAGTTTTTTCTTGTTTAAGGTAAAAAGATTGTATTCAGGATAACGTTTGCAAAGGTACATTTTTTTGTTGGAATAAACAAAATTTTTGGTATGTTTAAAAACATATTTGTCGCTTTGGCACAAATATTTTCGGAATATCTTACGTTTTTTAGTATTTTATAGGCTTGATTATTTTCGTACTCTCAATTATTTTTGTACCTTTGCACCATAAATAACAAAAAATAATTCTTTTTTGAATATGGCAATGAATGAAGAAAACAAAGTCGAAGAGAAAAAGAGCATTTCCTTCGTTGAACAGTTTGTAGAAGAAGACCTCAAGGAGGGCAAGAACGGCGGGCGCATCCAGACTCGCTTCCCGCCAGAACCTAACGGCTATCTTCACATTGGTCATGCCAAGGCTATCTGCATGGACTTTGGTGTGGCAGAGAAATACAATGGCGTCTGCAACTTGCGTTTCGACGACACCAATCCTAGCAAGGAAAACAATGAATATGTAGAGAATATACTACAGGACATCCAGTGGCTCGGCTTCAAGTGGGGAAACATCTACTATGCTTCCGACTACTTTGAGAAGTTGTGGGAGTTTGCCGTGTGGATGATAAAGAAAGGCAATGCCTATATCGACGAGCAGACTGCCGAGGAAATCGCAGCCCAAAAAGGTACTCCTACCACTCCTGGTACAGCAAGTCCTTATCGCGACCGCCCGATAGAGGAAAGTCTTGCCTTGTTCGAGAAGATGAATACTGCAGAGGCTGTGGAGGGCAGCATGGTACTCCGTGCCAAGCTAGACATGACCAACCCTAACATGCACTTCCGCGACCCCATCATGTACCGCATCATCCATACGCCTCATCATCGCACAGGCACCAAATGGCATGCTTACCCTATGTACGACTTTGCCCATGGACAGAGCGACTACTTCGAGGGAGTGACCCACTCCATCTGTACGCTGGAGTTTGTACCTCATCGCCCACTCTATGACAAGTTTATAGATTTCTTAAAGGAGATGGACGGCAGTGCTGACGTGCTGAACGACAATCGTCCGCGCCAGATTGAGTTCAATCGTCTAAACTTGACATATACAGTGATGAGCAAGCGAAAGCTCCATACACTCGTAGACGAGCACTTGGTCAACGGATGGGACGACCCTCGTATGCCTACCCTCTGCGGTATGCGCCGACGTGGCTATTCGCCAGAGAGCATCCGTATGTTCATCGACAGCATCGGCTATACCAAGTTTGACGCTCTCAATGACATGGCCCTGCTGGAGGCTTCTGTGCGTGAGGACTTGAACAAGAAGTCTTGCCGCGTAAGTGCTGTGCTCGACCCAGTGAAGCTCGTCATCACCAACTATCCAGACGACAAAACAGAGGAGATGGAGGCTATCAACAATCCAGAGAATGAGGCCGACGGAACTCATACCATCACGTTTTCCAAGAATCTTTGGATAGAGCGTGCCGACTTCATGGAAGATGCCCCTAAGAAGTTCTTCCGTATGACTCCTGGCAAGGAGGTTCGCCTAAAGAATGCCTACATCGTGAAGTGTACCGGTTGTACCAAGGACGAGAACGGCAACATCACAGAGATACAGGCAGAGTACGACCCTATCAGCAAGAGCGGCATGGAGGGAGCCAATCGTAAAGTGAAAGGTACACTCCATTGGGTTTCTGCCGACCACTGCGTGAAGACTGAGGTGCGCGAGTATGACCGCCTCTTCAATATAGAGAATCCATCTGCCGATGAGCGCGACTTCCGTGAATTGCTCAACCCAGAGAGTCTCCATGTCTACAAGAACTGCTATGTAGAGGAATATGCCGCTGGCAAGAAACCTGGCGAGTATCTCCAGTTCCAGCGTATCGGATACTTTATGGCAGACCTTGATTCTACCACAGAGAAACCAGTGTTCAACAAGACCGTTGGTCTGAAAGACACTTGGGCTAAGCAAAATAAGTAAATCATGAATACAGCAGAACTTTTCCTATGGGTATTGGATAATCTGAACTACTGGGTCGTGGCACTTTTCATGGCGATAGAGAGTTCGTTTATTCCCTTTCCTTCAGAAGTAGTGGTACCGCCAGCTGCATGGAAGGCGATGGACCCCAACAGTGGCATGAACTTCATACTCGTCATTGTCTTTGCCACATTGGGTGCAGACTTGGGTGCCCTCTTCAATTATTATTTGGCAAAATGGGTAGGCCGTCCTATTATCTATCGGTTTGCAGACAGTCGTATCGGGCACATGTGCCTGATAGACCGGAGTAAGGTAGAAGTGGCAGAAGAGTATTTCCGCAAGCATGGTGCAGCCTCTACCATCTTTGGCCGTTTGGTACCAGCAGTACGCCAGCTGATCAGTATTCCTGCCGGACTTGCAGGTATGCACGTAGGTCGTTTCTTGCTTTATACCACCATTGGAGCAGGTGTATGGAATACCGTCTTGGCTTGCATTGGTTGGGGCATTTATCAGTATACCGACTATAAGACAACGCAAGATGTTTATCAGCAGGCTGTGAAATACAGCCACGAGTTGGGGTATGTCATCTTGGTTTTGGCGGTAGTGGTAGTTGCCTTCTTGGCCTACAAAGGTCTGAAGAAGAAATAGAGTTTGCTTAAGAGGAATCCCCCAGTTCGGCATAATATACCGAACTGGGGGATTTTCGTATGCTCATACTGAGCATACGAAACCATGTCGGGACATCGCAAAAAATGCTTTGAGCAGGGTATACTGTAAACTTTTTTCTTACCACATAACACTGCTACGGCAGGGAGACAACTCTGCCTGCCGAGGAAAAAATATCTGCCTGCCGAGGAAAAAAGTTTTTTCTGCCGTAGTAATTTTCAAAGTGGGGTATGCCGCTTGAATACAGGCAATGCGCCCGACTCGCCCATGTAATAAAAATTCGCATCCACCATCTGCGGCGTAAAGTAGGAGGCACCTGCAGGAATGTTAGATGGTTTTATCCGAAAGATATCCGTCTTACCGAAGACAATGGTAAGACTTCAATCCACATATAAAAAATAAAGCTCACCTAGTGACTTGATAGTCCTGGGCGAGCTTAATTTTTCCTTTGTCAACGAGGAAGGTTATATCTCGTGACACTTTAGTCTGCAACAGCAAGCAGTATTGCCTATCTGTCTTCTGCAAACAACTTGATTCTCTGCTCTTCTGAAAGTTTACAGATTAGCAGAGTGCCATCTTGTTCTGCCACGATATATCCATCGAGTCCTTGTATCACCACCTTTCTCTCTTGAGTGGTATGCACTATATTATTCTTGGATTCCACCATTTGTATATTGTTGCCTATCAAGGCATTGCCGAAGTTATCCTTGCGGCTTTGCACCAAAAGGCTTCCCCAGGTGCCGAGGTCGCTCCATCCAAAATCGGCTGGCATCACGAAGATTTCCTCAGCCTTCTCCATGATGGCATAGTCTATGGAGATGTTCTCGCACTCAGGATAACGCAAGTCTATCTCTGCCTGCTCCTGGCTGGTACCATAGATGCTTCTCATACTCTCAAAAATCTTGGCGATGCCCGGCTGATATACTCGAAAGGCGTTGACAATGGTAGATGCGCTCATCACGAAGATGCCCGCATTCCAATAATAACTCTTGTCCTTGATATATTCTGTGGCTGTCTCCAGATCTGGTTTCTCCTTAAATTGGTCTACTCGGAATATCTCCTTGTTGCGGGCGGATGGTGCTCGCAAGTCTGCCTGTATATAGCCATAGCCTGTCTCGGGGCGAGTGGGCTTCATACCCAGTGTCACGATGCTATCCGTTTCGCCTGTAAACTGAAGGGCTGTGGTGATGACACGGCGGAAATTTTCGCCATTGGTCACGATATGGTCTGACGGAGATACCACGATGTTGGCATGCGGATCTTTCTCCTTGATGCGCCAACTGATGTAGGCGATACATGGGGCAGTGTTTCTGCGACATGGCTCCTGGAGGATGTTGTCTGCTGGTATCTCAGGCAACTGCTCGTGAACGAGAGCCGCATATTTCTTATTGGTGACTACCCATACGTTTTGTGGGGCACAAATTCCCTCGAAACGATCGAAGGTAAGTTGTAACAATGTGCGTCCTGTGCCCAAGACATCTATAAATTGCTTGGGTTTATCGACTGTGCTCATAGGCCAAAATCTGCTGCCTACTCCTCCAGCCATGATTACGAGATGATTGTTTTTATGAGCCATATTAATACTGTATTGTTATTTTTGGCAAAAGTAATAAAAATATTTGTAACAAACAAAAAAAAGGCAGGAATAAATCCTGCCTTTATCAAAATATCATGTTTATTTACAATTTTTCCCGAGTTCTGCCTTCCAAGACTGGTATGCAGCCTGATATGCCTGAGCATTGACGGTATCTGGTTCGATAACTGCCAATTTCTTCAGTGAAGCGAATGCCTCGTCGTGGTTCTTGTAGATGCCTGCACCGATACCTGCGCCCTTGGCTGCACCTGCGCTACCGTCGGTCTCATATAGTTCGATGGTGGCACCGCTCACACCTGCCAGTGTGTCTCTGAACAGTGGACTCAAGAACATGTTGGCCTTACCTGCATGTATCTTCTTGATATCCATACCCATCTGCTGCATGATTTCCATGCCGTAGCAGAAACTGAACACGATACCTTCCTGTGCAGCACGTACGATGTGGGCACGGTTGTGCTTGTTGAAACTCAAGCCGTGGATGGAGCAACCTACTTCTTTGTTTTCAAGTACACGTTCGGCACCATTGCCGAATGGAATAATCTTCACACCGTCGCTTCCGATAGGGGCGGTGGCTGCGAGGTCGTTCATGTCGGCATAGCTCACGTCTGGTGTCACATTGCGGTGCACCCATGCGTTGAGTATGCCTGTGCCATTGATGCAGAGCAATACACCGAGACGGTCGAGTTCTGTGGTGTAGTTGGCGTGTGCAAAGGTGTTGACGCGGCTCTTTGGGTCGTAGTTTACATCGCCCAACACTCCGTATACTACGCCTGAAGTACCAGCAGTACTTGCTATTTCGCCAGGGTTGAACACGTTGAGGCTCACGGCATTGTTAGGTTGGTCGCCTGCGCGATAAGAAATCGGCGTGCCTTCCTTCAGCCCCAACTCATCGGCGGCTGCCTTGCATACTACGCTCTGTACGGAGAATGTAGGTACTATCTCTGAGAGTATGCTCTCGTCGAAACCGAAGTAGTCGAGCAAGAACTTGGCAGGTTTCTTCTCCTTGAAGTCCCACATCATGCCTTCGGACAGACCGCTAATGGTGGTTTGTGCCACACCAGACAGTTTCATGGCGAGGAAGTCGCCCGGGAGCATAATCTTGTCTATCTTGTCGAATATCTGAGGTTCGTTTTCCTTGACCCACGCCAATTTGGCAGCTGTGAAGTTGCCTGGCGAGTTGAGCAGATTGCGCAGGCAGAGGTCTTCACCGAGGTCGTGGAAAGCCTTTTCACCATACGGCACGGCACGGGAGTCGCACCAGATGATGCTAGGACGCAATACATTCTGCTCTTTGTCCACGCAAACCAAGCCGTGCATCTGGTAAGATATACCGATGGCGAGGATATCCTCACCCTTGGCACCTGCCTCTGTCATGATTTTCCGGAGAGCCAACTTCGCATTGTCCCACCACATCTGTGGGTCTTGTTCTGCCCAACCTGTCTTGACAGCCATAATAGGAGCCTCATGGTCTGGATAAAAGGCAGAAGCTACGATATTACCGTTGTCTACATCCGTCAGTGAAGCCTTGACAGAGCTGGAGCCTACATCAAAGCCTAATAAATATCTACTAGCCATAGTACTTTCGTTTTTGTTAATGTTTTAAAGTTATGATTTCTTTTTCCTTTATAATACGCACTAATTAGGGCGTTCCCTAAAAAACTTTTGGCAGCTATCGGAAAAACGTTAATTTCCGCCCAATAATGGCTTTATCCGAATAGGTCTGCGCAGAAGAGAGAACCGGCTACTTCATCTTTCTTCGTATCGGTCTTTTCCTCCTCTGGGGTGATGACGGGCGAAAACTTGAGCATGAGTTGCTGGATGGCATCGCTCTGGTAGTTGATGTGGTACACTCCCACTCCTTTTCCTTTTTCTATGACCGACTTGGGGTTTTTGGCACATTTAGTGAGATACTGAGTTACGTAAGCGTGTACATCTCCATACCGTAGCGGGTGAAACATCGTATTGCAGGTATTGAACACATGGCGAGCCACTTTCTCTATCTTGAGTCCTTGACTGCCAGCCTCTACGAGTACCTTGAATATCTCTTGGTCTAGATTCATAATATGATGGAATGTGTAATGCTGTGATGAAAATGGCGGATAGGAACTCCGTCTGTAAAAAAGCCAAAAAGCCGCAGCATCCTAAAAAGTTTTAAGAAGCTGCGGCTCTTTTCAATAATGATATTTAAGCGAGAACTACCTTGTTGTCCTCATCCTTAATCTTACCCTCTTTGAGAAGCCAGCCGAGACCGAGGATAGCCTCCTCTGTGGTAATCTTAGCTGCCTTTGCAATATCTGCCAAAGAAAGAGCCTTCTGTGCTTCTGCCAAAGCCTGATATACATCACCTGCACGGAAACCTGCATTCTCAGCGTTCAAATAAAGAACTTCTTTCTTAGCCACTGTAGTCTTCTTTGCTGCTGGAGCTTTCTTGGCTACTGGAGCCTTCTTGTCGGCTGCTTTCTTGTCGGCTGCCTTTGTTGTTGCTTTCTTTTCTACCATGATTTAGTCTATAATTGATTTATAAGATGGGTCGCTGCGGCCTGTCTTTTTTATTATTTGTCTGCAAATTTATAACTTTTATTTTGATTTTTTGCAATTTTGGGCAGAAAAGTGCTAATATATAATGAGTTGTGCTGCATTTCTTGACATACGTCAAGGAAATGCAGCACAACAGTCACGCTTTTATATAATAAACTGAACCTTAAGCTTTAAGGTCTAGTTTAATTTCCAGTTCATCGAGTTGCTTGGGGTCGAGCACTGATGGAGCATCGAGCATCACGTCGCGTCCAGAATTGTTCTTAGGGAATGCGATGCAGTCACGGATGCTGTCGAGACCTGCCATGATGCTGACGAAACGGTCGAGACCGAAGGCAAGACCTGCGTGAGGCGGTGCTCCGTACTTGAAGGCGTTCATCAAGAAGCCAAACTGTGCCTCTGCACGCTCTGGTGTGAAACCGAGTACCTCAAACATTTTTTCCTGCAACTTGGTGTCGTGGATACGGAGTGAGCCGCCGCCCACCTCGATGCCGTTGCAGACGAAGTCGTAAGCCTTGGCACGTACCTGCTCAGGATGTTCGTCGAGCAATGGGATGTCGTCTGGATTGGGCATGGTGAATGGATGGTGGGTAGCCATCAGTCTCTGTTCTTCATCGCTCCACTCGAAGAGAGGGAAGTCGACAATCCAGAGGCATTTGAAAACGTTTTTGTCTCTCAAGCCCAGACGGTCGCCCATCTCCAGACGGAGTGTGCATAGCTGGGTGCGAGTCTTGTTGGCATTGTCACCACTCAATATCAGCACGAGATCTCCATCCTTGGCTCCCATTACGGTCTTGATTTCTGAGAGTTCTTCTGGCGTATAAAACTTATCGATGCTACTCTTTACCGTTCCATCGGTGTTGTACTTGATATATACCAAGCCTTTGGCTCCCACCTGTGGGCGTTTCACGAAGTCGGTAAGTTCGTTCAGCTGCTTGCGGCTGTAATCTGCACAACCTGGCACGCAGATGCCTCCGATATATTTAGCCTCATCGAATACAGAGAAGTTGCCTTTGCCTGTAAAGGCATCCTTCAACTCCACGAACTCCATACCAAAACGCAAGTCTGGCTTGTCGCTACCGAAGCGGCGCATTGCCTCGTGCCAAGGCATCTGCTCTAGCTTAGGAAGTTCTACTCCACGAATTTCCTTGAAAAGATGGCGTGCCATGTCCTCGAAAAGGTTGATGACATCGTCCTGGTCTACAAAGCTCATCTCGCAGTCTATCTGTGTGAACTCTGGCTGTCGGTCTGCGCGCAAGTCTTCATCTCGGAAGCACTTGGCTATCTGGAAGTAGCGGTCGAAACCTGCTACCATGAGGAGCTGCTTCAATGTCTGCGGACTCTGGGGAAGCGCATAAAACTGTCCAGGGTTCATGCGGGAAGGTACCACGAAGTCGCGTGCACCTTCTGGGGTACTTCCGATGAGTATAGGTGTCTCCACCTCCATGAAGTTTTGGTTGTCGAGAAAGTTGCGTATCAAGATGCACATGCGATGGCGCAACTCCAAGTTCTTGCGTACGGCAGGGCGTCGCAAGTCGAGGTAGCGGTACTTCATACGGATGTCATCGCCACCGTCTGTATTGTCCTCGATGGTAAAAGGAGGAGTTTGGCTCAGGGAGAGAACATTAAGTTCCTTAACCAGGATTTCGATATCGCCCGTATCCATCTTGGGGTTCTTGCTTTGACGCTCGCTCACGATACCCTTCACCTGGATACAATACTCACGCCCCAACTTGTTGGCTGCGTCGCAGAGTTCCTTGTCGTCTGCCTCATTGAAGACCAACTGGGTGATGCCATAACGGTCGCGCAAGTCGGCAAAAGTCATGCCGCCCATTTTTCTGGTGCGCTGCACCCATCCGGCAAGAGTCACTTCCTTGCCTGCATCGGAGAGACGAAGCTCCCCACAAGTATTCGTTCTGTACATAATACCTTATTATATATAATATGTTTTTGTTTCTGTAGTGCAAAAGTACAACAAATATAGGAGATAACAAAAAAAAATCGGGAAAATATTACGAAAATAATACTTTCCCGACTTTAATCCTAACTACTTCTTCATCCCTCTAATGGCTTGTCGATGGAACTTCTCCTCAGCCTTGATAATACTGAAGACCTTGGTGGCTGGCAAGATGAGCATGAAACGAGCATGGTATTCCTGCTGCAACTGCTTGAGTTCTATATCCAACTCGTCCTGTCTGCGTATAGCCTCGGCACAAGCATTGGCATCCAGGCAATTCACATGATGGTATCGGCGCATCTCGTCGAAGAGCATACGCATTTTCTTACCCATCTGCCGATAGACCGGGAAAAACTTGGCTGCCTCTTGTGGAGTAAGACAAGCATTGGTGGTGATATACTGCTCCAGATCTGCCTCAAATTTCTTGGGGTCGAATCCTCCGCGTTTCTTGGGCTGTGCACTAGCACTAACCCAACTTACGAGCAGCATGACGAGGATGATGTATATCTTGTTCTTGATTCTCATATCTATGGAATTGGTTTTTATGGAAAATACACCTGATTATATTAAGAGGTTAGTTCTCTGCGATGAGAGAGGCGTAGATGTCCTGGCTGTCCAGCATTGTGTAGTCTGCCATCTGCTCGAAGTCGGCATCCTCGCTAGTCGTTGTATGGCAAGTATGAATGCTGGATGTTGCCATTTGCTTCTGTTGACCTGTATTTTGACGAAGAGCATAGCTGACACCGCCTCCTATGAGGGCTATCACAGCTACGGCTGCAGCCAACTTGCGAATAGGCATCCGCAGCCAGAGCGTCTTATGACTCTCTATGCTGATGACTTGTGCCTCTTGCTCTGGAAGTTTTCCCATGATACTATCTGTCAGGCTATCGAAATATCCTGCTGGCACAGTAAAGGGAGATTCCTTGCCATAAAGCTCTGTTATCTTCTTTTCTTCTTTGAACATGTCTTATATCCTTTCTTTTATATTATTGTAGACGAGTGCGAACCTGGAAGGTTTAATCGTCTAAATGTAAATATTCCGAAATCTTTTTTACTGCCAAGTGATAGGAGGCTTTCAGCGCTCCTTCGCTTGTGTGCAGTACTTGACTTATCTCCGAGTATTTCATGTTGTCGAAATACTTCATCTGAAATACCGTGCGCTGCACTTCGGGTAGTCTTGCTACGGCTTCTTGCAGGAGCGCCTGTGCTGCATCACCGTCAAAATAGGGGTCGCCCATCAGTCTTGCAGCTATGCCTGCTTCCTCGTCAGCACTAATGTTGTTGACCGTCTTTTGCTTCCGCAGAAAGTCGAGAGCTTCGTTGACAGCAATGCGATAGAGCCATGTAAAGAGCGTAGACTTGCCTTGAAAAGTATGTAGACTGCTCCATGCCTTGACAAAAGCATTTTGCAGCACGTCGTTGGCATCTTCATGGGTCAGAACGATACGGCGCACCTTCCAGTACAACGGCTCGCTGTATTGCTTCACGAGCGCAGCAAAGGCATCTCGCTGCGTTTTGGGTTCCCGGAGCATGTCTATCAGTTCTGTGTCCTTTATCATTGTTGCTGTTTGTTTTGAATTTCAGTGTTTCAGACACCTGGTATCACAAGTATTTTTCCAGTTGTTGATATATCACGGCATCATATCCGTACACATCGGGGTATTCGACGATGCGTCCCCCCGCCATAGGATAGAGCGTATAGTAGCCGATGAAGAGTGGTATCTGTGGTGTAACCTTGACTTGCCCTATCGTCATGCGGCGGTCGGCAAGCGAGTCGGCAGTCATCGAATATTGTATTTTTTCCAGGAGTTGCCCGTCCTTGTCGGCCAGTAGAAAGCGAGCTAGCTCGAAGGGCTTCTCTACTCTTACACATCCATGAGAAACTCCTCTGTCCTCTCTACCAAAGAAGTCTCGGCTAGATGTGTCATGCAAGAAGACCGAGAAATTGTTCTCAAACCGGAAGATGATTCTGCCCAGTGCGTTTCCTTTGCCCCCTCGCTGTACAACATTGTATCTACCTGAAAGCAACATGCTTTGGGAGACTTTAGTGGGGTTGATTTCCTCCTTTGTGCTGCGATCGACGATATAGTAGTTGTGTGAGGTAAAGTAATGGGCATTTCCTGCATGGCGCACCATGTCGTGTATCATGATACTGCGAGGCACGAACCACTGCGGGTTAAGCTCCATGTTTTTGATGTAGCTATTGAGTATCGGGGTTTTAGTCTTGGTGGTGCCACACCCGATACGCATGGAAAGCGTATCAGCATGATCGATGGCCAAGAGATGATAAGACGGAATATTGACCATCACATACTTTTTGTGCTTGTTGGGCTGGTCAGCCTGCCTCCATCGGCATCGCTCCATATTGCAGAGCACCTTGGCTCTCATGGCTCTACTGATGTTTGAATTTTGCAGTCTTCCGGCGAGCAAGGAGTAAAAATCCGATTGAGGCTGCACTTCTGACAGAAAATCGTTCACCCTGTTTGCTCTGATGCTTTGCAAGGCATTCCGGTAGAACCGTGCGTCCGGATGTTCCATATTTACGTCAAAGAGTCCGCGGTATCTTGTGGGGCGTTGAATCGTGTCGTACGGGTTGGGAACTATGCTGTCCAAGCGGTTGAGCAGGTAGGTGGGATTTGTGAATCCGAAACGTTGCCCTATGGTGTAGCGCAAATAGGCTCTTGTGAGCCGATATTCCAAGCGGGCCATAACATGGTTGGCATCACTCCCTGCCTCCTGTAGGTCGAGTGTGCGGATTCGCTCCAAGTCTTTGTGGAGTTGCTTGACATGGAATGGGGCTGTGCGGAATCCCATCTCCCCTACTCTACACAAGTATGAAAGCAACGTATCGGCACGATGGTCTACACCATATCGGGTTATCCAGAGTAGATTACCCTGATTGCGATAATATCTTTTGGTGTGAAGGTCGGCTACGGTAGTGCCTTTGTCGTTACGAATGAGACTGTCTATCTGTGCTCTTATCATCTTGGAATTGAGCGTATAGGCAGGATTGGCAAGTTCTTGGTAGTATGCTAGCGAAACAGAACGATTGGTATTGGGCACTTGCTCATGGCAAGAAACCAATACCCCACAAAGTAATGTATAAAAAAGAAATCTCAATACTTTCACAGCTATGTGCACCTCTGTTTACTTGCGACCCACCGTTATCTTGCGAGTAAAAGATGAGCCTATCTTGATGATGTAAATGCCATCAGCCAATGGCAGAGTGATATGCTTGTCTTGCCCGTCAACGCGGAATGATTTCACAGCGATGCCCGCTAGATTGTAGATAGTGACAACCATGTTGCTGGCACCAGTGACGTGCATCACGCCATTGTTGTAAGTAAGAGTTATGTTAGGCTGTTCCAAATCTATTAGTTCCACTGCACTGGCGTAAGCGCTGGCAGTAGCAGGCATAGCAAATGCCATGCTGAGTACCATGAGAAGTATCGGTAAAGTTTTCTTCATATCTTCTAGCTTGTTTCGTTAGTACACAATTTATGCGCAAAGATACACAAAAAAAAAAGAAACTCTTGCATTTGGGAATGCAGAGTTTCCTTATTTTATATTTTTTAACCTTAATGTTTTACATGATGCCGTCCGTGCGCAACTTTTGCTGCCATTTCCATGCAGAAGCGAGCACGTCCGCCAGATTTGCTTCAGCCTTCCAGCCTAGCACTTTATTAGCCTTGGTGCAGTCGCCCCAGATTTTCTCGATATCGCCCTCACGGCGTGGCCCATACTTCCAGTTGAGCTTTACGCCAGTAGCCTTCTCGAAGGTTTCTACGATTTCGAGTGTAGAGTTGCCGTTGCCTGTACCAATATTGAAGTACTCGATAGATTCCGTCTCCTGGTCTAGCACACGAGCCATAGCAGCCACGTGAGCCTTGGCGAGGTCTACCACATAGATGTAGTCACGGATACAAGTTCCGTCTGGCGTGTCATAATCGTTGCCGAAAATGGTCAATTCCTTGCGGATACCCATAGCGGTCTGAGTCACATAAGGTATCAGGTTGTTCGGTACACCATTTGGCAATTCGCCTATCTCTGCAGAAGGGTGCGCACCAATCGGATTGAAGTATCTGAGTACGATGCTCTTGATATTGGCACCGCTATGGATGTAGTCGGCAATGATTTGCTCGTTAATTTCCTTGGTATTTCCGTATGGTGATGTCGCCTTCTGGTGAGGAGCCTCCTCGGTAACAGGAAGATTCTCTGGCTTAGGCTGCCCATAGACCGTGCATGAGGATGAGAAGATGATGCCCTTTACGCCATACTGTGGCATCAGTTCCAGCAGATTGACAAGCGATACGACATTATTTCGGTAGTACAGGAGTGGCTTTTGAACACTCTCGCCTACAGCCTTGCTGGCAGCGAAGTGGATGATGCCCTGTATGTCTGGGTATTTTTGGAACACTGCCTCAGCAGCTGCTTTGTCGCGTAAGTCTACCTTCTCGAAGGCAGGACGGATGCCCGTGATTTTCTCAATGCCGTCAAGCACCTCTATCTTGGAATTGGAAAGATCGTCCACGATTACCACATTGTAGCCTGCCTGCTGCAATTCCACGGTGGTGTGACTTCCGATAAAGCCTGTTCCACCTGTTACAAGAATAGTCTGTTTCATTTTCTTAATAAATATAGTTAGTTTGAATGATTTTTTGTCTTATCGCTTGCAAAAGTACGGCAAAATTCTGAAAATCGAAAAGAATTTAGCAAAAAATATCTTTTTTCCTTTGTTTTGTCTAGGATAAGTGCTATCTTTGCACTAGTTTTTATCAACTATTGTACTTTAGTAACAGTTAAAAAATAACTTGGTACAAAAATGCTAAGCAGATTTGCACCTAACGACATA
>CAVDKC010000002.1:0-42269 GCA_963609615.1 Oribacterium sp.
TAGAATACTTATCCACCAGCTTGTTCCAATTGTACATTCTATCCAATGCACATGGTGAACATTGACTAGAATCCACATAATGGACATAGTTATACTTCATAGGAGTTAATACATTGCTTTCCAAAGTATCAACAGCACTATGAAAACATCCCATCTCATTCAGCGGTAGTACAACCTTATGCTTTGACATTTCTATCAAAGTTTTCTTTGCCTCATTCTTTTCCGAAGAACAGCAACAGAAACACAAAGCACAAAAGATGATACCAAACAAAAAACATCTATGCCACATCATTTTGAATTTATAAAACAACATTCTACATCTTAAGTTACTTCAACTTACATTTAAATATTAAGTAACCATCATTAGCCATGACAAGTTTCTTGTATTTTGAGAAATAAGCCTTTTCTTTCAAAAATTCCCTTCCTCTAACAGCAAGAAATACATATTGTCCACTACCTTTTATCAACTTAGGCAAACTAACATCAATATGCCCAAAAATCTTAGACACCCCGCTTTTTGTCATCATATTTACATACATGTAATCACCTCGCTTATAAGATGTCAAGACCCTATCACCTACAACAACTGCATCTAAGATGAAGTCATAGCGATATTGATTTTCTGTAAATGTCTTATAGTGTACATAATCTTTATCTGGCATAGGATTTGGAAGTAACCATCTATATGTTCGTTGAGCATCTGCAACTTTTGGCTTATATGAATAAATGCCTTTAGTAACAGCATCTATATAATTAACATCATTGCCATCCACTTGCAAAGGAGTAGCCATTAAATTTCCCATACCTATAGCATATGGTAAATTATCAACGTAACTTCCTTTCAAATTGAAACTAGCATCATAAACATAAATCAACTTATCTTTCTCTTGGATGCTAAAATTATTTGTCGAAAGAATATACTCATTGTTGTTCCAGACGATATTCCAAAAAGATGTTTTTTTGAAAACTTTTGAGGACAAGTATTTTCCATTCATATCATACAACAATACCCTATTAGGAGCTTCAAGAATGGCAATTCTCTTGTTCTTTTTGTCGATTGCGAAATCAGAAGCTTGGACATACTCGCCAGAAGCATGTCCAATTTCTCCTATGTTCATCAAGAACTTTCCTTTGCTATCAAAAGCCATAAGCATACCTTTTTCAAGACCTCCGAGCACATAATATACTCCATTGTCATAGTCTATTTTACTTATCCACTTTAGTCTATCACTCTGCTTCTCATCCAAAGTAACCATTGAAAGTGGAGTAAATAACTGTGACATCTCAACCATATTCTTGGTATCTTCCATCAGAGACAAGGGCTTACTATTGTCCAATGTGCCCTCTGAGGCACAAGAACACACAAGAAACAAGAAAAATCCCCAAACGGCTAAACCTCTAATATGTATATTCATTTTCTTAACTTTAAAATTGCACAAAATTAGCATGAACAACCAGGCAAACATTCTGTCACACCAACATCCTCACAGTTCAATGGAGATGTACATTCATATTCCTCTTTAGTTAAACATTACCACCAAACTTGTTTATCTTTCTCATACGTAAAGATACGTTCTTCACTTCCTTTGGTCAAGTTACTCAACAAGTACAAGCCCCTACGAGGTATCTGAGAGAACGTAATCACATTAGACGTAGCGACACGAACAGCTAACACTTTCCACTGTTGTTTGTCGTACATCATCAGTTGGTATTTATCACCAACTTCTATACAATTTCCATCATTGCGAGGGATAAAACGTATTTTACCTACCCGACTTGGGCGAGACAACTGTAGCCCCACCCAATGGCCATCAGGACTGTTTCCTTCAAATCCAGTCAAGATATTCCCATCAAAAACAGTCTCTTTAGTCTTACCTTGCACACCATCTGTTCCGATAACTTTACCTGTAAGCTTATTTCCGACCTTGTCAAAAAACTCCAGTTCATTGATGTTGCAACAAGATCCATTTGGACCGATGTATCTCAAATAACGATAATAGCCCATATCCTCAACTTTCCGTTCATACCAAACACCTTCCGTAATACCCTCATATACATACAGGTTTGTCGGCTTGAGGAAATCAGGTTTGTTACTACCTTGAAACCTTCCACCAGACATGTGGAAATTAAAGAAATCTTCCCGCCCCATATAAGGATATTTTCGATATAACTTCAGCGTTACCTTATGAGTATCAGGTACAATATCCCTAATTTTACCATTACTTTCCAGTACATAAGGATTTCCTACAGGTATCATCTTTCCGTCCTGACAGATACAAGTGGAATACAAGATACCTCGTCCCATAGACTTAAAGACGACCTTGCCGTCATCTACTGTTCCATAATAGACAGGTTCCCAACGTTTGTTGTCATATACACATATATAAGCTACCTTACTGCCAGAATATGCTTGTGGCAAAACTCTTACAATGTCTGTTGTTTTATAATACTCGTCTGTCACATCTATGAATGTCGGCATTTTGAACAAAGTAGGAACTTCCTTTTCATCTTTCAAATCTCGTCTTATTGCTCGATTTATTTGAAATCGTCGTCTAAATATTTTGGGCTTTATATAAATATGCGAATACTGAACAGTATCGCCAGGTACACATCCCATATAGAATGGTACAGCTTTGCCATCCGGTTTCAGCAACACGCTCCATGAATGCGAATTAGACCTATTACCCCAATGTGGCGTGAAATCAATAGCCGCAGGAATTCCCAAGCTTCTCGAAAGATAAACTACATACGAAGCCTCATCACGACAATTTCCAGTTTTATATTTCATCAAGCTACTTGCTTTGGGAGGCATATTCCCATTCAAACGAATCCATTCAAATTGCCCCATCTGTTCAAATACCTTCATTGCCTCAGAAATCGCACTTTTAAACACAAAAGAAGATTTTTCACCTTTAATCTTCCCCGCAGCCTCCATTGTCCACTTTTGAGAATCTACATTCCGCCATGAAGACTGCACCAAGCATTCCTTTCCTGTCGTAGAGTCATGTAACGCTTCTAAATATAAACCCGAATTTTTATTGAATATCTTACATTCATTACTTGAGAGCGGAACTATAATCCATCTTTGATAATTTCGCTTCAGAAAACCATACTTACCTATAGTCGCATTTTCATCCAAACTACAAAATCGGACTTCCAAACATTGACGTATATCATCCACAGGCGATATTCGCCAAGCAGGATAGCCTTCATTATAAAAACGTAATCTCGTAGTTGGAGACGAAGATAGAGCGGTTAATTCCATTGGCTCCAACATCGAGGTTTTCATCGTATCCAATGTTATATATTTATGACAAGCCACATTTTTCAACCTGTAAGCATTCGCCGAATAATCTTGCATTTGGGCTGGGTCCACTTTTTCCAATGTCTTCAATAGAATATTGTCTAACCCGTATGGACAAGTATTATGTTCCAAGGATATTTCATTTTTACCCTTTCTTAACAAGAGATTGATACCTTTTCTTGTTGTTTTAAAGGCATGCATCGTATTCGTTGGTTCAAGATGCAGTGTGTCCACTACCTCTCCATTTAGTCTAACGACAACCATTGCATTCTTAAAAATCGTAGTATAGCGTAACTCCAATCTCTTCTTTGCTGCAAACGAAGACTCCGTTGTAAACGTAACCCTAGATGATTTATCTTTACAAAATGCGACTTTTCCTGATGATGCGCTAGGTGCATCCTGCATCACAACATTTTCCATAACAGCAGTATCAGCAGAAATCATCACGCCTTTAGAGCTGCTAAAATATCCATCAAATATGTCAGAGAACTCTTCTTTTATTACCTTACGCCAATCAGAAACATTTTCATTTAAGAGGCGATAAGGCAATACATAATCCAAAAATATCCCTGTATTATATTCATTGCACCAATTCACCTGATGCCAAAGTTCACAAGCCTCGTTGATTGCAGAAATCAAGTAATCTGCCTTGATGCTTTTTATATCAAAAGACAATTTTGCCCTTTGTAGCTGAATCTTCTTTGTAGACTCATCAAAAACGCTATCACGAAACTCCTTTGCTTCTGAGGCTGTGCGTAAGTAAGCCTCATTATACTGCTCTATCTCCTTACCTTGATAGGTATAGTGATAAGGCATATTCTCTATCAAAAATTTAGCTGCGCTATATTTTAACGTATCCGGGTCGTTCTTAAAGTGCTCCAAAACACGTTCCAACTCGCCACGATTCTCACCTGCAGCATTCAATGCATCTTGCAGACGAGAATGACAAGAGGAAAGCATGCTTAAAAGCATACCTACTCCGACCACTGGTATTACATATTTTATATAGCGCAACTTCATTTGATTATTCTTTTGTTACAAAATATAATACATAGTTATCTCCTTGTGAAATTTTCACATAGCATCCCTCTTGAGGAATTTCGTCTTCAGATAAGACTTCGACAAGTGTATCTACAGATGAACAACTATAACGTTTCAACACTGTGCCGTCATCTCTTGTGACTATAATTTCTGCATCTTTGACAATTCCTCTAGCAGAGAGAACCACATTGTCATTTTTTTCCACAAAAGTCAATTTTGGAGAGATACCAGAACGCCCTTTTTGAGACCAATTATTATCAATGCAGACAATAGATGTAGCAAACATAAACATAGGCACAAACATAATCAACAACATTAAATTAATTTTCTTCATATCTGTCAATCTTTAGTTATTATGGCTGCAAAATTATAACGTTTTTAGCAATATCAAGCATTTTTTTGTTTACTCTTTGTTTCTTTTTTCTGTATTGCCCTAATTTTCTAAAAAGGTAAACTAAAAGTAAACTCTTATTATTTCTATGTCATAAATTTCCAAAAACTTCAGCTTATGTAACATAAACTTTATTATTTCTGCCTTTTCCATAAAATAACCCCTAAAATATTTTCTTTTTCAAGAAAAAAATGGTACTTTTGCCTAAAATTCTAACATCTATTATGAAGAAACTTACCCTTATATTTTTAGTTTGTCTATTGTTCTCATGTTCAAAACAAGAAAACAAAAAACTTGCCAATATCGAAAGCATCATGTTGACTCACCCTGATAGTGCTCTCGCACTATTACAGAAAGATTCCGCGTCCATATACAAAGAAGGGAAAGATGCGCAAATGTACTATCAAATCATTCGCTGCAGAGTTGCTGATTTGTTGTACATACCTCACACTAGCGATTCTGTCATGTTAAAAGTTAGCAACTATTATGCAAAGCAAAATAACTTAAAAGCACTCTCTATGGCATATTATTGTCTGGCTTGTATCTATAGAGACCTCAGCAACCACCCTTTAGCCATAAACTATTTTCACAAGGCAATTGATACAGACAGCATAAATACTCCAAAAGAATTGATTGCTAGAAGTTATTATCAACTAGCTGGTCTAGAAGAAAACAGGAACAATAATGCGCAAGCTGTGATATATAACATACTAGCCTACAAAAACATCATAGCCACACAAGACTACCATTTAGCTAATTGTTGTTTAATAGACATAGCACATAATTATTACTTCTTAAACAAGGAAAAAGAATACTCTTACTATATAAGAAAAGCAAGGCAAGAAATCATCAAACAAAATGATTCTGAAAATTTATCAAGACTTATCATAACAGAAGGACAAGAAGCTGTCTTAGACAAGAACTCCAAGAAATTAAGAGAACTAATCATTGAAGGCAAGAACAAACTACATCATCTAGGACAGCAAAAAATTGGATTCTGCTTGATGCAAGGTTATTATTATAAGTATATGAACATGCCTGACTCTGCTACATATTATTTCAAGATGGTCATTGCTGAGAGAAACACCATTGGCAAATATGCTGCCTATAATGCCCTGGCAGAAATAAAAACAGAAAAAAAAGATTATGCAGCTGCCTTGGCTTATCTTAAACAGGCTAAAGCACTAAGAGATATAGTAGATTCCATTGACAACAAGCAGGAAGCAGAAAAGATGAAAGCTGCCTACAACTACGAAATGGAGACAGATAAAAGGGAAGAAGCTGAAGAAAAAAGCAACAATTACCAATATGCCATATTACTCTGTATCATCGGCATCCTAGTACTTTCTACCCTCATTTTAATATTGAAAAATTCCGCAAAAAAGAAAAGCATCAAACAGCTTATGCTTATTACACAACAATATGAACGAATTAAAAACCAAGAATGCAAGATAGAAGAACAAGACCGCAATATCCTAAAGCTAGAAAATAGAAACAATGAGCTTTCAAAATATCAACTTTTATCGACAGAAGTTTGCAACAACAAATTTGCAAAAAAACTAAAAGTTGATGATGATAAATGGAATCAATTCAGAATGTCGGCAGCATATATAAACCTACACAAAATGACAAGAAATGGTCTAACAGAATACACATCTTCAGAACTACATCAAGCTATTGAAGACATCATCGTTACCATAGACAGTATATTCAATGACTATGGTAAGCGTCTTATGGCTGCACTACCTGGTCTCAAAGACTCACAACTGCAGTTTGCCTACCTAGTAAAAGCAGAACTTAGAAGTGCAAAAATAGCAATCTTATTAAGCAAGAGCAAATCTAGCATCTCTAAAATTAAAAAAAGTTTTGAGAGTTACTTTGAGGGCTATCAAGAAGACATTGATGTCTTTACATTCTTGCGTGAGTTCTAACAGTTTCACTACCATTATACTAGAAATACCAATATGGACTTTCTGGCATACCTAGGCGAGACGGGCGATAGCCTCCACCATCTACTTGTACCTTCTCGAATACTATTCCAGGTTGCAATGGACGGAACCGAAGAGTATGAACAGATGCCTTGCCTACCGCCAAACGAACCTTCTTTTCGATAACTCTAGATGCAGCCGTAGGATACATCAAGTCGTACTTATGCTCCCAATTCAAGTTTTGGTTGAGATTGATGATTTCCTCCTTGCCACCATCCAGGCTTACTGCCACCTGATGACCACCTTTCAGGAAAGGCATCACAGCTGCTACCGTAAGATATACATCGACGGAATCCTGCCGGGTGTTCAGTTGCATCTGATAGTCGATATAGGCACCTGTCACGGGCTGGGTATAAGGATAAAGAACGATGCCCGACAGTGTTCTGCCCAATCCAGGTATCACCCTCCAAGCAGCCCCATCACCATTCTGTGGATTCTGCGTATCAGCAACAGCATTCTGATAATCTGCCACGTGCTGTGCCTCTATCGACACAACATTTGCCTCCTCTGTAAAGACATAGCCCTTACGCAATGATTGCCGGGCATTCTTCCCCTCCTCATCGCTCAAGCGGTACACCTTGGGCATCACGTTGTAGCGAGGCGCATGCCATTCGGTATAACCGATATGCACCTGGTCCATCATGTGATTCCACTTGCCGCCCGCTATCTCTTGGTTGTAATGGCGACAAAGCAAGGAGTCTCTTACAAAGCATTTCTCCACTTGGTCTGCCCAGCGGTTAGCCTCGGCATCGCCCTCTGCATAGAGATGCTTGTTCATTGCCAACGAATAGTACATATCATAAAGGTTTGCCATTCCCTGGATAGGAAACAAAACCAGTTCCTCGTAAGCATCCTTCTTAGCCTCATCCATCACCTGATAGATGCGAAGAGCCTTAGCTTCCAAGACAAGGAACTCATCCCTTACAGACTTAAACTCTCCAGAATGAAGGTTGTAGGTCTGGTCGTCGAGCATCTCGGCAGTGATACGGGAGGCATATCTGCCATACGCCAGCAAGAGGTCGGCGATGTCGGCAGCATCCGTCTCACCAAACTGCCCGGCACAGAATTGCTCGGCATAATCCCGCAGATTGTCGGCATCATACCGATTAGGCTCCCAAGCCATCTTCAAGAAGAAGTCGATGGAGAACTCATGTGGCTTCAGGTCGCCTACATTGAGAATCCAGAACTTATCCACCCCATACTGATAAGTAGCCTGTAACTGCTCCCACATTTCTGTAATGGTAGACATGGTGAGCCACTTGCTGGCCCTGGGTGCCCCATAATATCCCACATGATAGTACATGCCGTAGCCCCCCTTATGTTTCTCGGTACCGAGATAAGGCAAGCGGCGGACATGCCCGAAGTTGTCATCGCAAAGCATAATGATGACATCGTCCGGCACCTTCAGTCCTTGGTCGTAATAATCGAGCACCTCGCTATAGAGCGTCCATACCTGCGGTGTCTCAGAGGCAGGCTTGCCTGTAGTCTTGGCAATCATCTTGCGTTGAGCAGCCATGATTTCTTCCATCTGCCGGAAGTTAGCCTCCCTGCTGCCCGCATCCACCATCGGGCGGTCTTCATCGCCACGCATGCCTATGGTTACCAGGTTCTCATAATTCTTGGCGTTCTGCATGCCCTCGGTAAAGAAGCGGGAGATTGCCTCCTTGTTGGTCTGCCAGTTCCATTCGGCATTGCCATAGTTCTGCTTATGCCGAATCCACTCTTGCTGCGAGCGCATCATCGGTTCATGATGCGAGGTACCCATCACGATGCCATACTCATCGGCAAGACGAGGGTTCTCCAGGTCGTCCTCGTTGAAACAGTTGCCCTCGTATCTGCCATTCTTATCCTTGAGGATAGGCACCAAAGGCTTGTACTCCTTGAAGGAGCCCCACATGGCAGGCCACAGGCAATTCGCCTTGAGGCGCAGCAACAGTTCGAACATGTGGGCATACATCTTACTGTTCATCCCACCAAACTTATTGCGAGCCCAGGCTGTCATGCTCGGAAACTCGTCGTTGATGAAGATGCCACGATATTTCACCTTAGGCGAAGGCTGCATGTACCTGCCTTTGATGATATATAAGGAAGAGGCACGCTTTGCCGGGACATCAGCCCACCAATACCAAGGCGACACACCTATCTTCTCTGAGATGTCGTAGAGTCCATAGATAGTGCCACGCTTGTCGCTGCCCACCACATAGAGGTTCTGCCCATCACTCTGTATGATATACGATTCCCATTGTCCCCGGATATCATTCACCTTGACCTTTCCTTTCTTCACCAAGGCATCGATGAGCGAACTCTTGCCAAGTGTTCCCACGACAACGGTCTTGGGAGCTATCGACAAAGCCTGCTTTCCCTTAAAAGAATTCTGAGCCGACAGAATCTTCACTTCCGAAGACACGCCAGTCACCCGGCCGATGTCTTCTGCCAAGTCATGGGCGGCTCTGATTACTCCCTTCCAGTCGTCAGAAGCCATGCAGATCTGAGCCGACTTGCCAGAGGCAGCCAACTCAAAGCCTGAGTCTGCCTGTGAGCAAGTTACATAGTTTCCTGTGTCTGCGAAAGTCCCACTAATAGGCAAACAAAAAAGAAGCACTACCAAAAGATTCTTTATTCGTCTCATAACATTTCAAATATTAACGTTATTTCGAAAGAAGGATTTTCTTTCCATTCTTGATGAATATGCCATGGTGAGGGTTAGACACCTGATTGCCATTGAGGTCGTAGATACGACCGCTTTCTGTACCATCGGCATTAATGAGGCGGATGCCGGAAGGCAGATTTACGCCCTTAGTAAATACCGGTTGCAGAGTAACCATATCATCTGGCATGATGAAAGTAAGTTGCTTATTGCCATCGGCGAGCGTCTCCATACTGATGGTGGTAGCCATCGTGAAGTTTACACCATTGACTACCTTCAATGCCTCCAAGCCATAGCCACCCTGGGGGCGTATGGTTAGTGTAACCTTCTGTCCCTCTACAGCCTCGGTGACATCAGCTGTCAGAATACCATAGTTAGCCTCACGGATATTGACAGCAAACTTCTCTGCCTCACAGTCGGCAGGAGTATAAATAATCTGGTCGATAAACAGGGCGATACCCTTGCTGTTAGTGATTACCAAATCATTCTGTCCAGCCTCCAGCGAAGCGTCAAAAGTAGCCTTACGCCACTCGTTATCCTCCGTCTTTTCCACATCCACCATCGTAGACTTACCATTGACACTAGTCATCAGCTGCCCAGCCTGTTCTGTATTCATATATCTTACAGAGATGCGATATTCTCCAGCCTCTGCCACAGAGAGTTGATGGCGCAAAGCACCAGTACTATTGGTACCCATCTCCACAAAACCATTGCCAGCATGCCCCTTTACATTAGGATGGGTGTAGTAAGGACCAGTAGTCAGGTTCTTCACATTCTTGTAGTCCATATCCTCTGCCTCGACTATCACCTCCCCATGATAAGCTGCAGGCTGCAGAGGCTTGTCAAGTTCTTGGGCAGGCAATACATCCGCAGAATTGGTACGCTTATTGGCACCCTGGCAATTCACTCTCAAGTCGATGCCTCCACAATGTTTTACGGTGAGCGTATAGGTCTTGGCTGTGGCATTGTAACTGTCTGTCACTTCACCCTTAGCCAACTCTCTATTGGTGAAAGAGTAGCTAGGCTGAGAGGTAACACCAGAAATCACAATGGTCTGGGTGGCCAATGTAGTTGTATCGGTACGGAAATTATTGAAGTAAAAATCGATATGGTCGGCATACTCGCGGATAGTTCCACTATTGAGTGTGCTGTAAGTCAACTTCATCTTCGTACAGGTATTATACATCAAAGTCACTGTACCTGTTGCCACCTTGTTCTTGTTCAGATAGGTAAATGGCATATAGGTAACCAGCTGGTTGCGATAGCGATTCACATAGAGGTTTCCAGAAGATACCTGGCTGTATGCATTGAAGTCTTTCTGCTTGTTGGCTATCGTGCTCCAACGCGAAGTATAGTTAGACTTCTTCACCTGCAACGGAATGCTCTTTGCCAAGTCATCATAGAGTTGTGGCACAATAGGAATGGCACCATAACGACCGGTAGACTTGAAGAAGCATTGGTTGTTCATCCAGTTACCATCCCCCTTGTTGGTTGGGTCGGTCTGCTTATAGACTCCATCATATAGGTCTGTCCAAGAAGCATACTTATCCTCGTCACTGCCAGAGGTAATATCATTGACTACCACTATCTTGGTCTTCTTCACCACCTCCTCACGAGAAGGAATATAGATGGTTCCATCGATAACCTTGCGGAACATATCGATCCATGCGCCACGGAAGCCATCGAAGGTAGTCCAGTTGCGACGCTGGTAACCACCCACATTCGTATGGCCTATTTCCTTGAAGTCTTCTGTCCAGATAAGCTCGGGTCCATCCCATACAGCACCGCCATTCACGGCAGTCTGCTCCATCACGGTACCGATACCTGCCGCAATAGGATACTTCGCCTGGTCTTTCCCCACGAGGGCATCCATCGTTCCGTTCCATCCACAGTTATCATAACGCACGCCATAGTTCTTTGCCAATCCTGCCACGAAAGGCCCAAAGCAAACACTCTCTGAATTGTAGAATTGCCAAGGCTGCGTATACTTATAGAGCCAAAGGATGGCCTCTGGATATTTCTCGCAAGCTTTCAACAGGTCGCTGTCACGCTTGAGCATACCGAGCGGAGAAAGGCTATGGCTCCATATATTGCCACAGAAAGATACGGTCAGGAAGCCTCCGTACTTGTGAGACATCTCCACCAACTTGGCAAAGAGAGCTATCTGGTCGGTCTGCTTGGCAGAGAACAAGGCATCCTCATCGAATCCCCAGAACTGCTCGGCGAAGTTCCATCCCAAGAAATTAGGGAAACGCTTAAACATATATTCAAACGATTCCAGGTCATTGCACTGCAAGTGAGTATGACCACCAGACGCAGGCTGACAAGTAAACCACAATCCATTCTTCTGGCAGACAGTACCCCAAGAGCGATAAGTGCGCATCGCATTCTGAGGCATCAGATAAACCGCACGTTCCTTGTCATACTGGCAAGACAAGGATAGGTTCATACATACGTAGGGTCTGATATCCTCTGGTATCAAGTCGATGATTTTCTGGGGGTCTGCCGCATTCCACACATCCACATGAATCATCCAGAGCGGATGGGCATTATCGACAGGCCGACGTTGCTGTGCAGCCAGACCACAGATAAAGACGGTACACTGAAATACCATCATCAGGCAAAAGGTTAGAATTCTTTTCTTCATTGTTTTTAATTCTATTAGGTCTTACATATGTAGTTATTCCACGATATCTACTGTTATCTCAGACAAAGCGGCTAAAACTACAAGTTCTATCTATTCCTTATGACTTTCACTACACTTCCATCGTCCATACACAGTAGCACCAATCCCTTTGCATCAGGGTTTACACGCATTCCCACAGTATTTACAGCACTTACCACTTTTGGCTTGCCGTTTTTTTTTACGGTGTTCTTAATGCCTGTCGTTCCTGCAGGAGGCGTATCGAGGGTATAGCGGCGAAGGAAATTCCAAATAACATCACTCTCGTTAAAGTTGGCAGTATTCTTATACTCATGCCCATAGCCGTCGAGCGAGTAATAATCAAATTCATAACCGCCGTCCATAGGCAGATAATGGCGACGGGTATAGACACCAGCCTTCTCTGTAATCTCCGGCACGGGGTTTGCTCCGATGGCCTTCACCCAGTTGTCGATGATGGGCTGTAGGTTGTTATAGACCACGAAGCCATCATTCTTGCCATGCAAGTGCATGATAGGCACACGGCGCTTACAGGTATACACTGGCGTATATTCATTGAGCGGATAGCCACTGGCAGAAGCAAAGGCTGCGAAGATGTCGCTCGCCACATTGATGCAGTGATAGGTCATCATGCCACCGAGCGAGAAGCCGCAGAGATACACTCGTTTGCGGTCGATGTCATAATGCTGGCTCATATAGTCGATAATCTTCTTGAAAAACTCCACATCATCATCGGTCATGCCGTTGGCATCCCATCCTGTATTTGTTCCCCCTCCCAGCTCTGGACGTACCAAGCCATCAGGACAAGCCACGATGAAACGTGCCGTATCCGCCTGCACCTCGAAGTGAGAACAGTCCACCATCGCCATACCATTGCCCCATCTGCCATGCAGGGCTATGAGGAGCGGCCGATTCTTCTCTAGGTTCTGAGGAACATACACAGGACAATTGCGCTTCACCCCATTCACCTCAAGGCTGACAGGGAAGCCGCCATATTGTGCCAAACTCTTGGTTGCCATCAAGAGCAACACGACTAGTAATTGAAAGATTCTTTTCATCTTATGAAGTATTGGGTTTAATATTGTTATTACTTAGCTGCTGACAAGTAACATATTGCAGCTTAATCCAGTGCAAAAGTATATAAAAAAGGCGGCAAAGTATTTGTCATTTGTAACAAACACTTTGCCGCAAGCATTGTTTCGGCAAAACTAGGCTAAGAATTTCTGCCCTTTCTGGGTATCTTGGACATTTTACCTTACAGTTTGAATATTTTCTGTTTTACTTATTAACAATCTTAACAGTCTTACCATTCTTGTACTTCAAGATAACAACACCCTTTGTCGAAGGGTTTACACGTACACCTGCTGCATTAACACACTCAATTACTTCGCCGGTAGCAAAATCGGTAATGGTATCAATTCCTGTAGGATCTTTCTTAACCAGACCGATGGCCGTTACTTTCTGACTAGCCCAAGAACCATCCTTGATAGCATTGATATGGGCAAAATCGTCTTTGATTGTACCACGTACCAAATCGTGTAAATCAAGTGTACCCATACCATACTCATCCAGTGTCACACGCTTATCAACCATCATCTCAGCAGCGTTCTCATCAGTCTTCTTGTCATCACCCCATTGACGGTTCATGCAGAAACGGGTAACCTTGCCAGGCTCTCCGACAATCATGATTTCATCATATTCTGAAACGTCAGCATAACAGTTTACAGGAACGGTGCTGTGACCATAAATCTGACCGGCAGCCTCACCTGTACCAATGTTATATTCACAGTTTCCAGGTTCTTCCTTCACGATTGTAGCATCAGCCTCGGGACCAGACCACTCATGATACATAGCCTTTGTCAACAAGTCTTGCGCACTGGCAGAAACTGATACACACATCATTGCAGCTGAGAAAGCCACAGCCTTCAAAGTAAATTTCTTCATAATAACTAAATTAATAAAATTAATAAAAAGGGAGGGTGAAACAGCAAGGTGGCCATTCGCCCTCCTATGAACTAAAAACTTATTTTACAAACTTCTCGGTATAAGATGCACCATTCTTCAAGAATACACGACGAATGTTCATACCATTCTTTGCAGCTGGCATACGCACACCCTGCATGTCGTAAAACTCTACATGGTCTATCTCCGACTCTCCTGCATATACGCCCTTAATCGCTGTCAGTTCGCCGGCGTAATTAAGAGTGATACAGTCTAATGTGGCAGCACCACCACTTACATAGTCTATCTGCATATTAGAGTTGACATCATTGATATCGATATCAAAGGTGTACTCTGCCCAATGCTGACGAGCCTGATAGCCTGCTGGCATAGAGGTCTTAGGCAATGTAATGGACTTGACTCCACCACTAGTCGTTACCTTCAAAACGGTAGCTGCGTCATCGCTCATATAGCGAACTACTGCCTTATAATTACCTACCTTTGGCACTGGGGTGAAGCCACGAAGCGAGGCACCGCTTCTTGTACCCATCTTCAGACAGCCCTGACCAGAGTAATCACGGAACTTGTCACCACTCCACCAGGCATTACCCATGCAGTTGTCGATGTTCTTATAGTCAAAGTTCTCAAACTCATACTGCATCTCGCCGTCGTATGCGTCAGGAACAGAAGGCAACTCTATCACCGCAGGAGTAATCTTGGTCTCACGCTTTGCTGTATTGTTACCACTACATTTCACGTCAATATCCAAAGGTCCATTGTGCTTTACTGTGATGGTAAATGTCTTGCTTGCAGCATCCCAAGCTGTAGTGACAGTACTTGCAGAATGAGAGCCACGGTCCTTCCAGGTAATGGTAGGCTGTGAGGTGGCACCCACTATCTTCAAGATATTCTCCTGCTGCTCATATTCAGGCAATTTGCTGTCATCACTCAAGCTAGGATTGCCTTGTTCCAAGTGCATACCGTCTTTCAGACGATAGTTCTGCATATAGAAATGCAATGCATCCGTAGTCTCACGCATCAGAACGGATGTATATGGTGCATAGTCAACCGTTACATTGGTGCAAGTATTGTACTTGAAAGGAATCTTGCCTGTGGCACGCTTGGTGCTTGCATAATACTCACGAACATACTTCATGCCGTTGGTTTCCTTGGCAAGAGGTGTCTGCGTCTCGTCATACTGGTATGGATTGTAAGTAATCCATGTATTCTCCAGTCTGCTCGCATAAATCTTGCCTGAATACTCTGCCGCAAATATACGGTTCAACTCAGTCTGCTTGGTCTTGGTACTGCCCCAACGGGAGTCGTACTCGCTAGACTTGATAACGGTCAGTTTCTTAGCCTCATCATCCAGCAAGTCATAAACCACAGGAATGGCAGGATAACGTCCGGTACTCTTGGTCCACCATCGGTTAGTCAGTGCAGAGCCAGGCCACATCACGCCGTTGTAGTCACAATCCTGACGATAGAGTCCATCATAAAGCGTCTCGGGAGCCAGATATGGTTCCAACTCGTTTGTGGCAGTGTTGGCATATTTAGGTGTTATGTCATTCTGGATACATACCTTAGTACGCGCAATTACCTCACTTCGGGTAGGAATACGGATAGTACCGTCCAGTATCTTTCTGAACATATCTATGTTGATGTTCTTGAAATGAGGGAACCATCCCCAGTTGCGGTGAGTATAGCCGTCAGCCGTCTTGGTAGCGGCTATCTCACGTGAATCCTCCAAAGGTATCGTCTCAGGACCGTCAATCACAGTCTCACCAGTCAAAGCCACATGCTCCAAGATAGGAATGGCACCCAATGCCTTAGGGAAGTCGCTGTAGATCTTTTTAATCTCGTTTCCGTTGGCATCTTTCTTTACATTGCCACTCTCATCACGCTCCACGTCACTGCCATACCAGCCGCAAGCGTCAAAGCGAATGCCGTACTGGCCGGCATAACCTCCAAGATAAGCACCAAGGCAGTTGCTCTCAATGTCAAAGAAACCATTCATCATGGTATACTTCTCACAGCAGAGGAAGTGGTCGTTGTCGTTGGTAAGCAACTCACGCATCTTGGCATTACGCTTCATATATGCCACGGGCATCATATTGGCAGAATAACAAGCCTGCGTAAAACTTACAGCCAAGTAGCCACCGTACTGGTGACAAAGTTCGTATATCTGGCGAAGCAAATCGAGACGAGTCAGGAAGTCTGGGTTCTTGGCAGTAACCTTCTGGATTTGACCATCAGCGTCTACTACTTCACGGGTGCGGTCCTCGCCAAATCCCCAAAATTGCTCGGCAAAGTTCCAGCCCAAGAAGTTAGGATACTCCTTAAAGTACTTCTCATAGACCCGAAGGTCATCATCTGGAAATGCACTGCAGGCACCACTGGCACACTGTATCATCGTCCAGACCCGATTGCGGGCACAAACCTTCATCCAAGAGTCGCACACCTTCTCTCCATCAGGGCAAGTTGCCTGAGTTGCTGATAAAGAGAGATTGAACACTACGTAAGGTCTGATGTCGTCCGGCACCATATCGATGATACGCTGTGGGTCCGGATCATTCCACGTGTCGATATGGATAATCCACATCGGCTGCGATGGAGAGATAACGCGTCGCAGTGCAGGCCCATCATGAGCCTGACTCACTGCAACTGTTACGAAACTTAAAACTAAGATTAATAATTTCCTTACCATTCTGTCGTAATTGATTTCAAACCGTTCGCTACACCTACATATGTAGGCAAACGGTTGTAATTAGACCAAAGACCTACACTAGAACTATCTTGATTGACAGGAGAGAACGACAAACCATATTGCTGTGCAGCAGGTACTATCTCCAGGTACTTACCGATGATGTAAGAATAGAAATCGGCCATACCTTTAAGTTGGTCTTCTGTCAATTCATTCATGCTCAAGGTAAAACCGTTATCATCCGTAGCTACCATATCCAAGGCTGACAAGCGAACCATCAAGCCAGTACCAGCCAATTTTTGGAGCATATTCTCATAGTTTGCCTTGATATTATCCATATCTGCAGGATTGTATACCAAATGAACCTGAGCGTCGACACCAGCCAACTGGGCACCATTCTCGTTCCACTGACTCAACATCGTGCAGCAATTATCGAGCTTGATATCATCATTCTCCAGATCATAGTCACTATAGAACAACTTCAAGTTTGGATTAGCCTCATGGGCTATCTTTGCCAAATCTGCCACGAAATTATCACCAAGATAATCATTGAGATAGAATTCATCCTCTGCATCATAGCTTGTCTCAGAATTCTTGAGCATATCCATCTCTGTGCCATCATTCAAAGCATCGCTTGCTATAATCCAACTCTCTGCCTTGTCGCCTACAAGGTTAACCACACCATTGATATAGTTTGTCATGGCGTTGATGGCATCAGCCTTCTTCTCTTCTGCAGGACGAGGATCATAATAGCCTGGATTGTTGAAGTTGGCATGAATGCTGATGTTATCGATGTAATAGTTAGGAGCACTGACAACCTCACCAATACCTATCTTAAAACTCGTAGCTGTTTTTTGGGAAGCGTTGAGCTTATCGATGATACCGAGGTCCTCAAAATCAATGGTCATCTTGCCCCAAGTGTTTGCTGCTATACCTTGGTCTTTAGCTGTCTTTGGAGATACCTCTATTGTAGTGCCGTCGACCACTACCTTACATACGTTGGTTACTATCCAACCCCCACCATAAGTGCGATAATCGAAATAGAGTTTCTTGATTTGTCCCAGTGATACACCACTAGGAAGAGTAATGTCTACAAAAGGATGATTAAAGCCTTGGGTATAATGAATACAATGCCCATTCTGTCCGTCAGGATCTTCCACGACTTCTGCATTACCGGCAGAACCGGGAATCTGAGTACCCAACGCCATTCCTTCAAAATTCTCCAAGTCGAAGTCGGCTTCTCCCTCAGAACCTGGAATATAGGTATCGGCTACCACTTTTTTCATATAGTTTAAGTTGAAGGTGGTTGGCGAACATAATGTACTGCCAAAGATCTTCACATCCTTATCGGCGATATAGCCAATGGCCTTTTCTGAAGAATTGGCATCCACCTCACCTTGACTATTAACCAAAGATGAATGGTCAAAGGCATCGGTAAGCAATATCTCGTTGAAGTTGCTTACCGCCTGACTATAAGGAGTAGACTGTCCCTCGGCAGTAGCCTTGTCCATCGTGGTTGCCAGATGAAGCCCCGTATAACTCTTGAGTACATCAAAATGATTGAGGAACTCATTCATCTCCAAACTTTCAGGCTTGGCAGGATTGAAATCCGACTTATAATCCTCGGCACAACCAGTGAGCAGCAAGGTTGCTGCTGCACTGGCGAGGATAAGATTCTGTATCTTTTTCATGATTCTGAATTCTTGTTTGTTCTACTTTAATGTGAAAAATTCTCCAACGATGCCACGGTTACGAACCACCATAGTATCCTTGGTTGCGATTGTTGCCACACCATTAGCCTTGACTGTATAATCAAGATAAAGTGCATTGCGCTTAATACCGCCCATATTCTCACAAGCCTTGACGAACTTACCTGTGCCTGTCACCTCCGCATTTGAGTCTGAAGTGGTGAGAGTACAGTTGTTCTCATCATCAAAATTAAGCAAGACTGTCACATTATGGGTAACACCAGACTTATCCTTGACTCCAATCACAGTCTTGGCCTGCTTCAATCCTGCCGTTGTCACCTCAAGCAGCTCGCCATCCTCCATATACTCGGTATGACGAACATTGTCTGCCGAAGTGCCGTCAGCGTAAGTTATCTGATCCTTACCACGACGCAGATAGGTAGCATGCCATGGGTTGACAAACTTGACGGCACAAACCGTATAGTTTTGGTCCTCAAGAATCTTGTCTACACCGGTTACACTAGTCAGCTTTACCGGAATCACATAGTTGGCTTCCAAGCTTTTGGGATCAGCAAAAAAGGCATCGGTAAGATGGATACGTGGACCACCACTCAGATTACCCTTAGCGATAACAAACTGGTTGGCATTTTCGATGGTGTAATATTCCTGTGGCATAACTGTCATCGACTTTTCCTTGTCGCCTATCACCATCACCTTGCCTTCTACCAGACTAGGGTCAATCACATAGTCGACAGTGACATTATTCCCATTGGTGTAACCGCCGCCACAAAAAGCCAGTATATTGATATTATGCAAATTGTCTTCCGTCAAATCCACCTCTTGGTCTTCACCTAATTCTACAGTACGAACATAAGAAGGCTTGGAAAAGTAAACAGAAGTTTCACCTTCGTAAGGAAATTCCTGGTTGCCACTTTCGCAAGAGGTTGTTGCCAACATTGCGAGAGTTGCAAAGCCAAGTGTATTTATTAATCTTAAAGTTTTCATATCGTAATCGTATTTTATATCATTCTATATTACTGCCAGCCCTTGTTCTGAATCAGCTGGTTGTACTTCAACATCTCTGAATATGGGATTGGACCATAAATCATATAGTCTTCGTAGGCACGGGTCTCTACCTTAGGAAGGGTTGTAAACTCACTGCCATTCCAGTCGATACCTGTGGCCGTCTCATTCATATTGGCCTTCCAACGACGCAAATCCCAGAAACGGAATCCCTCGAAGCAAAGTTCCAGACGGCGCTCGTTGCGAATCAGCTCTCGCATCTTGTCCTTGTTCTGCGCACATTCGTCGAGATAAGTATCATCGGTAAGACCTGCGCGGTGGCGGATAGCCTGAATGACGTCGTATGCTGAATAAGCGTGAGAGCCAGTGCCTGTAGGTCCCCATGCCTCATTGGCAGCCTCAGCATAATCGAGGAAGAACTCGGTATAGCGAAGACGAGGGGTATATTTGTTCACTTTGGTAGTTGAAGTAGAAGAGCAGTTCACCTTCATGTTCAACAGTTTCTTCAAATAATAGCCCGTACGTGTAGAATTGTCCTTGGCATTGATACCGTCATCGGTTCCACCTTGACTGCCCGTATAGATGGTCTTGTCGCTTGGGCCTTCTTTAGCTCCATTATAGATGATGTACTTTGCCAATCGTGGGTCACGGTTTGCGTATGGATCATTGACATCATACTCACTACGCTCGTCTGTAATCGGATACCCATTGGCAGCAGGGAAGGCATCTACCAGATTCTGAGTTGGATTGATGCGACCAGAGCCATTGAGCGTTGGTGGATAGTTGCTGGACTCATCGCTATTTACCTCTTTGGAAAGGTTTTCACGCCAAATAATCTCTGCAGGGTTAGAACCTTCCTTGATGGCATTGATTTCATCATCATTGGTATAATAGGTTCCGCCTGTAGACGACAAGCCTGACGGTCCGCCGATATAGTCGAGAACTACTGCAGAAGCATCAGCTGCCTTTGCCCAATTCTCCTGGCTCTCCAGGAAGGCAGGACTTGCAACCAACAAGAGCAAACGAGCACGGAAGGCCTTTACAATCTGACCATTTATCAACTGTCTTGACTTATTGCCCATCACTACAGAATAATCGCCGGCATCAGTTACTATCTGACGATATTTCTCTGGAATCAGATTAGCATCTTCAATATCAGCATAATCGTCTGGAAGCAACTCTTCTGCCCTGTCTAGATCTACCAATATGCTGTCTACATTCTCCTGAAAATCGAGACGTGGCAAATTCAGGTTGTCATTCGTTCCGAGGAACTGACGGCTCAAAATGGTTCCGAGCAACTGTCCGTCGGCCGTATAGCCCGCATGAGAGCGAAGCAGATAATACTGGAAGATAGCCCGAAGTCCATAAGCTTCTCCACGCATTCTAATCTGGCGCAACCTATTCTGGGCAGGATCTCTCATAAACTGCACGTTGTCTACATGATCCAAGAACGTATTGAGATACTGTACTGCTCCAAGGCATGAACCCCATTTATCCGTCGGATTGCTAGATGAGGTCCAAGAAGCCGTAGCCATCTTCATCCAACTGTTGTTCTTGTCATTAGAGACAGCATCGTCTGTGGCAACATCACTACCGTCATAGTAGCCAGGAAGCGCACGATAAGTAGTGGTCAAGAATCCAGCGGCAAAATTAGGATCAGAATCTATCTGTTCGAAATCCTTGAAGTTTTCTACAGCCGGAGTGAATACGTCATCACACGCTGTAAGCAAGGCCGCCGAAGCGCATATCATGATTATATTTCTTAATTTCATAATTTTGTTCATCTAAATGTTAGTATTTCAGAACTTCTCCTTAGAATGACATCTTCAGACCGAGGTTGTAGAAACGGTACTGTGGCGATCCATAGGAAGTCTCCATGTACTCACGGTTCTTGCTGATTGTAAGAAGACTCTCGCCGAGCAAGTAAACACTCATTCCGCTAACCACCTTTCCGGTAAACCATTTCTTTGGCATATCGTAGGTCAACTGTACCTTGTTCAAGTCAAAACGGTCTGTACTGTAAATCCAGAACCCTGAGTTTCTGAAGTTGTTCGTATTGCTGAGAGCCGTCAAACGTGGATAAGTGGCTGTCTCGGCTGTCTCTGGAGTCCATCGACCTCTAACCACCTCTGTGTACTTAGAAGTACCATATCTCCAATCATTGCTTCTGAAAGCCTTAGCACCCATCTGACCGGTTCCGGCTGCAAAGAGAGTGAAGTTTTTCCACTTCAAGGTCAAGTTGATACCATAGATATAAGGACAAGCACTCCATCCATACTTACCCATGACTACTTGGTCTTTACTGTCGACAACACCGTCACCATTGACATCCTTGTACTTCAAATCACCGGCTTTCACTTCACCAAATGTGTGTTTGGGTACGAAGTTAGGGTCGCTCTGGTCTAAGTTGGCATTCAAGTTGTCTATGTCTTGCTGGGTGAAGAAGCCTTCACAAACATATCCACGAATCACATCAAGAGCTTGTCCCTGTGCATTGAGGTAGGTATCACTACCATTATTTTCCTCTCTACGCTTAGCCTCTGATGAGTACACCTGCCCGGTGAAACCGAGCTGTGCATCTACCTTGCCTATCTTCTTGTTGACGTAGAGAGCATAATCGAATCCCTTGCGGGTATCCTGGTTATAGTTGGTCCAAGGCAAGAAGGATCCGTTAGGATAAGTATTGAAGTAAGAAGGATAGAGCGTAGAACTACCATTGGTCAGCAAGCCGTCGGTCAACTGATTGAAATAGTTGAAATCGAGGGTAACCAAACCATTGAGCAGAGACGTCTCCAGTCCGATTCTCCATTCCTTACGCTTTACGAAAGTCAACTCTTCGTTAGCACCACGAACAGAGGCGTTGGTGTTTCCGCCCTGGGTTCCATCCTGCCACTGGTACCATCCACCTTTCATATTATAGTAACCCTTGTACATATAATAGTCAGAGATGTCTATGTCCTGATTGAGCACAGCATAGGAAGCGTTGATCTTTGCCTCGTCGAAGAAAGGAAGGGCATTCTTAAACCATTTCTCCTGGCTCAGTCTCCATCCCAATGTTACAGATGGCGAAATGGCCTCACGATGTCCTTCTGCCAATTTGGAAGAATGAACGGCAGCTGCCGCCAACTCTGCATAGTAGGTATGGTCGTAGTTGTAGCCCAGACGCAAACCCAGGTTGGCATTGGTCGTCTTGTGGTAAGAAGAACTGTTATGATATTCATCGGCAGCATTCTGCTTGGAATATCCCCAAGCCGAGAGCGTGGCATCCACATTGTGATACTTGGCGAAAGTATTCAGATAGTTGAACTGCGCACGGAATGCCATCGACTGATAGTACTGGCTGCTTCCGATATACTCATTCTGAGACAACTGGTCTTTATTATACTTGGTAAGACCGATAATCATGTCCTGTCCGTTCACATTGCTCCAGGTTGGCTCGTAGGTGGCATACGTCTGGCTGAATGCCTCCGAATAGTAGTCCCAATAATCTATGCTGAAAGCTGTCTCAAAGCTCAAGCCTTTGGTAATCATACCCAGATCGGCCTTTACACCCACATCGAAGGAGAAGGTGCGGTTCTTGTCTTTTATATAGCCACCGGTAAGCATGTCGCCAAAAACAGTAGACTGATAGTCGGAAGCACCACCCAACAAGTAGCTATTGCCTATCAGGAAACTAGAACTGTTGATCATCTGCTGAAGACTCGCATTGTTGGGGTCTATCATATTTGTAGGAATCAAGCCTGTATAGCTGTTGGGGCGTAGACTGGATGCTGAGCCCCAGAAATCACCACGACCATTATAGGCGTTACTGATTTTGATACCTACATTGACATAGGCGCTCAACCAATCGGTAATCGTAGCATCAATATTAGAGCGTACACGGAAGTTCAAGCTATTGTCATTCTTATGCTCACCGTACTTGATAAGTCCATTATTATAGGTAACACCAAAGTTCGCATAATATTTAGCAAACTTACCACCACCCGTAACCTCAACGGTAGCATCCGAACGATTGTAAGCCTTACGCAAATACTCACTACCATAGAAATCCATATCAGGATAGCGATAAGGATTGGTACCCTGAGCCGTGTTGTAAATCTGCTCGTCGCTATACTTCATAGGCTGAGTAGGGTCGTCGTTCATCAATGCCTCGTTATAAAGACTCATATACTCTGCAGCACCCAAGAACTTAGGATAACGCTTAGGTACATAGAAGCCTGTATTGGCACGTGCCTCAATGGTCAAAGGCTGTATCTTACCGCGCTTGGTGGTGATAAGGATAACACCCTTGGCACCCTTAGAGCCATAAAGAGCCACTGCGGAAGCACCCTTCAAGACAGTAACCTGGTCTACTTCTGTAGCATCGATATCTGTTGCATTGCGAGGAGCACCGTCCACCAAGACGAGAGCACTCTGTCCCCAAATGTTTCCATTGTAACCGCCAATGAGCGACTGGAGGTTGTTCAAGCTATAGGAGCTATAGTCTTTTTTCAACTGTTCCTGGACATCTACCTGGCTAACGCCACCCATCAAGTCTGTTTTGGCAACTTGACCGAAGGCAACATTTATCTTGCTGCTGTCAGCAAGTTCCTGGGCATTTGTCACGCCACTGGCAACTAACAGTGAAGCTAGCGCCAATGACATTTTCTTATCGAATATATTATTTTTCATACCAATAATCTTAGATTATTCCCAACCTGGGTTTTGATAAAATGCTTCATACTGCTCCACATCTTTTTTCAAGAATGGGAACCAATAGTGCTTGTCTGTGAAATTACGGGTCACCAATGTCTCTTCACGAAGGTTAAGCACATGCCCGTTCTCCGGATCTGCATAGCGGTCTTCGTCACTTTGGTCGGAAGCGCGGTCGAAATACACTGCGGTCTTCTTGTTGTAAGGAGCCTTGTCGAGCAAGAGCCAACGGCGAAGGTCGTTGAAACGGTGTCCCTCGAACGACAACTCCACGGCACGTTCGCGACGAAGCTCGCTCATGAAGCCGTCCATGCTTGTCAGATACTCATTGGCTACATCGCCCACACCTGCACGTTCGCGGATTGTATTGACTGCGGTCAATGCCGTCATCTGGAATGTCTGGCTGGAAGAGGTGAACGATCCATAGCCCTGGGCTACAGCCTCTGCATACATCAGGTAAACGTCGGCCAAGCGAATCAAACTCAATGTCATGCGGTTGTTGTCTTTGTAACCGTCCCAGTCATTCATGTATTGGTCGATGAACTTCTTCAACATGTAGCCCGTAAACACAGCCTTGGCTGGTGTATCCGTACGATAAAGACCGCCTTCCTGCAATGAAGCGTACTGCTTTGCCAAGTTGACCGAACCATCGGCGTTCTTGATATTGGTTGTTGTCTTCACGCATTTCTGGGCATCATAGACGAAGTCGTTATAGAAACGTGGGTCACGGTTGCGGAATGGATACTCTGGGTCATAACCGCTGTCAGCGTCTTTTTTCGTGATGTCCTTGATAGGCTTGCCATTGGCCATACCATAGTAGTCGGCGTAATTGGCCGTAGGATAACACTTGATACCCGAACCATTGATGCAATATGGGCGATAGTCGTTTACCTGGTTCCAGCGCCAGTCGCCACAGGTGCTCTCATAGAAGATGGCCTCCTTGACACCAGGCAACTTGGAAGACTGATTGTAGGTATAGAAGATTTCACGATAGTCTTTCCATTCGGCAAGTTGATAGCGGCCTGTCTCCTGACATATTTTCAGGACCTGACCAAAGGCCTCGGCTGCCTTCTTGCAATATTCTGCGTTATACGAGGCATTGCCTGTGCTCTCCTTATTCATCAGAGGTGAACCTGCGTAGAGATAGTTCTTGCCCAAGAATGCCAACGCCATTACCTTGTTGATGCGGAGTACGTTCTTGCCGTAGGTTGCCTTACCAACGGTGGTCTGGTCCCAGTCTACGGGCAGAAGCTCGGCTGCCTTTTCAAAGTCGGCTGCTGCCTTGTCTGCTGTCTGCTGGTAATTGAGGCGTGCCTCACGAGGTATCTCATCGCCTGCTATCAAGCGGTCTACATAGGGAAGTCCTCCCCAGTAGGTCATCAGCATGAAGTGGTAAAAGCCTCGGAAGAAATAGAGCTGGCCTTCAATGACATTCTTCTCTTCTGTGGTGCAGTCTACCATATTGTCGAGGTTAGCGATGCCAAGGTTGCATTTGCGGATGGCGTACCAGCTCAAACCATAAAGGTTTCCCTTGTTGTTGCGGTCCATGCCCGTTGTGCCATAAGCTCCACTGTGGAATGGGGAGTACAGCACTTCGTCCCATGCCCAGTAGTCTCCCTGGTCTACATGGTTGGCAAACATTCGGGTCTCCGAAGGCTGCCAGTACTCTTCGTCACCGAAGTTCCAATTGCAGTGATAGTTTGGAGCCACTGCAAAACCGGGGATACAGTTGTAGAGTTCCTCCACAAAGCCCTGGAAGTTGGTATAGTTCTTATATGGCTCTGTAGCAGAAATATCCGCCTTGGGCGACTTGTCCAGATAGTCGGTACAAGAGACCATTGCCAGCGAAACGCCTGCTGCAAGCATCATTGTATATATTGTTTTTTTCATAACTTGATATCATTTAAAATGTAAGGTCGAAACCTAAGTTGAATCTTCTCACCGTAGGATAAGCACCGTCTGCCGCACTGCCGCTGAAGTTGTTCTCACGGTCGTCTGGCATCTTGGTCCAGAGGAGCAGGTTGTCACCGTTCAGGTAAACTCGCAGCGAGTTGAGATGTGCTTTCTTTACCCATTTGCCTTTGAAGGTATAGGCCAGCTCGGCGTTCTTCAGGCGCAGGTATGAACCGTCGTAGTAATATCTGGTACCCGATGCACTGCCGTCGGCCACTGTTGTCCAGCGAGGCAATGGCAATGTGCCTGTATTGCTGTTCACGTCATAGAACGTTCCCTCGTCGAAGGCCACATGTACCTCACGCTCGAATGTCGGGAAGTTAACCTGGCGGGTCACGTTGGTTACGCCATAGAACTGTACTGTCAGGCTCAAGCCCTTCCACTCTACGCCGACTGTCGTACTGAAGGTGTTCTGTGGAATAGAGGAATACTTGTAAGGTGCCTGGTCGTTGGTATCTATCTTACCGTCGCCGTTGAAGTCTACAATCTGGTAGTCGCCCGTCAATTTGTTGCCGTCTTGCTCCGAAAGGGTCGGACCTGCATAGTAGTCATCCCAACTGCGGATGTATCCGTGGTCGATGTAGCTACGCACCTGATTGATAGCATATCCGGCACTCTTTCTGTAGGATGGAGTCAAGTCTGCATCATCGGCAAACAGAATCTTGTTGGTGGCATGTGTCATATTGAAGTTTAACCAGGTACGGAGGTTCTTGGTCCAACTCTTGTTGGCTCTCAAAGAAAGTTCATATCCCTGTCCGTCAACAATACCCAGATTGGCAACTGGGGCACTGGTGCCAAAGTAAGAAGGAATGGTACGGTTGGTAACCAGCACGTCTGTTCGATGGTCTTTGAAGATATCGAGCGAGCCGGTGAGCAAGCCTCCCAAGAAACCGAAGTCGAAACCAAGGTTCTTCTTCTCTGAGGTCTCCCAATGCAGGTTGGGATTACCTATCTTTGTCTGCCTGTATATAGTATAAGGTGAAGTGCTCTGTGTGGTTCCCATCAACCATCCTGTTCCTTCTGCCTTGTATTCGTCGGCATACATGAAGCGTTGGTTGATATTGTCATCTCCGATACGTCCCCAGGATGCACGGATCTTGAACATGTCCACATACTTTTTGATATTCTTCATGAAAGGCTCTTCCGTAACCATCCATCCCAGAGATGCCGATGGGAAGAACTTGAAGCGGTAATCTGGACCAAACTGCTCACTACCGTTGTAACATCCGTTGAACTCGGCGAAATAGCGCATGGCATAATTGTAGGTTGCGCGGAATACCCAGTCTTCACGATAATGCCACCAATCACCGCCTGTGGTATATTTGTTACGGTTGAACACACCCATGGCAGTTACCTCATGGTCGCCAAACTTACGGTTCCAGTCCAACTGCAGGAGATAATAGAGACGGCGGTATGTCGAACCGCTGTTCACACTACCACCCGAAGTTGTCCAGGCTGTAGATGGATAATAGTTGATGTCCTGCTCGTAGGTAGTATCGCCAGAATCTGGATTTATCCACTTGCGCTGTGGATCCATATACAAATCGGCAATACCACGACCCGTTTCCACCATCGTATTGTCGAAAGACAACTTGGCGGTAAACTTCAGTCCTTTGGTTACAAAATCCAGTTTCTGAGTCAGTATGAAGTCGGTGGTAATCTGGGTATTGGTGGTACTCTGGTCTCCACTGCGTGCCAATTGCTGTATGGAGTTAGGACAGTCGGCTGGACGCGGAGAGTAATAACCGTAAGTACCATCGCTATAGATAGGGCGCATTGCGTCTGGGGCTGCCTTATAGACGGAAGCCCAAAACGAGTTGATGTTTCCACCGTTGCCCAACCAAGGACAATGACGCACACCGTTGCTACCGAAGAGGTTGGTAGAGAACTGAGTGGTCTTGGTCAGGTTGAAGTCCAAGTTGGCACGCATGTTCAAACGGTTGTAGCTGAAGCCTGAGCTGTAGCCTCGGTCGTTGGTGAATGTCTTGAACAGGTCTCCCTCATGCGAAAAATCCACGGCGGCGAAGTACTTCACGAAACGTGTACCACCCGAAATATCGACGCTGGCATTGTAAGACTTGGCAGTGCTGTTGAACAGTTCCTTCTGCCAGTCCACGTTAGGATAACGGTCCCACTCCTCTGCATTGGCAGGGTGGCGGTACTTGTCGATAATCTCCATAGGAGTGTAGCTTCCCCATGCATTGGGACTCTTGCCCAACTCACGTTCTACGGTACGGTTCAACAAGAGAAGAGTATCGTATGAATCATACTTTGTAGGCAATTTGGAAACCACCTTGAGGGTTGAGTTGGCTTTCACGTGAACGGCAGCCTTACCTTCCTTACCACGCTTGGTGGTAATCAAGATAACACCGTTACCACCCTTCACACCATAAACGGCTGTGGCAGAAGCATCCTTCAATACAGAGATACTCTCTACCGAAGAAAGGTCTACAGTATTCATGGCACGCTCCACTCCATCCACGAGGACGAGTGGGTCGCTGGAGTTCCAGGATGTCTGGGTACGAATCACAATCTTTGGATCTTCCTCACCAGGCATACCTGTAGAAGAATAAGTAATCACACCCGGGAGGTTACCTGTCAGAGCCTGACCGAGAGAAGAAACACCTGCATGGCGCTCCAAGGTCTTGGCATCGGTCTGGGCGATAGAACCCACGATGGAAGCCTTCTTCTGCTGACCGTAACCTACTACCACAACTTCGCCAATGGTATTGTCATCTTCAAGACTGAGCTTAAACTCTCTCTTCTTGCCCACCTTCACTTCCTTAGGCCTCATTCCTACGTATGTAAACACGAGCGTAGAGTTCTCGGAAGGAACGTCGATGGTGAAGTTACCGTCGAAATCAGTAACAGTACCTAGGCTGGCATTTCCCTTTACTTTTACGGTGGCACCTATCAGAGGTTCACCGGTACCGTCAACAAGGTTACCCTTGATGTGAATCTTCTGGGCTTGTACATTCAAGCCACAGAAAGCACCCATCAAGCATAAGGCTGCTGTCCGTTTCATTGTTAACACTTGTTCAATCATGTTTATTCATTTTTGTTTATGATTTCTAAATTTAGGAATTTAATCATTCTCTTTTTGTTTCTTCACGAGATTGCTCGTTGCTTTTTTCGAGGATTCACCTTATTATATATTAGGTCATTCCCGTCGGTTTTTATCTTATCGGATGCAAAAGTAACTTTTTATCCGCAATATGTCTTTATATAATGTTACAGATATTTTACATCATGTAACTTTTCTGTATCCTGTAACAATCTCTAACCTTTCAGAAAAACTATGCCTATTATCTCAACTTAAATCTAAACATCTATGGTTTCCTATGGAGAAATGGCACGTATCACTACGCACCATTCCCAAAAACCAATTAATCATGATTCAATTTACAGTTCCAACTACTCTGTCACTTAAATTGAAGTCAAGTATTTAAGAAACTTAATCTATTTAACCAAATAAACCTAACTAAACTAACCAAAACATATTTCAAACTATTCATTCTAAACCTAAAATACCTAAAGCTTAATTGTACGATGCAAAGGTACGCCGTTTTTACCATTCCCGCTTTACAATGCATAACCAATACTTTGCCAAACATTTACAGATATAACACAAACTTTGTCAAATGTAACATAATAGGATGCCAAGGTAAAAGAAATCCCCCTTTTCATTTGTTTATTCCAACTAAAAACTGTACTTTTGCAAATGATTACACTACAAAATTTATAGAACAGTAAATATAAACCTATTAATCATGAGTGATCTAAATCTTAAAACAAAGGAACTTCACAAAAAGGCAACCCTCATATTACTGGCTTGCCTTACCTCCCTGTTCGCTTACGCACAGAGCGGCAAACTCTTCAGCACCGACAATCAACTGTCGAGCAGTTTCGCCACGCAAGTGATGGAAGACCACAAGGGGTTCATCTGGATTGCGACGCGAAACGGACTCAACATGTACGATGGGTACAACTTCACCGTCTTCAATAAGGACAAGAAAGACAACCAAGGCTTCTGCACCAACTATGTGAACAGTCTGGGAGAAGACAAGAAGGGCAACATCATCGTGGGTACCAACAGTGGCATCATGATATATGATGGGGCACGATTCAAGAGTATCCCCATGATGAGAGACGGCAAAGAGGTGAAGTGTTACATCAACCACATTCTTACCCTACACAATGGCGAGGTATGGATATGCTCCTCCGGCTATGGCATGATGCGCATTGACAAGAACTATACCCAATGCGAATCCATCAAGGGGGTGCTCTATCCCTATACCTATATATATAGTGCCATGGAAGACCGCCAGGGAAGGGTGTGGATTGTCACCGAAGACTTCAAACTCATGCGATTGGAAAAGAACGGCAAGCTGACCAAGCACATCGCCGAAACCCAGGATCTGAAAATCAAACGACTCACGGAAAACAAAAAAGGAGACATCTTCCTGGCCACAGAGAGACAAGGAGTGTATATGATGAAGGCAGGCACCCATTCGTTACAACGCCTTAACTCCATCAACATCCCAGACATCGACGACATTTTCGTAAGTCGCAACAACCAGCTATACATCGGCAGCAATGGTTGGGGCATCACCATATACGACATGAATACAGGCGAAATAACCGCCAATCCATTCTTCAGCAACCAGGTGAACCTGACCAAGGCCAAGGTGAACAGTATCATCGAGGACAAACAGGGAAACATCTGGTTTACCATGCTCCAAAAGGGTGTGTTCATGCACCCACACAAGAACTACGACTTTGGCTATATGGGCTTCCGACTGGGCAAGTACAACCTCATCGGCGACAACTGCGTAACCAGCATACTGAAGGCAAGCAACGGCAAGACTTGGGTAGGTACCGACAAAGACTGCCTCTATTCGCTAAGCAACGACATGCCTGCCAACGTACAGCATATCACCAATGCCCCTTCTACCATCCTCGCCCTCTGCGAAGCCAAGAACGGTAATATCTGGATAGGATCTTACCGGGATGGCGTAGGCTATGTAGACGCTGCAGGCCAATACCATGCCGTAGACCTCAAGATGGGCAACAACCTCAGCGTGTTCGACATCAAGTGCGACCTTACAGGCAACCTTTGGTTTGCCACCATGGGAAATGGTCTGATTTGCTTGCGTGCCGACGGAACCGTCAAACAGTACAAGAGACTCAATAACGCCGACAGTAACCCCAGTATCAACAGTCTGCCCAACGACTACCTCGCCAAACTGGCCTTCTCTAAAGACTACAGCAAGCTCTACGTAGCCTCATCGGTAGGTCTCTGCTGCCTCGACATCCAGACGGGCAGCTGGACCAAGACCTTCGGCAAGAATTGTCTGAACCAAGGTTCCTTCTCCCACTGTGTGCAAACCGACCACAAGGGCAGAGTATGGTATGGTACAGAAGAGGGTATATATGTGTACGACTTGAAAGACCTGAGTCATCCTCTCCGTTACACCATGGCTAACGGACTGAGCAGCAATGGCATTGCCTTTATCTCGGAGGATGCCAAAGGCAGGATGTGGGTAGGTACTACCCATGGTCTCAACTGCATTAATCCTGAGAACGGGAACATCAAGATATATTACGTAGAGAACGGATTGCAGAGCAATGAGTTCTCCGATGGTGCCGTATGTTCCGCCAATGGTGGAAAGTTCATCCTGATGGGAGGCACGGGAGGCATCAACTGGTTCAACCCGCTCACCATCAAGACGCACAAACGTAAGGTAGATGTCATCATCTCCAATTTCATCGTGGGTAACACAAGCGTCTATCCCGCCATGGAATCCGGCTTCTACACCATCACCAATCTGCCAGTATACAATACCGACCACTTCGAATTGTCGCACGACGACAACTCCTTCTCGCTCCAGCTCTCTACGCTCACCTACAACAGCGTAGAGCAGATAAGCTATGCCTATAGCATCAACGGCGAGGCATGGCACACCATCCAGCCCGGACAGAACGAGATCTCATTCTCTCATCTGTCGCCAGGCACCTACCGATTCCAGGTAAAAGCCGTCAGCAACGGCCAGGAGTCGAGCATCAGGAAGTTCACTATCACCATCCACCCTGCCTGGTATGCCAGCACGTGGGCACGCCTGGTCTATCTCCTGCTGTTCATCGGCATGACGGTGCTCTACATCCGGCACCGCAAGCGCAAGGAGGAAGACCGTCTCCTGCTACAGCAGCACATCCACGCCGAGGAGATGGGCGAGGCGAAGCTGAAGTTCTTCATGAATATCAGCCACGAAATCCGCACCCCTCTCACGCTCATCATCACCCCATTGCTCTCACTGATAAAGGAAGACAAAGACCCTCGCCGACAAGGCATCTACGACATCATCCGCAAAAACTCGGAGCGTATCCTCCACCTCATCAACCAGATGATGGACCTCAGGAAGATTGACAAGGGACAGATGGTAATGCAGATGAGCGAGACCGACATGGTGTCGTTCATGCAGGATGAACACGAACTCTTCAAGCAGCAGGCACTCGCCAAGAGTATCGACTTTACCTTCGAGCACGATGCCGACAAACAACCAGTATGGATAGACCGCAACAACTTCGACAAGGTGCTGATGAACCTGCTCTCTAACGCCTTCAAGTTTACCCCTACTGGCGGCAAGATCAAGATGTCGCTCACCCACACTGCCGAGCATATCTACATCTCTATCAAAGACAATGGCGTGGGCATTCCGAAGGATAAGCTGGAGACTATCTTCCAGCGATTCTACCAGAGTCCGACCAGCTCTACCGACCGTAACATGGGTACGGGCATCGGACTCGACCTGACCCGATCGCTCGTGGAACTGCACTATGGCACCATCGTGGCGAAAAACAACGAGATCGAGCATGACGAAGACTTCAAGCACGGAAGCAATTTCGTCATCCGCATGCCATTGGGCAATGCCCATCTCAAGCCGGAGGAAATCTGCACCGAGGTGAAGGAAGAAAAAATAGAAGAAACCATACAGGAGGAAGTGCAGGTAGAACCGGAGGAGATTGTTGTCACTGAGAAGACCAACAAGACCGGTATTGCGAAGGCTACCATCGCTGTGGTGGAAGACGACGATGCCATCCTCGAATACCTGCAGGCGCAGCTGTCTGCCGATTTCCACGTCAACATCTACCACAATGGCAAGGAGGCACTGCCTGAGATTATCAAGACCCAGCCAGACCTCGTAATCAGCGACATCATGATGCCTGAAATGGACGGCAACACGCTCTGCAGCAAGTTGAAGACCAACGTGAACACCAATCATATCCCTGTTATCCTGCTCACCGCCATGAGCCGCGAGGAAGACCAGCTTACCGGTCTGCAGACGGGTGCAGACGCCTATATCGTGAAGCCGTTTAATATGGACATCCTGCGCCGCACCATCCTCAACCAGCTCTCCGTGCGCCGCACCTTGCGCAATAAGTTTAACGGCAGCGAGAGCCAGGCATACAGGGTGAAAGACGTGGAACTGGAATCGCCTAACGAACAGCTGATGAAACGTATCATGCAAGTCATCAACGACAACATGATGAACGAGGAGCTAAGCGTGGACATGATAGCCAACGAGGTGGGCATTAGCCGTGTTCACCTGCATCGCAAGATGAAGGAACTGACCAACCAGACCCCTCACAGCTTTATCCGTAACATCCGTCTGCAGCAAGCAGCCAAGTTGCTCAGCGAATCGCGCAAGACTGTGACCGAGGTGATGTATGTCTGCGGTTTCTCCAATCCTGCCAGCTTCAGTACCATGTTTAAGAATATGTATGGCTGCTCGCCTCGAGACTATATGAACCAGCAGCGCAACATGCCTTGAGAAAAAGTATATGTAACACTTGGAAACAAGCATGGAACATAAGACAAAATGTTAGTAACATACTGATATAGGATTTCGCCGGGAAAGCGGTAATTTTGCACCACATTCTTTCATTAATCACCACCATGTCTGACAGACATAAGATATTAACAAAAACAACTAGAATGAAGAAAATCGCATTTTTATCGCTTTCCCTGATGCTCGCAGCCAGTGTACAGGCACAGACCGCTGAGTTCGGCTACTTCAAGTACGCCGGCAACGACGCCCGTTTCAATGTGGCCATCGACAAGAGCCACCAGTACTACAACCCCATTCTGGCGGGCTTCTATCCCGACCCCAGCGTTTGTCGTGTGGGCGACACCTATTATCTCGTGAACTCCTCCTTTACCTTCTTCCCCGGAGTGCCACTCTCCACCAGCAAGGACTTGGTAAACTGGACGCCGGCAGGTCATGTGCTCGACCGCACTTCGCAGGTTCCACTCAAGGGACAGCATGTGTCGGGCGGCATCTATGCCCCGGCCATCAGCTATAACAAGAAGAACAAGACCTTCTATATGATTACCACCAACGTGGGCGCAGGCAACTTCTATGTGAAGACCAAAGACCCTTCGAAGGGATGGAGCGAACCTATCTACCTGCGCAAGATAGACGGCATCGACCCCGCCTTCTTCTTCGATGACAACGGCAAGGGCTACATCGTGCACAATGCGCCGGTGGTGGGCAAGGCCGACTACGAGGGGCAACGTGCCATCCGCTGCTTCGAGTTCGACGTGAAGGGCGACAGTATCAAGGGCGACTTCAAGGAGATTCTCCGTGGCGGAACCCATGTGCAGAAGAACCCTATCTGGATAGAGGGACCGCACATGTTCAAGAAAGACAAGTACTATTACTTGATGTGCGCCGAGGGTGGTACGGGTGCCTGGCACAGCGAGGTGATTCTCCGTTCCAAGAATCCGATGGGACCTTGGGAGGAATGTCCTGACAATCCTATCCTCACCCAGCGTACCGGTCTCGACAAAAACCGCAAAGACCCTGTATCCAGTGCCGGCCATGCCGACTTGGTGGAGGATGGCAAGGGCAACTGGTGGGCAGTATTCCTCGCTTGCCGCCCCTACGAGGACGACATGTACAATACAGGGCGCGACACGTATCTCCTGCCTGTAACCTGGAAGGACGGATGGCCTGAGATTCTCGCCAAAAACACTCCTATATCTTCTGTAGGCGAGAAGGCTGGACTGAAGCCAGCAGAGAAGAACGAGTTCTCGGGCAACTTCAGTTACACAGACAACTTTGAAAACTCCAACCCTCGCTGGATGTTCCTCCGCGACAAGGTAGACTGTTACACGATGGCCGACGGCAAGTTGAAGTTCAACCTCCTGCCCGGCAACATATACAAGCGCGACCCGATGTCGGCACTTTGGGTTCGCCAGCAGCACGGCACTTTTACAGCTGAGACCTCGCTCAACTTCACCCCCCGCAACGACAAGGAAATCGCAGGTCTTGCCCTGCTCCAAAAGGAAGACCACAACTTCGTGCTGGGCAAGACCATGAAGAATGGCAAGTTGATGCTTACATTGACCCGTGCCGAGAAAAACAACGCATTGATAGCCTCAGCCTTCATCAAGCCAGGCACGCTTCGCTTGAAAATAGAAGGTCACGACCGCTACTACGACTTCTATTATGCCGAGCCTGGCGGCACCTGGCAGTTGCTTGCCAAGGGCGTAGATGCCTCCAACCTCAGCACCCAGAAGAGCGGCGGCTTCCTCGGTGCCTGCATCGGCCTCTATGCTAGTTCTAATAAGGAATAAATAAAAAAAAGGCTCCCGAGTTGGGAGCTTTTTTTTATTTATTCTTGACAATATCCAATGTCATCTTTCCTACCCAGATGGCACTCTTGCCGTTCTGGTCTACAGGCACATCCTTACCATCGAGATCCTTCACATACTCCAGGTTCTTGAAGTAAGTATGGGTATGGGCACCCAGCACAAGGTCAATATATCGAGTGCCCGGAATCAGGTCGGTATCATCCGTTTCGTCTATCTTCCATCCTAGGTGAGAGAGGCAGATTACCACGTCGCATTTCTCCTTCTTCTTCAGGTACTCAGCCATTTCCCTACCCTTCTCGATAGGGTCGAGATACTTGATGCAACCATAATTGGCTTCCGACACCAGTCCCTTCAGTTCCGGACAGATGCCAAATACACCTATCTTTACCCCCTTACGATAGAGGATGGTGTAGGGTTTCACGATGTCGGCGAGCGGTGTACCCGTAAAGTCGTAGTTGCTGCAAACGATAGGGAAGTTTGCCATCTTGAAGAGGCGCACCATATTGTCGATACCGAAGTCAAACTCATGGTTGCCGATGGTGGCAGCGTCGTACTTCATCTGGTTCATCAGTCCTACCTCCACGTCGCCCTTGAAGAGCGAATAGTAAGGCGAACCTTGCGAGAAGTCGCCACTGTCGAAGAGCAACAAGTCAGCATCCTGCTTGCGTTCCTCTTCGATCATCACGATGCGGCGCAAGTAGCCGCCCCGGTTCGCCATGGCCGTATCGGCAAGGTTCGGATTGATTGGCATCACGCAAGAGTGCGTGTCGTTGGTGTGGAGTATCACGAGTTGCTTCGCCGCCTTGTCTGCCTTCTTGTTCTTGGCAATGGCAGAAGATGGCGACATGGCGCACATCGCCCAAGCCAGACCTATATATAATAATGTATGTCTCAATCTCATCATTCTCAATTATTAATTGTCAATTATCTATTATTCTACCACGCATCTTCCTTCCACCTTTGCGCTCACGGTCTCTCCCTGTTTCTGCTTCTCACGGAAATAGTCCATGATGATGTAGCGCACATTGTTCTCCTTCTGCTTGGGAGATACCACATCGGTTCCGCTCTTGAAAGCCGTGAGCTGGTCGTTGCCCTCGGCAAGATAGTCGAGCGTAGCTATGCGGTACTTCTTGGCTGGGTCGACAGGCTCACCATTCAAGGTAACATTCTTCAGTTTGCCATCCTTGGTGATAACGAGGCGCACCCCATGGCTCAGTCCCTCACCGCCACGATGAGCTATCTGCTGGAAGAGTTCTGTTACCTTCTCACCCGTCAAGGTGAGAAAACAGATCTTGTTCTCGAAAGGAGCTATCTCGTTCACATCTCCCACCGTGACATTGCCCTTAGCCAGGTTGGCACGGATACCGCCCATGTTATAGACCGAGAAGACAGGCTCCTCGCCGAAAGCCTTGCCACCCCATACGAGGATGTCGCAGAGCAAATTGCTCAGCTCACTCTCTGGGCGTTGGCGAGTCATATCGTGGGCGATGCTGCCCACCACTGGGCCCATGATACTATCCACCTTACTCTTATAAGGGGCAATAAACCGGGCAGCCTCAGCATCAGGATGGGCATCCCAACTCTTGTCGATAAGAATGCGAGTGCGCTCCACCTTCGCCACCTTATATTTCTGGGCAAAGGCCGGACTTGCCATCAGCAGCACAGCCACCGAGGCAATGCAAGTCTTCATGCTATTTCTTTTCTTCATACCTTATGTAACATTTATTTTGTTTCGGCTGGCAAAGGTACAAAATAAATCTGCGAAATCTGCGAAATCTGCGAGAAAAAACCGTTACAGCAGTAAAGAAAACAAAAAATCTGAGAGAAAGCAAGAAGAAAGTGCTTGAAAATTTGCGGGATACAGGAAAAAGTCGTAACTTTGCACCCGCTTTTCGGCGTAACCGCTGTTGTCTGGGCAGAAGTGTTGCCAAGTCCATGTTGCGCAGGAACGACAAACAATTTTTAATTTTATACAAAAAATGGATTTGATTAAAGTTGCTGAAGAAGCATTTGCAACCGGCAAGAAGTTCCCTGAGTTCAAGGCAGGTGACACTATCACAGTCGCTTACAAAATCGTCGAGGGTACAAAGGAGCGTATCCAGCTCTACCGTGGTGTAGTTATCAAGATTTCCGGTCACGGTGACAAGAAGCGTTTCACAGTTCGCAAGATGTCTGGTACTGTAGGTGTAGAGCGTATCTTCCCTATCGAGTCACCAGCTATCGACTCTATCGAGGTGAACAAGCACGGTAAGGTACGTCGCGCTAAGCTTTACTACTTGCGTAACCTTACTGGCAAGAAGGCTCGTATCGCTGAGAAGAAGACTGTAACCAAGAGCGCAGAGTAATTCACTCCGTACGCCAATCCAAAAGAAAAGATAAAAGGGGATTTAGCAATCAGCTGATTGCCGAATCTCCTTTTTTCTTTTCCTCTACTTCATAATTGGACAACCCGTCAACATCGCCATGAAGCGCATCACGGAAGTCGTCCCAACTCTGAAAGCCTGTAAACAGCGCCAACTTGTCGAGCGTCTCCCTAGACGGCTTCTCCTTGCCGGAGATATACCCCCACACCTTTTTGAGTGATTGGGAGGGAATCAAAAGATGGTGCTTGACGAAAAAGGCCGAGAGCTTGTCGAAGTCTGAACCCACATGAATCTTCTTTCCAATTTTCTTCTCTACCTCTATGGTAAGAAGTTTCAAATCATTTTTCATAAACTAACGTATTATACTACTGGAGTGCAAAAGTACAAAAAGAAAAAGAGAAAGTAGCATAATATCAGCTCTTTTTGCTACTTTTTACCAGATTTTTTCTTGAAAGCCACTACTTTTTTGTAATTTTGCAACCAAAAGCAGCAAAGCTGCCCATAATTCTTAAAAAATACCTCTAATAATGAAAGAATTAGCTCTCAAGTACGGATGCAATCCGAACCAGAAGCCTTCACGCATCTACATGGATGACGGAAGGGAACTGCCTATCGAAGTAATCAACGGTCGTCCTGGCTACATCAACTTCCTCGACGCCTTCAACTCTTGGCAACTGGTCAAGGAACTGAAGGCTGCCACAGGAATGCCGGCTGCCGCTAGTTTCAAACACGTTTCTCCTGCAGGCGCAGCCATCGGTCTGCCTCTAAGCGACACTCTGAAGAAGATCTACTTCTGCGATGACGTAGATTTTGAACTTTCTCCTTTGGCTTGCGCTTATGTACGTGCCCGTGGTGCCGACCGCATGTGCTCATACGGTGATTTTGTTGCCCTGAGCGATGTCTGCGACGAGGCTACTGCCCTTCTTATCAAGCGTGAGGTGAGCGATGGAGTTATCGCTCCCGGCTATACTCCTGAGGCTATCGAAGTACTGAAGGCTAAGCGCAAGGGTACTTATTGCGTCATCCAGATAGACCCCGACTATCAGCCTGCCCCCATCGAGCGCAAACAGGTATTTGGCGTTACTTTCGAGCAGGGACGCAACGAGGTGAAACTCGACGACCCTACACTCTTCGAGGATATCCCTACGCAGAACAAGAACTTTACCGACGAGGCTAAGCGCGACCTTATCATTTCGCTCATCACCCTGAAGTACACCCAGAGCAACTCTGTATGCTACGTAAAGGACGGACAGGCGATAGGTATCGGTGCCGGTCAGCAGAGCCGCATCCACTGCACGCGCCTGGCAGGCAGCAAGGCCGACGAATGGTGGCTGCGCCAGTGTCCTAAGGTGATGAACTTGCCTTTCAAGGAGAAGATTCGCCGTGCAGACCGTGACAACACCATCAATGTGTACATCTCCGACGAGTGGGAGGACGTATTGCAGGATGGCGTATGGGAGCAGTTCTTCACCGAGAAGCCCGAGCCTCTTACACGTGAGGAGAAGAAGGCTTGGATCGCCCAGAACAAGGGTGTCTCTGTAGGCAGCGATGCTTTCTTCCCATTCGGCGACAACATCGAGCGTGCCCACAAGAGCGGTGTGGAATACATAGCAGAAGCAGGCGGTAGCATCCGTGACGATCATGTCATCGAGACTTGCGACAAGTATGGCATCGCCATGGCGTTCACACATGTCCGCTTGTTCCACCACTAATTCTATTAACCATTAATCATTGAGAATGAGCGATATCGACGACATTATCATGGGCGGCATGGTCTTCAAGGGCGGCGGCGGTCCGAAGAAGGACGACGACAAGGTGAAGACCAAAGCCAAGAAGAAAAAGTATATCACAGGTGCTCACGGCAGCGGCTCTGCCCGACAAAAGGCGAAGTATCGCCAGCAGAGAGCTAACCGCAAGTCGCAGAAGAAATAGTTTCTTTGCCCTGCTGAAAAGTTTCGTTCCGTACTACGGAACCGCCGTTCCGTACTTGCGAACGCACATTCCGTACTACGGAACGGACATTCCGTTATACGGAACGGAGATTTCACCCGGGAGAAAAGAACATAACCCAAAGGGTGTGCCACAGACTGATGGCACACCCTTTTTCAGATATTGTACGAGATACTATTAAGTCTTGTTCTTCTGGCTCTTCACGCCTCCGCCCTTGGTAAGATGGAGAGTTACCGGCTTGAGCTTGTGGTTGGAATGGTCGAAGACGATTGCCGGGTCCAAGCGCTTGCCGCCAAAGGAAACCTCGAAATGCAGATGCTCGGTGGTGGCACGCCCTGTGCGACCTGTCAGGCCGATTACTTCGCCTGCCTTTACCTTCTGCCCTACTTTTACCTTGTTCTTCGACTGATGACTGTAGAGCGTCTCCAGTCCATAGGCATGGCGGATGCGGATGCAGTTGCCGTAGCCATAGAATGGTCCAGAGGCTACGACCACACCATCGAAGGCTGCCACTATCTCATCATTAGGGCACGTCTTGAGGTCTACCCCCGAATGTCGGCGCTTGCCTCCGTACGGACTGATGACATGGGCTCCAGGCAATGGATATGCCCAAGCCTCAGCCTCTATCTTCTCCAAGTCGAGACGGAAGGTATTGGTAACAACGAAAGGGTCGTTTACCTCGTCAGGGTCGAGTGTCAACCCCTGGTTAGCTTTCGCCTTATTGGCGGCTTTCGCCACATTTCCCTTCTCTATGGCTTCGCGCCCGGCAGAGGAGTCTTTTCCGCCTACTACCGTAGCTATGACCCGAGAGCCCGACTTACGGAACTGTACCGTCTGCCGGCGCAACTTGTGGCTCTTCAGCTCTACAAAGGTTTCAGGATTCAGACGGGCACCATTCACCATCATGGAGAAGTCGCAATACACCTCTCCTTCCTTTCCGCCCACAATGGCGATGGTCTGCCCCGCCTCTACGTGAGCACCCACCTTGACTAGGTTTTCGGCATTCTGCGCATAGACGGTCTCCAGCCCATTGTCATGACGAACTACGATGACATTCCCCATCGACTCTGTCTTGCGAGAGAGGCGCACATATCCACCAAACATCACCTTCACGGCATCGCCCTTGGTGGTGGAGATGCGCATCACGCTATTGTTGTTTACCAAACTGGCCTTGCCCACAGGAAGCGGAAAGGAATATTCCGAACCACGGAATATCTCAAAGTCTACATTGAATGCCTGACTCTGGTCAAAGAGCCCTGGCGTAGCGATGCTCACCTGCTGCTGTTCGGCGGCAGTGAAGACATTCTTGGCGGGCATAAAACCGCTCAGCGAGAGCAAGAATACTCCCGAAGCTATCCAGATGCCCAGTCTATGTTTTTTAGTCTTTATTTTCTTCATGAGCGCATGATTATATAAACATATAACATCCATCCCCTCTCCCTTTTGATGGCGAGGCGGATGGATGTTATCCTTACTGTTACTATCTTTGCTTTTCCAGCATGATGGCGGTGTAGATACGACCGCTTTCGATGCCCAGCTTGCGTGCCGAGAAGAATTCGTCGCTATGGGCGAAAGTGCAGATTCCGCAATCGTGGATATTTTCTGCAGGCACACCGCTGTGTGTGAGTATCAGCCTGTTGCTGAGCGGCAGGTCTATGTGCCACTTGTCATATCGCTTGGCTATCTGCTCCATCGGGAACCGGGCTTGTTCAAAAGCCTCATACACCTCATCCCCCACTTCAAAGTTGGCGAGCGAGATACCGGGTCCTATCACTGCCTTCAGTTTCCGGGGGTCTGTCTGATAGGCCATGTTCATCTCTTGTAGCGTCTTGTCTACGATGCGTGCCAAAGTGCCTCGCCATCCGGCATGAATGGCTGCCACAGCATGATGTTCCTCATCATAGAGCAGCACGGGAATGCAGTCGGCTGTGGATACTCCGATGCAAATGCCTGCCTGGTCGGTGATTACGGCATCTACACCTTCCAGCCTCATCTTGCGATTGCGTTCGGGCATGGTCAAGAAGTCTGCCTTGATCTTGCACACCTCCACTCCATGCACCTGATGGGGCAATATGATATGGCTGGGGGCAATGCCCAGTTCGTCAGCAAGAGTCTGCCGGTTCTCTGCTACATGCACGGCACTGTCGCCACAATATTCATTGATATTGAACTCGCCATACTTTCCCTGGCTCACTCCTCCCTTTCGAGTGGTGGAGAAAGCCTTGACGCCTTCGGCTACTGTATACGACTTTAACATTTCCCTC
>CAVDKC010000002.1:42316-69380 GCA_963609615.1 Oribacterium sp.
GTTATGAAATGCTTTTAAGCACTTGAATTCTTCACTCTTCGTTCTTCACTCTTCACGCCTTTTTACGTTGAAAGTTGAACGTTGAAAGTTGAACTTTATGAAATGCTTTTAAGCACTTGAATTCTTCACTCTTCGTTCTTCACTCTTCACTTACAAATGAGCTCTTCACTTACAAATGAATTCTTCACTCTTCGTTCTTCACTCTTCACTTTTTTTACTCGTATTCGAAATCGTCGAGGTCGTCTACATCCTCGATGTCCTCCTCGTCGATATATTCCACCACATCCTCGCCCTCGGCAGCCAACTCTTGCTGGAAGCGAGACATATCCTTGTCACGATGCACAAGGGTATCTTCGGATATGATTTCCTGCAGTTTGTTGCTCTCCGAGTTGAGTTCCTTCCAGAGCACATCCTTCAGTTCCTGGATGCCTTGCCCCGTCACTGAGGAGATGAATACCACAGGGAGGTCGGTAGGCAATGTCTCTTTGAGCATCTCGATGAGTTCGTCGTCCAGAAGGTCGCACTTGGTGATGGCGAGCACACGGTGCTTGTCAAGCATCTCGGGGTTGAAGTTTTTAAGTTCACCCAGCAAGACCTCGTATTCTTTCTTGATGTCGTCGGTGTCGCCCGGCACCATGAAGAGCAACAAGGAGTTGCGCTCAATATGGCGGAGGAACCGCAAACCGAGTCCCTTTCCTTCGCTCGCACCCTCGATGATGCCAGGGATATCTGCCATGACAAAGCTCTGGTGGTCGCGGTAGTCCACGATGCCCAGCGATGGTTCGAGCGTAGTAAATGGATAGTTGGCGATTTTAGGACGAGCACTCGACACGGCACTCAGCAAGGTAGACTTGCCTGCATTGGGGAAGCCCACGAGTCCCACATCTGCCAAGAGTTTCAACTCCATGATAATGGTCATCTCCTGCATAGGTTCGCCTGGCTGTGCATAGCGAGGAGCCTGATTGGTAGAGGTACGGAACTGGAAGTTGCCCAGTCCACCACGGCCACCCTTCAGGAGCAGTACTTCCTGACCGTCGTATGCCACGTCGCATACAAACTTGCCGGTCTCGGCATTATATACCACGGTGCCGCAAGGTACGTCGATATAGATATCCTTGCCATCGGTGCCGTGGCACTTGTCGCGCCCACCATTTCCACCATGCTCGGCAAAGAAGTGGCGCTGATATTTGAGATGCAGCAACGTCCAGTAATTGTGGTTGCCGCGCAGATAGATGCTTCCTCCACGTCCGCCGTCGCCACCGTCAGGACCGCCATTAGGTTGGTACTTCACGTGGCGCAGGTGCATGGAGCCCTTGCCACCCTTACCAGAGCGGCATTGTATCTTTACGTAGTCTACGAAATTGGATTCAGCCATTTTATTTAATAATGTATAATGAATAAATAATAATGTACAATGCATCATCATACATTGTACATTATCCATTTTTTAGAGATTATCGATTACCTCACAAACACGAGCGAAAATCTCGTCTACTGTGCCGAGACCCTCTACATGATGGCGGATACCTTCCTGCTCATACCAGTCGATGAGTGGAGAGGTCTGAGTATGATATACGTTGAGACGCTTCTTGATGGTCTCCTCGTTGTCGTCGGAACGACCGCTCTCCTTGCCACGGTTGATAAGGCGTGCCATCAACTCGTCCTCTGGCACTGCCAACTCTATCATAGCAGCTACCTTGTGGCCACGCTCTGCAAGCATCTTCTTCAAAGCCTCTGCCTGTGGAGTGGTACGTGGGAAACCGTCGAAGATAACACCTGCGTGCTCCTTGCCGAAGCTGTCGTATACACTGGCGAGGATGTCGATCATCAACTCGTCTGGAATCAACTGTCCATTGTCGATATAACCCTTGGCTGTCTTGCCAAGCTCTGTACCGTTCTTGATTTCGCTACGAAGAACGTCACCTGTCGAAATGTGACCGAGACCATACTTCTCGATCAGCTTGTCGCTCTGTGTACCCTTGCCTGCACCTGGAGCGCCGAAAATTACAATATTTTTCATTTTTACCTTAAATATATATATATAATTTTTATGTTGTTCAGAAACTAATATTCATTCATCCATTTCTGTCCTTTAGGAGACAAAAGGACAGCAAAGATTATTGAGAATACTACAGTAACTACTCCTAAAAAAAACAATGCATCCATAATTTACTCTTTTTTGTTTTGATGATTGATATATTTCCGTTTTCTATTAAACTGGCGATTGTTCCTGTGCTCTTTAGATTTTCTATCAAAATACAAGCCAAGACAAAGCAATACACCGCCACCAATACCACTTATTACATAGAGAGCCCAACGTACTTCTCCTAAATCCGTCATCAATGATGTAACAAACATTGCTGTTAAGAGGTACTTGGAAACATCTAAGGTATAATCACTCAATTTCTCCCACATCACTCGCCCCCTTCCTATTCTACGATAGTGTAGATGTCCCGGAGGTTTCTGCCTTCCTGGTCGTAGTCCAGTCCATAGCCTACGATGAAGTCGTTGGGGATTTCCATCACTGCGTAGTTGATATGGAGGTCTACCTTCAGGTTGCCTGGCTTGACGAGGAGCGAGCAAATCTCGATGCTGGCGGGATTTTTCTTTTCCAGTTCCTCTATCATGTGCTTCATGGTGAAGCCAGAGTCTACGATATCCTCCACGATAACCACGTGGCGACCCGTCAAGTCCTGGTTGATACCCATGAGAGTTTTCATGCTGCCCGTAGAGCTGGTACCCTCATAGGATGCATACTTTACGAACGAAATCTCACTCGGTATGGTTATCATTCGCATCAAGTCGGCTGCGAAGATGAACGAGCCATTCAACACTGCCAAGAACACAGGGGTCTTGCCCTCGTAGTCCTTGTTGAGACGGTCGGCTACGACCTTAACTTTCTCCAGAATTTCGGCCTCAGGAATCGATGTCTTGAAGGTCTTATCCTTTATTTTTACTACGCCCATAGTTTATCAAATATAATATTTTGTGCAAAATTACGAAAAAAACACGAAACAACGTGCTTTCATCCACCTTTTTTTAGTACTTTTGCATTTAGAAGAGCGATTTACACTTCACGCTCTTCCCCAACTATGCGTTTTTTTTAACTAGATTGACAGTATGAAGATTTTTACGAGTGCTCAGATACACGAGCTAGACAAATATACGGTAGAACACGAGCCTATCACCTCGCTCAACCTCATGGAACGTGCGGCAAAAGCCCTTACACGTGCCATCGAGGAGGAATGGTCTAATCGCACGCCTGTAGTGGTCTTTGCCGGTCCGGGCAACAATGGCGGCGATGCGCTCGCCGTGGCTCGCATGCTCTGCGAGGACGGCTACCAGGTCAACGTATTCCTCTTCAACGTGCACAATAAGCTCTCTGCCGACTGCGCTTCCAACAAGAAGCGACTCATGGAGGCGAAGAGGGTAAAACTATTCACAGAAATCACGGTCAACTTCGACCCTCCTCAGCTCGATGCCGATACGCTTGTAGTAGACGGGCTCTTCGGCAGCGGACTCAACAAACCGCTGGCTGGCGGATTTGCGGCTATGGTGAAGTACATCAACCAAAGTCCTGCCAAGGTGGTGAGCATCGATATCCCTTCCGGCCTGATGACCGAGGATAATTCTTACAATATCCATGCCAACATCATCCGTGCCGACCTCACCCTTACCCTACAACAGAAGAAACTCTCCATGCTACTTGCCGACAACCAGCAGTATCTCGGCCGACTGCGCGTGCTCGACATCCGTCTTTCGCCGGAGTATATACAGAAGGCAGACTGTAAGTACCGCATCCTGGAAGAGAACGACATCAGGCAGCTACTCCGCCCCCGCAACGATTTCGCCCACAAGGGCAGCATGGGCAATGCGCTCATCATTGCGGGTTGCTATGGCATGAGCGGTGCCTCCATCCTTGCCACCAAGGCTTGCCTGCGTTCGGGTGCAGGCAAGGTAACAGCCCACACCCCTAAACGCAACTACGAGATTATGCAAATCTCCGTTCCTGAGGCGGTACTGCAAATGGACTCTGAGGAGACGATATTCAGCGAACCTGTAGACACCGGGTACTTCGATGCCTTGGGTATCGGCCCTGGCCTGGGCACGAGCGAGGCTACGGCCATCGCCATGATAGCACAACTCAGAAGAACGAGTTGCCCTATTGTGGTGGATGCTGATGCGCTCAATATTCTGGCTAGCCATCGTGCCTGGATGCAACAGTTGCCTAAGGACATCATCCTAACGCCACACCCCAAGGAGTTCGACCGCCTGGCTGGCAATGCTAGCAGTAATTGCAGCGAACGTCTTGCCAAGGCTTGCGAACTGGCCGAACATCTGCAGGCCTACATCATTCTGAAAGGTCACTACTCTGCCCTCTGTTACCCCGATGGCAAGATAGATTTTTGCAGCACGGGCAATAGCGGCATGGCTACGGCGGGCAGCGGCGATGTGCTCACGGGCATCATCACCGGATTGCTGGCACGTGGCTACAATCAGGCTGACGCTTGCCGCATCGGCATGCACCTGCACGGTCTGGCAGGCGACCTCGCTGCCAAGGATCTGGGCAAGGAGAGTCTGGTTGCCGGCGACATCATACGCTACTTGCCCAAGGCTTTCCTCAGGCTGGAAGACTAGGCTGCCTCTCCCGGTATTCTGTACGCGGCCTTCTGCCGGCAGCTTGCCTGTGGGCGGTGTCACGCCGCTTGGCTTGTCACCGCTAACAGAGTCGGCTGTCTACCCCCCCCCGTTCTTCATCACCAGTTTGATGAGTTTTTCCTTGAGGTTTTCCTGCTTCTCCATGTGCAGCTTTTTGCGGATGTGGGTGCGCTGGCTGGTGATGTTGGATTCTGTCTTGCCGGTCTTCTCGCATATCTCGCCCAGGGTGAGTCCCTGCACGATGAGCTTGCAGATCTCTACCTCGCTCTTGGTCAGTTCCGGACAGATGTTCTCCCACACCACTTTCTCCATCTGCTCTTGCTTCAGGTGGTTGGCCACGATGTGTATCATGTCGTGGCGCACCTCAGGACTGAAGCGGTTCATCAGCGAACTGGTCTGTCCCTCTGCCGGGCCTTTTCTCATTTCTACCAACAGGCTGAGGGCTTTCTCTTCTTCCTTCGACATGTTGGTCTGTTTGTGGCGCAAGCCTACCTGGATAAAGTCCATCGTTATCACTGCCACAAAGAGGTTCATCAAGAAACCCACAAAGATTCCCTTGGCGGTGAAGATGGCAAAGACGGAGGGTTTTTGCACGAGAAACATCACAAACAGGCATGCAATGACCAGATTGATGACAAGACCTACACGGCGCAAACGCAGCAAACAACTGGTATAGGCCAGGATAAAGAGTATATAGATGTTGTTGCTCACGCTGAGGTTGTCGTCGGGATGACCAAACAAGAGACTCATGCCGCAGTCTACCACCAGTTTCAGCACTACAAGCAGAAAGAGTCCTGCCAGTCCCTTGCCCAGGTTCGTCTTCAGGGTCCATACGAGATACTCTATCACGGCGAAGATGAGGAGATACGCTACGTTCTGTCCCAGCGCCAGTTGGTCGCCAAGCACACCGAACAGTACGAGGTGGAAGGGGATGATGCATGCCTCGCACAGGGTAAGGAAGAGCAATGCTACTACCCGGCAGCGGTCTAGCAGACTGCAACAGTCGGGAAAGAGTACCCGCTCGGCGTCTATCACCCAAGACACGGTACTGTTGATTACTTTCTTTTTCATTGTTTCTTCTAGTCTTCTAAGTTTGTCTTTGTTTTTGGAACCCAAAATTACCTTATTATGATACGGCTGCAAAATTACAACAATTACGCGAAATTTGTATTGCTTCCAAAAGAAAAAAGGGTCAAAATGACTGTTTTTCGGACTTTTCAGTGTTTTTCAGTGTCAAAAATGAGGTGTTTTGTGCAAAATATCCATCTTTTATCCATTTCTTCTTGCCCGTTTGGGAAAATCATATTTACTTTGCACCCAGAAAATAGTAAATGGTACTTTCGAACCAACGGAATTAAATTTAAACCAAAAATCAAATGGTACGCCTACTCAAAATAGGCTACTTGAATATAGTAAATAAGTATAAGTAAATGATGATGATGAAAAGTCATTCTAATTCCAAACAGTAACATAGAATATGAACAAGGTTATCGTAATGTTGTTGTGGGCTGTGATGAGTTTCGTCACCCCGGCCATGGCACAGAAGGCGGCAGTAAAGACCAACGTCCTCTACGACGCTACCACCACGCTCAACTTGGGTGTGGAGATGGGTCTCTCTCCAAAATGGACACTCGATGTCTCGGGTAACTATAATCCATGGACGTTCTCCGAGAACAGGAAGTGGAAGCACTGGCTCGTTCAGCCAGAGGCCAGATACTGGTTCTGCAACAAGATGATGGGGCACTTCCTGGGCTTCCATCTCGTGGGCGGACAATATAATATAGGTAACGTGGACTGGGATTTCCAATTCCTCGGTACTGATTTTTCCAAACTGAAAGATTATCGATACGAAGGTTGGTTTGCCGGCGCTGGCGTGGCTTATGGCTATGCGTGGGCACTCTCACGGCACTGGAACCTCGAGGCCGAAATTGGTGTGGGCTATACCTACAGCAAGAGCGACCAGTTTGAGTGTGTAAAGTGCGGCGAGAAGATCAAGGAGGGTATTTCTCACCATTATGTGGGTCCTACCAAGGCGGCTCTCAACCTGGTGTATGTTTTCTGATTCACTCACTTCTAAATCCGACAAGATAATGAAAACAAGATATTCTTTGATATATAATAAGGTGTGCGGCTCCTTCCTCTTCTCTACCGCTCTGCTAGCCGGCTTCGCTGCTCAGGCTGAAGCGCAGGAGAAGGCGGGTAAGGATGTGGAGGTACTCAACAAGGAGATCAAGAAGAAGGGCAGTCAGGTGAGCGTGGCACTCGACCTGAACCTCGACAAGGTAAACCTCGCCAGCAACCGCGGACTGGTCTACACGCCTACTATCCTCAACGACCAGGATACGCTCCAGCTGCCTGCCGTGGAGGTGATGGGACGCAAAAGGTATATTTATTACCAGCGCAACCATCAGACGGCTACTGAAAAGCCGCTCATCGTAGCGAAGCGCAACAATGGCGAGGCGCAGACCATCCACTATGCTTACAGCGTGCCTTACGAGGACTGGATGAAGAACTCGCAGTTTGCCATCGGCCATGATGCCTGCGGCTGTAACCAGACGCTGATAGCCGAGAATGTCCTCTCGCCGGAGGGTGAGGCGCTCTGCAAGCCCGAAAACCTCTACCTGGCTTATGTGCAGCCTAAGGCGGAGGCTAAGAAGGTGAGAAGGGAGAATGGTTCGGCGCGACTCAACTTCCGTGTCAACAAGTGGGATATCGTTACCGACTTGGGCAACAATGCGAAGGAACTGGAGAACATCGCGCAGACCGTCAACCTGGTAAAGGATGACCCGGATGTAACGATTACTTCGATTACGCTGCATGGCTATGCTTCGCCAGACGGCGGATATGCCAACAACGAGAAGTTGGCTGCCAACCGTACACAGGCGTTGCTCAACAAGCTGGTCGGCACGTACAGCATCGACCGCAAGCTGATGAAGGCGGAGAGCACGGCTGAGGACTGGGACGGTACCGTGGCGTATATCAACAGTAATGACTTGCCTCAGAAGGAGGCGGCACTGAAGATCATCAACGACGGCAACCTGAAGCCTGACGAGAAGGAGAAGGCACTTGCCAAGAATACGCCGGAGGCGTTCAGCTACTTGCTCCAGAATGTTTGGCCTGGCTTGCGCCGTACAGACTATACCATCGAGTACGACGTAAAGGCATTCAACCTGGAGGAGGCGAAGAAGACCATCAACACGCGTCCGCAGAAGCTCTCCCTGCAGGAGATGTATATGGTGGCGCAGAGTTACCCGAAGGGCAGCGAGGAGTATAACAACGTGTTCGACATCGCAGCCAAGATGTTCCCAGAAGACAAACTTGCCAATCTGAATGCGGCGTATGCGGCGATAGAGCGTGGCGACAAGGTGGGGGCTGAGAAGTACCTCAAGAAGGCGGGCGATTCTGCCGAGGCTGAAAATGCCTGGGGCTGTCTCGATGTGCTCAACGAGGACTACGAAAGTGCCAAGACCCACTTCCAGAAGGCGGTAAACAGCGGACTGAAGGAGGCGCAGACGAACCTCGACAAGATGCCGTAGAACGGTTGCGCTGAAAGGAGGAATATACAGAAACATTTAAAATAGAAAATAATATAAGTAAAAGTAACAACATCCATTTTTAAGTATTATGAAAAGAAAGAATTTATTCGCAATGTGCTTGCTCGCAGCAGCAACAACATTCACAGCCTGCAGCAGCAGCGACGACTTGAATGGCAACACCAGTGAGTCGAAAGATGGTAGCATGTACATGACATTGACTGTACAGACTCCATCTTCTACAGGTACAAGAACTAAAGGTGATAACACAGAAACAGGTACAGAAGCGGAGACATCCGTTACAACTGGTACTTTGTACTTGGTAGACCCTAACGGTAAGACTGTGTTTAGTAAGAATATTGCTAGTACCGATTGGAATAGCACTCCAAGTACCGAAACCGCAAATGGTACCTTGAAGACTATCAAGCTCGAGGTTAACTTGGTGTCAACAAATACTCCATACAAGGTGTACTTCTTGGCTAACAAGACTGGTGTTAGCACTCCTTGGATGGATGACACATTTACTCGTACTGAAGATGGTACTGATGTAGCCACAAAGTTCAGCCTCGATTACTCTACCAACAATGCTTTCGTAATGTTCAATCAGAACGATGCAAAGAGAAAAGCTAATGGGTACACTGTAGAGTTCGAGGATAAAAACAAGTCTCAGAATGACCCTGCAGTGGTTAAGTATGATGGCACAGAATCCAAGATCTACCTCGACCGTATCGTAGCTCGTATCGACCAGCCTACTAGCAAAGCAACGGAAATTGCTGACGGTTCTGGCTTGGCAGATGCATCTGAGACATATAAGGAGCAGTTGAAGGATGCTAGGGAAAAAGTAAAGAGCATTGTGTTGCAGCGTTATGCTGTCTCTAACTTGCCAAACAGCACTTATGCTATGCAGCATTGGACAGATGATGATTGTACAACACTCTCTATCCCTACTGAAACTACAGATTTTTACCAGCAGAATTATAAAAGCTTCGGTTCAATAACAGAGGCAGATGGACTTGTCCAATTCATGAATTTGGGTAATGATGATTCTAAAAAGAAGAACTATGTTTTTGAGAACTACCCTAAAGAATTAGAAGCTTCTGCTAGCCAAACAGAAATAGATAAGCGCGCTCACAAGCTTACAGCTATGTACTTCGAGTACAAGATTACTTTGAATAGCGAGAAATTCTCCAGTTTCGATATCAAGGGTGAAGGCGACGCATGGGACGGTACATTCTATCGTTACAATGGTGTGATCTACACCTCTCTTCAGGCTATTTACAATACGTATAAGGACGTTGCTGGATGGAATAAACTTGCAAAGCTGACAAAGAATGCAGAGACTGGCAAATATACAGCTAGTACATCAGAAACTTACAGTGAAGCAGACGTGAATGATGCTGTTGCTGCTCTCAAGGATTGTTTGGATGATGAGGAGAATCTCTCTACTCTTCGCTCAGCTTGGGGCATTGAGGTATTCCGCCAGGGTCTCTGCTACTACAAGCAGACTATCCATGATTCCAACTACGGTAAGGATGCCGTTCTCCGTAACTCTATTTACAAGTTGAACGTTGCGACTATCTACAACATCGGTGCAGACGTTCCTAACGGTAAGCCTACAGAGCAGGCAATGTACTACATGAGTGTGGGTGTAACAGTTAACCCATGGGTTCTCTCTGAACAAAACGTAATCTTCAAGTAATCCCCGATTACAACCCAACACGATAAGACTCTCGGTAGCCCGCATGGGCTACCGAGAAATCTAAAAGACAACAATCAAAAACGAACAAAAATAGCTATATGGTACATCCTTTGATAGACAAGTGCAGCAAGGCGGCTGGTATCGCCGTTCTCTCGCTCACCATGTTGTCCTCGTGCATCAAGGACGACCTCGACAGCTGTCCATCGCAAGTAAGACTCAAGTTCAACTACACCTACAATGTAAAGGATGCCGACGCATTCTCGGCAGAGGTAAAAAACCTCAACGTGTACGTATTCGACCAGGACGGCAAATATTACGATACCTACGTGGAGTCTGCAAGCAAGTTCGACAAAGACCACACGATGAGCATCAACAACCTGCCCAACGACGGCAAGTACACCTTCGTGTGCCTGGCACGCAACAAGCAATATGACACCACCCGCGCCGAAGACGGCGACGACGAGATGGAATTCACATTCACCCAACTCACCCCAGGCGTCAGCACCATGGCCGACCTGCAGGAAGAAATGGGCAAGAAAGGCCTCACAGACGGCTTTACCAACAACAAAAACTTTACCGCCCTCTATACGGGAAAGACTACCGTAGACTACCAGGACGGAAAAACAAGCGAATCGGACATCAGTCTGATGAAATGCACCAAGACCTACCGCATTGTACTCCTACCCCAGGAAACCAACCAGGAAGGTTTTGAACTGGAAAACTTCTCAGTGAAGATCAACGGTTCCGCCGCCCTGCTCGACTGCGAGGGCAACAAGGTGGAAAACAAGGCCATCACCTATGAGCCTTATAATTCGGAAATAAGAACCAACACGGGCGACTACATCAAGGAAGACGACAGCAAGATAGACAAAGCACTGGTCTACGACCTCTCCTCCTCGCGTATGTTCGAACGCAACAGCGACAACAGCACCCGTTCTGGATCCACATACGACGACAAGCGCATCATCATCACCGACAAGCGCAACGGCAAGGAACTGTTCAACCACTCCCTACCCTGGTTTCTCGCACTCTGCGGCGAGCATACCGAGACCGACAACGGACAGAGCTGGGGCGACCAGGAGTACCTCGACCGCCAAGACCACTACGCACTGGTGTTCTACGTACCCGATGCCAACACCTCCGGCAGCAACTACCACATCAACGCCCGTATCCAAGTGAACGGATGGGTACTGAACCTGCAGGACACAGATTTCCACTAGTCGCGCCCTGCTAGAGCACCCCTACCACAAGCGTATAAAAGTATAGTATAAGTATAAGTAAAAGAAGACAGACAAAACCATGACCATCCTCATCAAGCGTGATGACTGTGAGACAGGATTGGAAAGCAAAACGAGAGGCCTCATCCTATGGCTCCTCTGCCTTGTTTTTGCCTCCTTCTTAGGCTCATGCTCATCCGAAGACGACGTAAACCCAGACATACAGAGCGATACCTATATCAATATGATTGTCTCTGCCAAAGCCAACAGCAATTCCGGTTCATCATCGCTGGAAGACGACCAGGTGGCAGCCAACCCTACCGAAGAAGAGAAAATATACAGCATCCGCGTCTGGGCTTACGCCACTGACAGCGGCGACAACGCCACCCCTATCGGCTATACCGAGAAGACCGGCATCGCAGAAACTGCCTCCACCAACGTAGGCATGAAAATATTGAGCCGCTTTGCCGAGAATACCGACAAGATGGATCTTTACATCCTCATCAATGCCGAAAGCATAGGCAAGGCTACTATCGTAAACGGAAAAAACAACAGTACCGTAACTCGCAGCGAACTGGCTGCCATCCAGATTAACGGCGAATACTTCGGTATCACCAGCGAAGGCAAGCCCAGTTGCAAGGCAGTGCCATCCACCGGCCTCCCTATCAGCCGCATCGTGACCGACATCAAGACAAGCGACTACGTAAAGGCCAGCGAGGCAGAGGCTGCCAACCACTCCATCCATATCAATATGGTACGCGCCGTATCCAAGCTCCACTTCTTCTTCGCCCGCAAGACAGAGGCAGGTACCGACTTCGTGCAGATTACACGTATCGTACTGAACCAGAACATCCTGCCAACGGAAAGTCCGGTTTTTCCAGAGGCCACCGCATACAATGCCAGCGAGAAGACCAATATCGACATCCATGGTACGTATGCCAACACCCAGTACGTGAACCGGACAGTAACGCTCGACGGCGTAGCCACATCAGGCATCCAGCCAGTAACCAACCCTACTGACTATACCAAGCAGAGCAACGAGACAGCCTCAGCATACGTAGCCCGACTGGAAAAAGCCGGCATCACCGAGCACGACCTCTGCTACTTCCGAGAGAGCAACAAGCCCATCTCCGGCAAGATTTACTACCGGTTGGCAGACGGCTTTGAAGAGCAAAGTGCAGATTTCGTCATCCCCGGCACAGGCAACCCAGCCTATCGCAACCACGACCTGATGGTATACGGCCACTTCGAGGAAGGCTCCAAGACATGCATCCTCCAGATCAAATACTACGTGGCAGACTGGGTTGACAAGGACCACACAAACATAACATTCGACTAAGCAACGAGAACAACAACGTAACTACAATACGGCAATGAAGAAATTGAAGGCATATACATATATCCTGCTGGGCATCGCACTCATCCTGATGTGCGCATGCTCGGAGGAGATTTTCTCCCCTACCCAAACCGATGGCGAAAAGGTGACCGTCTCACTGACATACAGCGACGCCTCACCCCGGGAAATCACCCTCAACACCCGTGCCACAGATGCCGAGGAGAAAAAGCTGAACAATCTATATGTCTATGTATTCAATGCCAGCGGCCACCTGAAAGGATTCAAGCAGATTACCGCAGATAGTCTACTCAACCAGAACACCAGTTCTTCAAACCGGGAGCCTATCAAAGATATCAAGACCAAGACGGGTGCCAGCTACATCTATGCCGTAGCCAACATCAACACGGGTCTCTACCCCCTCCCCACCAGCGACGGAACGGTAGAAGAGGGTAAACTGCCCGTGAATCTGGATGAAACCAAAGCACAAGACGGCGAATACGCCGACTTCACCCTCGACAAACTGAAGGCGCTTTCCTTCACCCGCAATGATAACTCCATCGACATCAGCAGTGCCTTCCTGATGAGCGGTGCCATCGACAACGGCAACCTCATCAACATCAAGAGCGACGGCACACTCGCCCTCGCATCCACCTCCACCAGCAAGGACACTGACATCAAACTGAGTCGCATCGTGGCAAAAATCAGGGTAAACTACCGTGCTGCAGCAGGAAGAACCTTTACGCTCGACAACTACAGCATCATGAACATTGCCGACTTCGGTTCGCTGATAGGCAAGGAAAACAACAACACCTCTGCCATCAGCGGTGATAAGGTAAACGTACAAAACCTGACGGGAAGAACCCGCAACGTGACGGATACCTACACCGATGCCAGCAACGTAACATGGAACTATATGGAGTTTTACCTGCCCGAGAACCTGCAGGAGCCCAAGAATACCATCAGCGGAACCGTGGGCACGGCATGGCACCAGCGCGAAGATGACAGCCAGAGCACCCCAAAGGTATTCACCAATGCCCCCGAAAAGGGCACATACCTCGTGCTGAACGGTAGCTATACAGACACCGAAAGCGGCAACAAGCGCACCGCCAATGTAACATATTACATACACCTGGGCGACTGCACTGCCGACGTGAACGACTATAACGTGGAGCGCAACTGTAAGTACACCTTCAACATCACCATCAACAATATAGACAAAATCAAGGTAGAAGCAGAGAAAACAGGCAACACCCAGCCGGGTGCCGAAGGCGTAATCCTGACATTCAAGACTACAGGCAAGACTTGCCAGCTCGATGCACACTACGACTATATGGTGATGCGCTTCTATCAAAACGAGGTACAAAAACTCACCCAGAGCAGCGGTGGCTACATCTACCAGATAGAAGACTTCAAAGGCAAGAGCGATGTCATCACCGTAAAGGCTAACAGCGTGGAAGGCAACTTGAACGGGGCTACTACCGACTGGATAAAGTTTGCCATAGGCGGCACCTTCAACGACACCAAGAACGGCAGAGGCGAGCCTTGCAGTTACCCGGGCAATACTTCGAGCAATCTGTACACATTGGACAAATTCTTCATGAAGTTGGTTCAGAATGCCAATACCAGCTCTTTCTGGACGCGCAATGATTCTCAAAGGGGCAGATACATCGACGCCACCTGTTTCGTCGACGAGAACTACTACCCCAGCCACCAATGGAACGAATACGTGAACGCCGTAACCAAGCGCAACTTCTACGTGGCAGACGAGATACAGATCAGCACCGACAAGCGTAGCGTCATCGCCCAGGCTGTCTACGGATTCACCCAATACAACATCCAGACCTTCTACGACCGCGACCATGCGGGCAATATCGTGGCGTATGGATGCGAGACGGAGAATGATGAGGAGATAGACGGTAAAAACCATTCCACAAAATACAGCTCTGAAGGCACTTCCAATTGGGACGGCAGGGCAAACTTCTGGACGGATATACAAAAAAAGAACCAATATTGGTCAAACTATAGCAGCAATACCGACTTGCGCTACGACTGCTTGAGCCGCAATAGAGACCTCGACGGTAATGGAAAAATCACAGAAGACGAGGTAAGATGGTACGCCCCCACCAGTTCGCAGTATGCCGGTCTGTGGATAGGCGAGGAAATTGTGAGCACGGAAGCAAAGCTGTACAAGAAAAATCCGGCGATATTGAACACTGAGGGCAATAATGGCCGTATGCTCTACTATACCTCCACCTCTGGAGAGAGGACGTTCTGGAGCGAGGAGGGTATGGCTACGAGTAATGAATCACCAAGCTTTGGTCCTAAATACGTGCGCTGCGTGAGAAACTTGAAGTCATACGACACAAATACAAGCAATCCGGGCTACAAGACTACTCCAGACAAATACTATACCTGGAACAGCAGCACCCGACTCATGACCCTGGACAAGGTGGATGCGGATGCAGTAAACGCCACAGGCGAAACGGGAGAGCTAAACGAGCATACAGAACGCTCTACTGGCAACAAGCCAGCAAGAAAGTTTTATGTGGCAAAGGAGAATGCCCAAAAAAACTATTGGGACTGGTGGCATAACACTTGGCACAACTATGGCCAGCCTACACAATCGGAAGTAGTAAACGGCACCTTCACCTGCAAAGATTACTACCATAGTGAAACGGGGAAAACATGGCGAGTACCCAACCAGCGAGAATTCTGTATGATGTATATCGTAGCATTCGCAGAAGAAGGTGGCATCATCATGAGTGACTTAACGAATACTTACGTAAGAACCTACTTCTCTGGTGCAACATTCAGAAAATCATGGACCTCAACAGGAGAAAAAATGACGATGACAGACCGTTGGAATACTAATGGCTACGTTCGCTGCGTAAGTCCTGTAAAATAAAAAAGAACATCATTTTAACAATATAGACAACAATAATAATTATCATTTACTAAACAAATAGTATGCGACACTTTAACTAGACTGGTCGTTGGAAGCATAGATGCCGAAGTGATTTTACCTCTATGGTTCCACGACTTTTTTTTAACATCATAACGGCAAACAACAATATGAAGACCATCAATATCATCGCAACTATACTGTTAGCCTGCTGCGCATGCCACATGCAGGCACAGCAACTCAACGACTTCCCCTACCCCACACTCCCCGACACCCTAAAGAGCGTGGAGCAGAGGGCCAGATTCCTCAGTACACACTACTGGGACAACTACGACTTCGCCGACTCGCTGCTCGTAAAGAACGCCGACATCACCGAACAGGGTTTCGTCAACTTCATCGACCTTTTGCCCCGCTTCTCCCGCGAAATTGCACAGGCAGGCATTACCGCCTTCTGCCGGAAAGCCTTCGCCAACGAAAAGGCAAAGGAGAAATTCGAGAGCCTCATCGACCACTACTACGACGACCCACAGTCGCCCATGCGCAACGACAGGGTCTACCTCCTCTTCCTCTCGCAGATGAAAGAGAACAGTGCTTTCAGCGAGGCGGAGAAAGAACGGCTGAATTTTAAACTGAAAAGCACCGATAAGAACCTGCCGGGCGACGTAGCCCTCGACTTCACCTTTCGCGACAACGAGGGGAAAGAACACCGGCTGAGCGACTACAAAGGGCAAAGGGTCATCATCTACTTCTACGACCCGGAATGTGAAAACTGCCAGCGCATCACGGAGTGGCTCTCCCAACAGACGATTCCTACAGACATCGCCTTCCTCAATGTGCTTGCCGACGACAAGCTGACATCGCTCTACAGCATCCGAGCCACCCCTACCATCTTCCTGCTCGACAAAGACAACCGGGTAGTGCTGAAAGACTGCACGGCAGAAGAACTGATGGCAGCACTCTATCACCAGTAGTTGTCTTTACAGGCATACATCCTTCTCTAAGAGGTACTATCAAAACTACAAGGTAGAACCAAAATTATCATTTACTAAACAGAATAGTACCCTATTGCTTGTTAAATTACACATAAAGATATCGCATCTTTTCAATATTGACCGTATTTAATTGGCAGCCTTCGAAGAATCGTAAGTGAGCTTAAACTCCTCACGCACGTGGTCGTTGCGCTTTACTACCATCACATAGTCGCCATCCTGCAGTTTGCCTACCTTAGCTGCCACTGTGTAGTAACCGTAGTTGCCAGACTTGCCATAGTTGCCAGTCTCGGAGATGACCAGTCTGTTGCCGTCCAACTGGGCAGTGAACTTCACGTTGGCCCCCTCGTCGAAGATGGTGTTCTTGTGGGTAATCATCAGCTGTCCGCCAGGGAGAACCTTGCAAACCAGCTTCTCCTCGCTGCCGCCAGCAGATTCGCCTACAGAAGCACCGGCTGTTATGGTACAGTCGATCAGAGCGAACTCCGACTCTAAAGCTGCGCGTGTTACTGTGGTACCTATCTCGTCTGCAGAAGCACTGCAACTTGCCATTCCTATTGCCATCATTACCATTGCGATGACCATCATTAAAACCTTCTTCATAATAATATCATTTACTAATTGTTAAACCTAATCATTTAAACCTAGCATACTCTGTCCTGCTATTGTCCAGAACTTCATGATGCAAAAACAAAAGAAACCCTTTCGGTCTAAATCATCTTTTACAATTATACAAATGACATATATGGTATAAATGTCGTTGAAACAAGAGAGTCGGTAACACCTTATCGGCTGGTTGTTTCTATTTTTCTACACTGCAAAAGTAGAAAAAAGAATTATATGTTGCAAGATTTTCGAGTTAAAAGATGTAAATTTATCAACATTTACGCACACATTTCGTTGCTGTGACATTACAAAATGGCAGTACACATTATTATATATAGAGCGAAAAAAGTCGATATATATTGCGTGTGCGCTTGCAGAAAGACTCTGAATTTGTGCACATATCATCAAAAAAGCGGAAATCCCGAAAGAGATTCCCGCTTATATTTTGCGTTGTCAAGTAAACTCGAAGATTAGTCGAGCTGAGCCAACTTGTTGTCTGAATGAAGAACATCCTTGATCTTGTGGCTGTAGAGGTCAACCATGTACTTGCGAGCCTGACCGCAGTACTGACGTGGGTCGAAGTACTCTGGGTGCTCAGCCAATGTCTCACGAACACCAGCGGTGAAGGCAAGACGAGAGTCAGAGTCGATGTTAATCTTGCAAACGGCACTCTCAGAAGCCTTTGTAAGCTGCTCCTCTGGGATACCTACTGCATCTGGCAACTTGCCACCGTACTTGTTGATGATGTCAACATACTCCTGAGGAACTGAAGAAGAACCGTGGAGCACGATTGGGAAGCCAGGAAGCTGCTCCTCTACGGCTGCCAATACGTCGAATGCCAATGGAGGAGGAACGAGGTGACCAGTCTTGGGGTCACGTGTGCACTGCTCTGGCTTGAACTTGTAAGCACCGTGAGAAGTACCGATAGAGATAGCCAATGAGTCGCAACCTGTACGGGTAGCGAAGTCTACTACCTCCTCTGGCTTTGTATAGTGAGACTCCTCAGCTACCACGTCGTCCTCAACACCAGCGAGGACACCGAGCTCACCCTCTACAGTTACACCAAACTGATGAGCGTAGTCTACTACCTTCTTTGTCAAAGCTACGTTCTCCTCGTATGGGAGTGAAGAACCGTCGATCATTACAGAAGAGAAACCGAAGTCAACACAGTCCTTGCATGTCTCGAAGCTATCACCGTGATCGAGGTGAAGCACGATCTCAGGATGGTTGCAACCCAACTCCTTAGCATACTCTACAGCACCCTCTGCCATGTAGCGGAGCAATGTAGGGTTAGCATACTTGCGGGCACCCTTGGAAACCTGAAGGATAACAGGTGACTTCAATTCTGCAGAAGCCTGGATGATAGCCTGGAGCTGCTCCAAGTTGTTGAAGTTGAAAGCAGGAACGGCCCAACCGCCCTTGATAGCTCTTGCGAACATGTCCTTAGTGTTCACAAGACCGATTTTCTTGTAATCTACTGCCATAATTTTAATTTTATTGTTTTAATGAAACATTCTTCTTTATAAGAATTAGAGGTAAGACATCTTGCGATGTACCTACCTTTTAACCGAGTGCAAATTTACCCTTTTCTTTTGATACGACAAAATGTAAGCTTGCTTTTTCATGTTTCTTTTACGTTAAAAAAGTTAATATCTGCCGCTCCAGACACCGCAAACTTACAATTTGCTAATTGCACTTTGCAATTCTGTACTCTCTTGCTGCGTATGCCAGCACCACGAGGAAGCCCGCGAAAGGAACCACGAAGGGCAATGTAACGTGGGTGGCATCGGCTATCATGCCCATCAGGAGAAATCCGCATCCTCCGATAGGAGTCATCATCAGCAAGGAGGATGCACTCTTGGTAAGATTGCCCAATCCCGTGAGGGCGATGGCAAAGATGGTAGGGAACATGATGGCCTCGAAGAGGTAGTTGCCCACCAAGGCTATGAGCGAGATGGTGCCCAAGTCGCAGAGCACCAGTCCGATGCAGACCACACTTCCCACTGCACATATCAGGAGCAGCGTGGCAGCCTTGACGTGGCGCATCACCCAACTGCCCAGAAATCTGCCTACCATGAAGAAGGCAAGGGCACAGGTGAGCACAACGGAAGCCGTGCGGTCGCTCATCCAGTGCATACCGGTCACGAAGTTGATAAAGTAAGAGTTGATGGAAATCTCGGCTATCTCGTAGCAGAGCAAGGCGAAGAGACCGAAGACAAACATCTTGTGATGGGCGAACAGTTTGCCTATATTGCTGCCCTGTGCATGATCCTCTTGCGTAGCAGCATGCTGTATTTCAGGAAGTTCTACCTTAGAAAACAACCATGCTATGGCAAGCACCAAGATGCCGAGTATGGTATAAGGCACCACTACATTGCCTCCTTCCTCCGTGTTATTGAAGAGGAATTGACCGATACACAACGTAGCGAAAATGCCACCCAAGCCATTGAACGACTGGGAGAGATTCAATCGACTGGTAGCAGTCTCCTTTGCCCCCAGTTCGGTGACATAGGGATTGGCTGCCGTCTCCAGGAAGACCAGTCCGCAACCAATGATGAAAAGGCAACCGAGGAAGGCATAGAAACTACCTGTTGCAGCCCCGGGGATGAAGAGCAACGAACCTACGCCGAAGAGCAACAAGCCAAAGACCACACCACGGCGATAGCCATAGCGATTGATGAAGAAACCCGCCGGTATCGCCATCAAGAAGTAACCCAGATAGGTGGTAACCTGTATCAAGGCAGAATGGGTGATACTGATATGAAGCGCATTTTGGAAGTGCTTGTTGAGCACATCCAGAATGGCACGAGCAAAGCCCCACAAGAAGAAGAGCGATGTTATCAAGATAAAGGGGGCAAGATATTTCTGGCCCCTGAACAGATTGAATCTTTTCATTTCCGTTGATTTAAACACGGTGCAAAGGTAAAACTTTTATTTGGATGCACCAAAGAATAGGGAGTTTTTCTCATCATAGATTCTGTTCTATCAGATGATTGAGCAGGAAGGTGGCATTCTGGTTTTTCGCCACTCCCGGCTGTATCTTATAGGTATAGGTGACATCGGTGCCCAGGTCTATCTCGAAGCAACAGTTATGGAAGCGATGCTTCATCCGGTCGGTATCTTGGACATCGTCGCCATGCTGTTGCTCCATCTTGGAGAGTTCGAGGTCGTGGGTGGCAATGACGCCGCTTACCGGCAACTGGGAGATGGCCTCCAGGAAGAGGCGAGAGCCATTGAGCTTGTCTACCGAGTTGGTACCCTTCAATATTTCGTCGAGGATAATGAGGGTTTGAAGGGAGTCATTCTCCTTACAGAACTTCATCAACTGCTCCAGTCGCAGCAGTTCGGCATTGAAATAGGAAATGCCGTGGGTAAGGTCATCGCTCGTACGCATACTGGAGAAGAGGCGGAAGCGAGAGAGCAACAGGGAGTCGGCAAAGACCGGCATTCCCGCCATCGCCAAGATGTAATTCACGCCGAGCGAACGGAGGAAGGTACTCTTGCCCGCCATATTCGCTCCGGTCACGATATAGTAGTGGCGGTCGGCTATAGAGAAGTCATTCTTCACCGCCTTCTTGCCCAAGAAAGGATGATAGAGGTTTCGGGCCTCGAAGACGATCGGATTATCCATGTCATCAAGTGCCTTTTCCACCCCGGATTTCGGTTTTTCTTCTACAAACCCGGCATCCGTTGCCTCTGGATGATTGTATCTGAAATCTGCCATAGACACAGCTGCATCCATCTCGCTCACGATGCCCATCCACTCCTCCATCTTCACCATGTAGGTATTCTTCCACTTTAGGAAACTGCGCACGAGGAAGAAGTCGCTCAGCATAAAGGCATCGGTGAAGAAGAGTCCGAGGAAGTTGCCACGGCGGTCGTAGCCCTTCAAGATTTTCTCCAACTGGGCAAAGGACGGCAGAGCCTCTGCCAACTTCGCCTGCATCTCCTTGCCCAGTTCACTTTGGAAGTTACGGCGGGCTATCAACTGGAGTATCTGCGAATAAGCCACCAACTGGCGACGAAGTTTGCCACCGTTACTGTCTATCTTATCCAACGTTTGCTTGCAGACGAAGAAGACTGCCATGAACTGCAGCATCACCCATCCCATGGCTACGTTCACAGAAACCATATCAAGAAAGGAAAGTACGACTGCACCAACGGCACCTGTTATCAACAGCCATCCGACAACGAGCGAAGCCGTAGAGCCAAACCAGGCAGGTACAGCCATCGCCGATACTTTCGCCATCGCATCTGCCACCGCCGCAGAGTCTATCTTCTGATAACCTATCACCCTACGGGCAGGTTCCGCCGCCATGTCCATGTGGAGATTATGGAGCTTGGAATAACTCACAGCCCTGGCAGGACCTTCCAAAACCTCGTTCTTGTTTCTTTCTCCTAGAGCCAAGAACTCCATACGCCAGTGCTCCCCTTGTGCGGCAAGTTCCTTTTGCAAGGCAGTTCTCTTGGCCAACTCTTCCAGATTCAAAGGTTTTTCACGAGAAAGATACTCTGCCAAGACATCCGAACCGCCCGAAGTAATCGTGCGGCAGATGCGATTGAAGAGGGAGTCTTGCCCGAAGACATCAAGGTCGAAAGAGTAAGGATGCTGCGGATTCTGGTATTGCACGCCTGTCTCGAAAGGCGTGAAATCACCCTGCAAAGCCTTGATTTCGTTCTGGCAGACACGAAGGAGGGCTGAGAGATGCTCTATCCGATCCTTGTTCTTGTCATCCAAGCGGCGTACTTGAAAATAGGCGATGAGCGAGAGTGCCGCCCCCCACAGCCAATGGAAGCCAGCTTCATCTATCGCTATATAGCACACCACGAAGGCTAGCATCGCCCCGAACAAAAGCAACTCGCCTATGATAAAGCCGTTGTTCTTGCGCTTCAAGGCTGCCACCTCGGAAGCATACTTATCCACACCCTGTTGATAACTTTCTTTTATACTCATTTTCATACACTTATATCATTCATTATTCTCTTTTGCCCTTACAGGCTTATTCTCTAGGAAGCAACACAGCCCCTTCCTGCTTCTTGCCATCCATGAGTATCCGCATCGGACGGGAAAAGCGCACATGGCGCACATACTGCGTCTCCTCGACAGCTGGCATCGCATCCAGTATCTCTTTGTTTACGAAGCCCCCATGCTCCACATTGGTATCTACCGTAAAGTAACCTACTCCGAAAGAAGTGAGGTTCTGGAAGAAGTGGGTACCCTGGCTGGGGTCGACATTGTAGTTCTTCAGCGCCACCTCCACAATGACACGGGCGGCACTGATATGGGGCCACTTTACAGGCACACCGAGATAATGGTCGCTGGAGCCCCATCTGCCCGGGCCTATCAGAACATAGGTATTGCCGTCGGCAAGGAACTTGCGGTTGATGCGCTCGATGTCGTCGGCCACATAGTAGTTGTTCATCGCCGTAAAATGGTCGTCGTACTTCACATACACCACATCCACCACATCCTCGACGATGCCATGACCGAGTGAATTGTGGGAACGAAGCAGGCTGTCGCTGTCTGGTATCGCCTTCACATCCTCGTCGAGCATCTCCTTCGCATCCACTATCGGACGAATCTGGAGGAGATAGAACTCGCAGGTCTTGTCGGCATGGATGTTGCAGGCAAACTCGATCTCTACCGGGCGGCGCATGGCACCGGCGCCAAACTTCATCGACATCTGCAAGATTTCGGGCAACGGCACTACGCCGTGTTGCAACACGCCGGCAAAGGTAATCAACTTTCTGCCTGTCTCATACACACCGTCATTGATGACCTGGTCGTATGGGTCGAAGGTGGAGGCTATATAGTTGAGCGAGCCGTCGGCTACGGCATCCTTCACCTTCATCTTCAGGATATTGAAACCATCATCCACCTTGAAGTCGTTCCCCACATGCTTCATGTCGAGGGCATAGAACTGGGTCTGGGTCTCGCTCAAAGCCTTTTCTACCTCAGAGGTTTGGAGTACTTGCTCAGGATGGTAAGGACAAACCCGCAAAGTCTGACCGCCATCCACAATATATTTGCCGAGTCCGAGCGCAAGACTGGCAATGCCCTCCTCCGCCGTCTCGTCGCCTATCGGATAATAGTTGAGCGAACGGAGCACACCGCTCATCGTGGGATAGAACCGGTCGCCATAGTTCTCGCCCACCACCTCTTGCAGGATAACCGCCATCTTCTCTTGGTCGATAACATTGCTCGTGGCTGTCATGTAAGCCTTGGAGTCGCGATAGAACACGGAGGCATACACGCCCTTGATGGCACAAGCCAGCATTTGGAGCATCTGAAATTCGTCATCCAAATAGGGTATCATATAGGTGGAGTAGATACCGGCAAAAGGCTGATAGTGGGCATCCTCCAAAAGCGAACTGGAACGGACGGCAATAGGACTCTTCGTCGCTTCGAAAAAGGTGAAGAAGTCGGCTATCAACGAATCGGGCAACTGGGCACGGAGAAAATGACTTAATATCTCGTCATCGCTTGCATCACTCAAGGCTATCGGATAGAGATTGTTCTGCTCCATAAAGTCATCAAAGATGTCGGTACAGAGCACTACGGTCTTGGGAATCTGCACCGTGGCATTCTCATATTGGTTGAACTCGGGATGCCGCTTGATGACATGGTCGAGGAACGCCAATCCCCTACCCTTTCCGCCCAGGGAACCTTCTCCTATACGGGCGAAGTGGGCGTACTTGTCAAACTTCATTCTGTCAAAGACCGCCACCACACCGATGTTCTTCATGTGGCGGTACTGCACAATGGCATCGAAGATAATCTGCCGGTGCGCATCCACATCCTGCAGTCGTTCCCATGTTACGTTCTTCAGGAATGCAGATACAGGGAAAATGGCGCGGGCACAAAGCCAACGGCTCATGTGATTGCGGCTGATATGATAGAGCATCGAATCATTGGGTATCGAGAAGATATTGTCTTGCAACTCCTTTAGGCTACGGATACGCATCACCTCCTCATGCGTCTTCGGGTCACGGAAAATGAAATCGCCGAATCCCATGTGCTCTTCCATCAACTGGCGAAGGTCTACACTCATCTTCTTCGAGTTCTTGTCCACGAAGCGGAACCCCTCTGCCTCTGCCTTCCCGCGGTTCTCACTCTCGTTGCTCTCTAGGATGAGCGGCACAAAGGGGTCGTTCTTGCGGATATGGCGGAAGAGTTTGAGTCCTGCCTCGGGGTCTTTTTCCCTGCCGAAGGTGTCGGTCTTGACAGCAGCATCCTCCAAGGGGTAACGGGCATCGCTGATAACTCCAAGGGTATTGCCTGAATACTTGTCGTAGAGACGGAGTGCCTCCTCATAGGTGCGGGCCAGCACCACCTTAGGGCGACCACGCATTCGCATCGTGGCGGCATGGCGGTTTAGGGCTTCCTTGGAAAAGTTTTTGCTCTGTTCCAGGATATAGTTGTAGAGATTGGGGAGTATCGAACTATAGAAGCGGATGGAATCTTCTACCAACAGGATCATCTGCACACCAGCCTCCTGGATATCGTGTTCCAGGTTCATCTTGTCTTCTATCAACTTGATGATGGAGAGAATGAGGTTGGTGTTGCCCAACCAGCAGAACACGTAGTCGAAGATACTCAAGTCCTCATTCTCCATGCGCTTGGTGATACCATGGGAAAACGGAGTCAATACCACACAGTGGATATTCGGAAACTTGCCCTTGATGTCACGAGCCACATCAAAGGCATCATTGTCTGCATTGCCAGGCATACATATCACAAGGTCTATCACGGTAGAGTTTAATACAGTTGCTGCCTCCTCCGTAGTAGACACTTGGGTAAAGGTTGGCGGATAGCGCAATCCCAACTCCATATACTCATTGTATATCTTCTCCTCGATACGCCCGTCATCTTCGAGCATGAACGCATCATAGGGGTTGGCTACAATCAGCACGTTATAGATACGCCGCATCATCAAATTGACAAACGACACGTCTTTCAAGTAGAACTGATTCCACTCCTGGGGTATATTATTTTCCATATCTTTCGTTATTAGATAACCATTTCTTCTACAAAGATAATGATTTTCAGGTTTTTACTTGCATCTTTCAACATTTTTTTATAAATTTGCGCCATAAACTTTGAGAAGATATGAAAATAAAGTGCTTCATCATAGCATTATTGACCACATTGGGGCTCGCACCATGCTCGGCTCAAAAGCATCAACATGGCAAGGCTTCCTTCTACTCGAAAAGAGCCACAGGAGCACGGTCGGCAAGTGGTCAGAAGATACATCACGACAGTTTGGTCTGCGCCCATCGCTTCTACCCTTTCGGCACAAAACTGAAGGTTACCAACATGGGCAATGGAAAAAGTGTAGTGGTAGAAGTCATCGACCGAGGACCTTTCGGCCGTGGAAGAATCATTGACCTCTCTTGGGCTGCCGCCAAGGCTATCGACATGATAGCCCAGGGCGTAGCATCGGTAAAAGTAGAAAGACTGGACAACCCTATCCCTTACCGTCTTGAGGATGACAAGTTGCCAAAAGTCGACTTCGAAATGACTGAGACCTACTTCAAGAGTAAGTAATTCTGCTTATGGCAACCTTACTTACCCCTAGTAGGAATATTAAATTCGTTAACCTTGGAAATCGCCTTGCCTCCATGAATAACGGAAACGCAGAATCGGGCAGTACCATCCTTCAATTTGCCATCCGCCTTCACCATCGCAGTATATCGAATGCCAGAACCTGCCTCTATCTTCTCTACATGGATATTGGGTGAAATAAAGATATGCTTATTACCAGTAGCCTCGATGACTGTGGGCACCACATCATAAACCGGCTGACTGCCACGGTTCATAATTTCGAATATCAACTTACAAGTTTCATTTCTGTCTAACACCTTATTCTCATTGTCGTCTACAAAACGAGCATTGACTATCTCCAAGGCTTGCGAATAAGAAAATCGAGTACCCAGTTCCTCTACGGTAGACGTTGGCATCTTGGTGGTAGGCTGCTGGGCACTATAGTTGCCAGTGTAGTCTTTGCTGTCAAAATCATAGAGCCGATCGTCACCACTGTTACTGGAATCAAAGATTTCCGAGCTATTTACATAAGAGTTATCCGTGTAAGCTCGAGAACGCTGAGTACGTTGAGTACGCTGGGTAGGTTGAGCGCGTTGCTGGTCTGCCTGACTACCTATCACAGCCCCAACAGCAGCACCTCCTGCCATTCCTATGATAGTGCCCATATCAGAACCACGGGGTCCACCACTGAGTCCGCCAATGGCAGAACCCAATATAGAACCGATGGAACCTCCTGCATACGCCCCACTCCCCGTATAAGTATCACAACTACTCAACATAAAAGTTGAGCACAAAGCAAATATCAATAACTTTTTCATATCTTAACTAACCATTTAATAGTAAACACCCCATCGAGCCTGAAGACCTATCATCAGATTTCAGGTCTTAACTCAATGCAAAAGTAATACATTTACGGAATATGCAACAGGAAAATATCCCTAAAACTATTTAGGGAAAACCCTAAAACAGCATTTGGTTTTTATGGTCATAAAAACCAAATGCTGTTTTAGGTACACAAAAAAGCACTCTTGTCACACGACAAGAGTGCCTTATATTATCTGAGATATTTCGTAACTTATTCAGCAGCTGGAGCCTCCTCTGTTGCAGGAGCCTCTGCCTGTGCCTCAGCTACAGGAGCCTCTTCAGCCTTAGTTGCCTTACGACTACGACGAGTCTTCTTAGCAGCAGCCTTCTGAGTCTTAGCCATGTTCTCATCAAAGTCTACAAGCTCGATGAAAGCGATCTCAGCAGCGTCACCCTGACGGGTACCGAGCTTGATGATACGAGTGTAACCACCAGGACGGTTAGCTACCTTCTCTGCTACCTCACCGAAGAGAGCCTTAACAGCATACTTGTTCTGAAGATAACGGAATACAACACGACGTGAAGTAGTGGTATCGTTCTTAGAACGAGTAATCAGTGGCTCAACATACTTCTTAAGAGCCTTAGCCTTTGCGAGGGTCGTAGTGATTCTTTTGTGCTCGCTCAAGATAAGTGATGTAGCCATGTTAGCCAACATCGCATTACGATGAGAAGCAGTACGACCTAAATGGTTGAATTTCTTATTATGTCTCATTT
>CAVDKC010000003.1:0-66930 GCA_963609615.1 Oribacterium sp.
CCTGCCGAGGAAAAAAGTTTTTTCTGCCGTAGTAATTTTCAAAGTGGGGTATGCCGCTTGAATACAGGCAATGCATCGGGCTCGCCCATGTAATAAAAAATCGCATGTAAGACGGATATCCACATATACCTTGACGAAAACGAAACGACTCCCGATGAACGAACGGATTAACGCCCCAATGGCTTCACCTATGAGAGCGTATCTATGCTCAAGCCACACACTTTTGCAGGTGACCCGTTTTTTTGCAAACATAAGTTAAAAAACATCTTTGTGCCCCTACACAAGAGTCTCACACTAAAAAAGTCACAAAAACATTTGGTTATATCAAAATAAAGACTTAACTTTGCCAACGTTATCCTGAAAACAATCTTTTTACCTTAAGTAAAACTAATACCTATTGAAGATTTGGAGCGGTAGCCTGTGAAGGTCATCGCTTTTTTATTGTTAAACATTTATAAAAACACATCAACATTCCTACTCTTTTTTGCACATTTCAAATACATTTTGTAATTTTGCACACCGAATGCTCATGGATTGGGCAAATGTTACAGAAAAGTTTAGTCCGTAGGGGCTCGGTCAAGATCTAGCACGAAGCTAGACGCCTCGCGGAAAAACCCGTTTATATAAATAATTAAATGTACGCAATCGTAGAAATTAACGGTCAGCAGTTCAAGGCAGAGGAGGGCAAGAAGCTCTTCGTACATCACATTAAAGATGTAGAAGCAGGCCAGACTGTTGAGTTCGACAAGGTTTTGCTCGTTGACAACAACGGCTCTATCACTGTCGGTGCGCCATCTGTAGAGGGTGCAAAAGTAGTAGTAGAAGTAGTGAACCCACTCGTAAAGGGTGACAAGGTTATCGTCTTCAAGATGAAGCGCCGCAAGGACTATCGCAAGAAGAACGGTCATCGTGCACAGTTCACTGAAGTTTCAATCAAATCTGTAATCGCTTAAAATTAGGAGGAATTAGAAATGGCACATAAGAAAGGTGTTGGTAGTTCTAAGAACGGCCGTGAATCAGCTTCACAAAGATTAGGCGTTAAAATCTGGGGTGGCCAGAGCATCATCGCAGGTAACATCATCGTTCGCCAGCGTGGCAACAAGCACTTTCCAGGCGAAAATGTAGCTCAGGGCAAGGATGATACATTGTACGCTTTGGCAGATGGTATCGTTTACTTCCACAAGGGACGCAAGGACAAGAGTACAGTTTCAGTTCTCTCTCCTGAAGTTTACGCTGAGAAGACCAAGAAAGCTGACGCTTAATTTTTAAAGTTTTAAAAAAACTATTCCAAACAAACATATAGAAGCCTACACTCTTACGAGCGTAGGCTTTCTTCATTTTACCCTACTACTCTCACTATCAATTGCGTTTCCATACCACAAACACCCAAATAGTGTTAAAAAGACACTTCCTTACAAAAAAAAAGAGGAGAAAACCTTGCCAATTCAAAATAATGTTGTAATTTTACACCCAAAATCTAACAATAACATAAAAACAACCTAACATGAATAATGTAAAGTACTTTATGATGGGAGTTGGTTTCGCAGCCATCGCTACCCTCTCTGCTTGTACATCAAGCAGTACCACTGGTCTTACACAGAGCGGTTTGAATCCTGCTGATTTCGATTCTACCGTACTAGGCAAGAAGACCGAGTTAATAACCCTCAAAAATGTCAACGGCATGGAAGTTTGCCTCACCAACTACGGTGGACGAGTAGTATCCATCTCCGTTCCCGACAAGGACGGCAAACCAACCGATGTCGTACTCGGTTATGACAACATACATCAGTATGCCGACACCCTCAACTCGCCATCAGACTACGGTTCTTCGGTAGGTCGCTATGCCAACCGTATCAAGGACTCCAAGCTCACACTTGCCGGCTCCACCTACAACCTTAAGCCTAACGACAACGGCAACTGCCTACATGGCGGTGGCGCAACAGGATGGCTCAACCAAGTATACGACATTACAGAGAAGAACGACTCATCCGTAACCTTTACCATCAAAGCCAAAGACGGCGAAAATGGTTTCCCAGGCAATGTGACTGCAACTGCAAAATATACAGTAAAAAGCGACAACACACTTGACATCGAGTTTGGAGCGACTACAGACAAAGAGACCGTGGTCAACATGACCAATCATAGTTACTTCAACCTCAATGGAGACCCATCCAAGGAAGGTTTCGACCAGATTATGTACATCAACGCAGACAAGTTTACCCCAGCAGATAGCTTGTATATCCCAACAGGTGAAATCAAGAACGTTGAAGGAACACCTATGGACTTCCGCACACCTACAGAGATTGGCAAAAAGGTAGATTATAGCTTCGACCAAATCAAGAACGCAACAGGTTACGATCACAACTGGTGCTTGAACACTTACAAGGATGGCAAGGGCGATGACAAGACCGTTTGCGCTAGCCTCTACTCTCCTAAAACAGGCATCCTCCTTGAGGTATTTACCAATGAGCCAGGCATCCAAGTATACACTGGTAACTTCCAGGGAACAGGCATCGCTTGCAAGCATGGCATCAAATATCCTAAACACGTAAGCGTATGCTTCGAGAGCCAGAAATACCCCGATTCTCCTACCAAGATTTCCCAAGGAGTGAAAGATTGGACTGATGCTACCTTGAAGCCAGGTGAGAAGTACTACTCACACCTCGCTTATAAGTTTAGTGTAAAGAAATAAAATCCTAAAGCTTAGCTTCTTAGTACAAACAGAGACTAAGCATTTCAAACTAAGCAGAAACAATATAATAACAATCTAAACGATAAAAGAAAATGAATTGGAATTCAACAGAATTCGTATGGCTAGACTGGGCCGTACTCGCCATTGGTGTAATCGGCGTGATATGGGCAGTATATCATGCGATTGTGAAAGACAGAAAGGCCCAGAAGGGCGAAGACTCTTCGGCTTACCTCTTCGGTAAGGGCGAGCCTTGGTATGTAATTGGTATGGCAATCTTCGCAGCCAATATCGGTTCCGAACACCTCGTAGGTTTGGCTGGTACGGGTGCCAAGAGTGGCGTAGGTATGGCACACTGGGAAATGCAGGGATGGATGATTCTCATCTTAGGATGGTTATTCGTACCATTCTACCAGTTGCTCATCAACAAGATGGGTAAGATTATCACCATGCCAGACTTTCTCAAGTTCCGCTACACACAGCGTACAGGTTCATGGCTTTCCATCATCACCCTTGTGGCTTATATTCTTACTAAGGTAAGCGTTACCGCACTCACAGGTGGTATTTTCTTCGAGTACCTCTGGGGCTTAAACTTTTGGGTAGGTGCCATCGGATTGATTATCCTCACCACTATCTTCACCGTATTCGGCGGCATGAAGGGTGTGATGACACTTTCTACAATCCAGACACCAATCCTTGTCATTGGTTCATTCCTCGTCCTCTTCCTTGGACTTTCCGCTCTAGGTGGTGGTAGCATCGCTGCTGGTTGGACAGATATGATGGACTACTGTGGTAAGCTGAACAACGGCTACGGTACCACCCACATGTTCCACTGGGAGGCAGGCGACTCTATGTATCAGGAGTATCCTGGTTTCGTAGTATTCATCGGTGCTACAATTATCGGTTTCTGGTACTGGTGTACAGACCAGCACATCGTACAGCGTGTCTTGGGTCAGGTTCCCGGCGAAAAGAACGAGGAAGTGATGAAGCGTGCCCGCCGTGGTACCATCGCTGCAGGTTTCTTCAAGGTATTGCCTTGCTTCATGTTCTTGATTCCAGGTATGATAGCAGCAGCCTTGGCTCAGAAGGGAGCTATCTCTATGGAGAACACCGATGCAGCCTTCGCCATCATGGTAAAAAGTGTATTGCCAGCAGGTATCAAGGGTATCGTAACCATTGGCTTCATCTGCGCCCTTGTTGCTTCTTTGGCTGCATTCTTCAACAGCTGCGCTACTCTCTTCACCGAGGACTTCTACAAGCCATTGAAGAAAGGCATGTCTGAGGCCCACTACGTATTCGTAGGTCGTGTAGCTACCATTGTTGTCGTAATTCTTGGCTTCGCTTGGTTGCCTATCATGATGAAAATGGATACGCTTTACAACTATCTCCAGGGTATCCAGTCGCTTCTCGCCCCTGCGATGGTGGCAGTATTCGCCATGGGAATCTTCTTCAAGAAGATTACACCTAAGGCTGGTGAGTACACGATGATTACAGGTTTCCTTATCGGTATGGTACGCCTAGTCACAAACGTCATCACCGACACAGGCAAGGCTACTATGGACGGTGCTTTCTGGGACAACACTGCGTGGTTCTGGCAGACCAACTGGCTTGTATTCGAGTGCTGGTTGCTCGTATTCCTCATCATCTTTATGGTTGTGGTAAGTTGCTTCACTCCTGCCCCAAGCAAGGAACAGGTAGAGGCTATCACTTTCACTGCCGACTTCAAGAAGTCTATCCGCGAGAGTTGGGGAGCATTCGATATTATTGGTACACTCGTTGTCATTGGCCTTTGCGCTGCATTCTACTGGTACTTCTGGTAAAAAAGAATGCTTAGGAGTTATTCCATAAGATAAAATTCGAAACAGACACAATATAGGACTCTGAGGCCTGGAAATGCCTTCGGTCGCTCCGCCCTCAGAGCCTATCTCTCAAAAATCAACCGAATACGAATCATCCACATAAACATTCAACAACTTAAAAAGAAGACCATGACGCCATTTTACAATGAATACTCCAAGGTTTTAGTATCCGTTGATTGTATTATCTTCGGATTCGACGGGAACGACCTACAGGTACTGATTGGTAAACGCCAGTTAGACCCAGGACGTGGCGAATGGTCGCTCTATGGTGGTTTTGTAGGTGCCAACGAGAATCTCGCTGATGCCGCCAATAGAGTTATCCTAGAACTTACAGGCATAAAAAACCTATATATCAGACAAGTAGGTGCCTTTGGCAAGGTAGACCGCGACCCAGGAGAGCGAGTTATCTCGGTAGCCTATTGTGCCCTCATTAATGTGGTTGACTATGATGACCGTCTCCGTGTAGAACATGGACTAGAATGGGTAAGTTTGAAAAAACTACCTCATCTCTACTCCGACCATAACATTATGATTAATGATGCCATCTCACAAATAAGACGTCGCATTAATCATGAGCCCTTGAGCTTCAAGCTCCTCCCCGACCTCTTCACACTGACCCAATTACAACATGTCTTTGAGGCAGTGATGGGCGAAGAGATAGACAAACGCAACTTCCGCAAGCGCATCAAAGACATCGACTTTATCGAGAAGACAGAACTTATCGACAAAGTAACATCTAAAAGAGGAGCTGCCCTGTATCGTTTTAACAAAAAAGCATACGAGCAAGACCCATCGTTCAATCTGAAATAAAAGAAGAAAATTCAATATTCCCCAAACAGAGGGATACAACATAAAGAAAAACTATCAAACTAAAATATAAACAACTATGTTAGAAGAACTTAAAGAAAAAGTATTCAAGGCAAACCTTGACCTTGTAAAGCATAACCTCGTGCTCTTTACCTGGGGTAATGTAAGTGGAATCGACCGTGAGAAAGGTCTAGTAGTGATTAAGCCATCAGGCGTTAGCTACGATACAATGAAAGCTAGCGACATGGTAGTGGTAGACTTGGAAACAGGCAAGGTGGTAGAAGGCGACTTGAATCCTTCTTCAGATACTCCTACACACCTAGTACTCTACCGCGCATTCCCTGAGCTTGGAGGTGTGGTTCACACACATTCTACATATGCTACAGCTTGGGCGCAAGCAGGCTTGGACATTCCTAACATTGGTACTACACATGCCGATTATTTCCACGACTGCATTCCTTGTACCGATGCCATGACTGAGGATATGATGGCTGAGTATGAGCTGAACACGGGCGTAGTGATTGTTGACCGCTTCAAGAAGGATAACATCAACCCTGTACACACTCCCGGCGTATTAGTAAAGAACCATGGTCCCTTCACATGGGGCAAGGATGCCGACGAGGCTGTTTACCACGCCGTAGTGGCTGAGCAGGTGGCGAAAATGGCATTCATATCTTTCAGCGTGAACCCTGACACCACAATGAACCCCCTGCTCGTGGAAAAGCACTTCAGCCGTAAGCACGGCCCTAATGCTTACTACGGACAGAAGAAAAAGCATTAACTAGATTAAGAATTACAAAACAATATAACTAACAATTAAAAACAAGAACAATCATGATTAAAGCATTTGAGAATTACGAGATTTGGTTTGTAACAGGAGCACAGCTCCTTTACGGAGGTGAGACAGTGAAGATCGTGGACGGTCACTCCAAGGACATGGTAGACGGTCTGAACAACAGCGGCATCATCCCCATCAAGGTGGTTTACAAGGGCACAGCCAACTCATCGGCAGAGGTAGAGGCCATCATGAAGGCTTCCAACAACGATGACAAGTGCGTGGGTATCATCACATGGATGCACACCTTCTCACCCGCCAAGATGTGGATCAAGGGCTTACAGGCTCTCAAGAAGCCTCTCCTCCACTTCCATACACAATACAACGCTGAGTTGCCTTGGAAGGACATCGACATGGACTTCATGAACCTCAACCAGTCTGCCCACGGCGACATTGAGTTCGGTCACATTTGCACCCGTATGCGTGTACCCCGCAAGGTTGTGGTAGGCTACTGGAAGAGCGAAGAGGCACAAAAGCAGATTGCCACATGGGCTCGCGTGGCTGCTGGTGTTGCTGATGCTCACAACGTACGCTGCCTGATGTTCGGTATGAACATGAACAACGTAGCCGTTACCGACGGTGATCGCGTGGAGTTCGAGCAGCGCATGGGCTATCATGTAGACTACTATCCAGTATCTTCACTCATGGAGTACTTCAAGAAGGTAACCGACGAAGAGGCTGATGCCCTTGTAGAAGAGTACAAGAAGGAGTACACCATCAAGATCGACGAGAGTGGCGAGGAAGTATACTGGGAGAAGGTGAAGAACGCAGCCAAAGCAGAAATCGCCCTTCGCCGCGTATTGAAGGACGAGGGCGCAGTGGCCTTCACCACTAACTTCGACGACCTCGGCGACGCAGACGTGAACGATCCTAACTTCTGCGGTTTCGACCAGATTCCAGGTTTGGCTTCACAGCGTCTGATGGCAGAGGGTTATGGTTTCGGTGCAGAGGGCGACTGGAAGACAGCTTGCCTCTATCGCACTCTTTGGATGATGAACCAGGGCTTGGAGAAGGGTTGTTCCTTCTTGGAGGACTACACTCTCAACTTCGCAGAGGACAAGACATCTAGCCTCCAGAGCCATATGCTCGAGGTTTGTCCGCTCATCGCCACAGACAAGCCAAAGCTCGAGGTACACTTCCTCGGCATCGGTATCCGCAAGTCTCAGACCGCCCGTCTCGTGTTCACATCCAAGACAGGCAAGGGTATCAAGGCTACCGTAGTAGACCTGGGCAACCGCTTCCGTCTCATCGCCAGCGAGGTGGAGTGCATCGAGCCTCAGGAGATGCCTAAGTTGCCAGTAGCTTCCGCCCTCTGGGTACCACAGCCCACATTCGAGATCGGTGCAGGCGCATGGATTCTCGCCGGCGGTACTCACCACAGTGCCTTCTCTTACGACATCACCGCTGAGTACTGGGAGGACTTCTGCGAGATCCTCGGCATCGAGTTCGTGAACATCGACAAGAATACCACGATCCGCAGCTTCAAGGAGCAGCTCCGCAACAACGAGATCTACTACATGCTCAACAAGGCTTTGAAGTAATGTTTAATGCCTAATGTTTAGTATTTACTTTCTGAGGAAAGGCAATAAACACTAAACATTAGACAATAGACAAAAAACAATAAACATTAAAAAGAAATGAGTGCAAAAACTATCATAGAGTCAGGTAAGGCCATTCTCGGTATCGAGTTTGGCTCTACCCGAATCAAGGCTGTCTTGATTGACACCGCCAACACCCCTATCGCACAGGGTAGCTTCGAGTGGGAGAACCAGCTGGTTGACGGCTTGTGGACCTACAGCATCGACACCATCTGGAAGGGCCTGCAGGATTGCTACGCTGACCTTCGCAAGAACGTGAAGGCAGAGTACGACTGCGAGATCCAGCAACTTGCCGCCATCGGCATTTCAGCCATGATGCACGGCTACATGGCCTTCGGCAAGGATGAGAATATCCTCGTGCCTTTCCGCACTTGGCGCAACACCAACACTGGCAAGGCTGCCGCCGAGCTTTCAGAGCTGTTCCACTTCAACATCCCATTGCGCTGGAGCATCTCACACGTTTACCAGGCCATCCTCAACGGTGAGGAGCACATCGGCAAGATCGACTTCCTCACCACCCTCGCCGGTTACATCCACTGGCAGTTGACAGGCAAGAAGGTACTGGGCGTGGGCGACGCATCAGGTATGCTCCCCATCGACTCTAACACAAACGACTACGACGCCGACATGGTGGCCAAGTTCGACAAGCTCATCGAGCCCAAGAACCTGGGTTGGAAGATTCTCGACATCCTCCCACAGGTATTGAACGCAGGCGAGGATGCCGGTGTGCTGACCGAGGAAGGTGCCAAGAAGCTCGACCCGTCCGGCACTTTGAAGGCCGGTACTCCTCTCTGTCCTCCAGAGGGTGACGCAGGTACGGGCATGGTAGCCACCAACGCCGTTCGCCAGCGCACAGGTAACGTGAGTGCAGGTACATCTTCCTTCTCCATGATTGTATTGGAGAAAGCATTGAGCCAGCCTTACGAGGTGATTGACATGGTGACCACTCCAGACGGAAGCCCTGTGGCAATGGTTCACTGCAACAACTGCACCTCCGACCTCAACGCCTGGGTGGGCTTGTTCAAGCAGTACCAGGAGTTGCTCGGTGTGCCTGTTGACATGAACGAGGTGTTCGGCAAACTCTACAACCATGCCCTTGAGGGTGATGCAGACTGTGGCGGTTTGATTGCCTACAACTACATCTCCGGTGAGCCTGTTACTGGTTTGGCAGAAGGCCGCCCCATGTTCGTCCGCTCCGCCAACGACCACTTCAACCTCGCCAACTTCATGCGTGCCAACCTCTATGCCTCTGTGGCTGTATTGAAGATTGGCAACGACGTGCTGTTCAAGGACGAAAAGGTACAGGTGGACCGTATCACTGGCCACGGCGGTCTGTTCAAGACCAAGGGCGTGGGTCAGCGCATCCTCGCCGCCGCCATCAACTCCCCCATCTCCGTGATGGAGACTGCAGGCGAAGGTGGTGCTTGGGGTATTGCCCTGCTCGCCGGTTATCTGGTGAACAATGAGGAGAATTTGAGCCTCGCCGACTATCTCGACAAGAAGGTATTCGCCGGCAACACGGGTGTAGAGATTGCCCCAACAGCAGAAGATGTAGAAGGTTTCGACAAATACATCGAGACTTACAAGGCTGGCTTGGCAATAGAACAGGCAGCTGTAACCAATAAGAAATAAAGACAATTTAGGGGGAAGGAATATAACAGTTTATCATTTTAGGTTATATTTAATCATGGCAGGGAATGTCATATATATATATTCCTGAGGCACAGCGGTGCCTCTATCCCCCTTTTTTTTCATTTTTAGGGAAACAGAATTCCTATTCGTATTATTTACGAAAACACAAACATCTAAATTGCAAATGACATGAACAAACTTATCGCTACCACATTGCTTTCTACTGCAGTTGCATGCTCAGCCCAAGCTCAAGATGCAACAGGAACTATCCATGCCAACCAAGGCAAACAAAAGATATACAAGGAAATCTACGGACAGTTTGCCGAACATCTCGGAAGTTGTATCTATGGTGGACTTTGGGTAGGTCCAGAATCGCAGATTCCTAACACACAGGGGTATCGCAATGACGTGCTCCAAGCCCTCAAAGACTTAAAAGTCCCTGTATTAAGATGGCCTGGAGGATGCTTCGCCGACGAGTATCACTGGATGGACGGTATCGGTCCTCGTGACAAGCGTCCTAAGATGCAAAACAACAACTGGGGTGGCACCATCGAGGACAACTCTTTCGGTACACACGAATTCCTGAATCTCTGCGAATTGTTGGGCTGCGAGCCATACATCAGCGGCAACGTAGGTTCTGGCTCGGTGGAAGAACTGGCAAAATGGGTAGAATACATGACCAGTGACGGTGACACACCTATGGCTAAGCTTCGCCGCCAAAACGGCAGAGACAAGGCGTGGAAAGTAAAATTCCTCGGTGTAGGTAACGAGAGCTGGGGTTGCGGAGGCAATATGCGTCCAGAGTATTACTCAGACCTCTTCCGCCGCTACTCTGTATACTGCCGCAATTATGATGGCAATGAGCTATACAAGATTGCCTCTGGTGCTAGCGACTATAACTACAACTGGACGAAGGTGCTGATGGACCGTATCGGCCATCGTGCCAATGGCATCTCCCTACATTATTATACAGTGACTGGTTGGAGCGGAAGCAAAGGTTCTGCCACCAAGTTTGATAAGGACGATTACTACTGGACTATGGGCAAGTGCCTAGGCATCGAGGATGTCATCAAGAAGCATGAGGCTATCATGGACAAAGCAGACCCAAAGAAGCAAATAGGTCTCTTGGTAGACGAATGGGGAACCTGGTGGGACGAAGAACCTGGCACCATCAAGGGACACCTTTACCAGCAGAACTGTATGCGTGACGCTTTCGTGGCAGCCCTCTCACTCAATGTATTCCATCGCCACTGCGACCGAATTCGCATGACTAACATTGCTCAGGTAGTAAATGTACTACAATCTATGATTTTGACTGATACCAAGGGCACAGGTCACATGGTATTAACCCCAACCTACCATGTATTTAACATGTACAAAGACTTCCAAGAGGCAACCTACCTTCCTATGGACGTGAAGTGTGACTCCATGGACGTACGTGGAGACCAACACGCCAAGGATGGCAGAAAGATACCTTTGCTATCCACATCGGCAGCCAAGAAGGCTGACGGCACTGTCCTTGTGTCTCTCGCCAACGTAAGCCTCGACAAGGCACAAGAGGTAGAGTTCTGCCTAGATGGCATTGCCGCTCCTAAGACAGTAGGCGGTCAGATATTGAGTAGCAAGAAAATAAGCGACTACAACGACTTCGAGAACCCAGACGTAGTGAAGCCTATAGCTTTCAAGGATGCAAAACTAAAGAAAAACACCCTGAAAGTGAAGATTCCTGCAAAATCTATCGTTGTTTTGAAAATTAAATAGTATATTTGTCGAGGATTCCCAAACAGAATCCCCGACAAGCTAAAGACATAAAGTTGAAAATAACAAACAAATTAACATATTGTATTATGAACGACATTAAAGTAATGAATCATGCAGCCGACAACATCCGTATCTTGGCTGCCTCAATGGTAGAAAAGGCAAACTCAGGTCACCCAGGCGGTGCCATGGGTGGTTCTGATTTCATCAATGTACTCTTCTCTGAGTATTTGGTATACGATCCAGCAGACCCAACATGGACAGGTCGCGACCGTTTCTTCCTCGATCCAGGCCATATGAGCCCTATGCTCTATGCGGGTTTGGCAATGCGTGGATTCTTCTCTATGGAAGACCTCAAGCAGTTCCGTCAGTGGGGTTCTGTTACTCCAGGTCACCCAGAACTAGACTTGCAGCGCGGCATCGAGAACTCATCAGGTCCTCTCGGTCAGGGTCATGCCCTCGCTGCAGGTGCAGCCGTAGCCGAGAAGTTCTTGGAGGCTCGCCTTGGCTCTACCATGATGCAGCACAAGATTTACGCATACATCTCTGATGGTGCCGTAGAGGAGGAAATCTCACAGGGTGTAGGTCGTATCGCTGGCAACCTCGGTTTAAACAACCTTATCATGTTCTACGACTCCAACGATATCCAGCTCTCAACAGAGTGTGGTGTTGTTATGACAGAGGACACAGAGTTGAAATACAAGGCTTGGGGTTGGAACGTCATCAAGATTAATGGTAACGACGTAGCCCAGATCCGTGAGGCACTCGATGCAGCACAGAAAGAACAGGAACGTCCTACCCTCATCATCGGCAAGACCATCATGGGTAAGGGTGCCCTCCGTGCAGATGGAACAAGCTACGAAGCTTGTATCAACACCCACGGCGCACCTCTCGGTGGCGATGCTTACAGCAACACTATCAAGCATCTGGGCGGTAACCCAGAGGATGCTTTCGTTATCTTCGACGACGTAAAGGAACTCTATGCCAAGCGTGCAGAGGAACTGAAGGGTATCGTAGCAGAGCGCAAGGCAGCTGAGGCAGAGTGGCGCAAAGCTAACCCAGAGAAGGCTGTTCAAATGGACGAGTGGTTCAGCGGAAAGGCTCCTCAGGTAGACTGGAGTAAGGTGGAACAGAAGGCTGGTTCAGCTACACGTGCCGCCAGTGCAGCATGCCTCAGCGTATTGGCAGAGCAGGTACCTAACATGATTTGTGCCTCAGCCGACCTCTCTAACTCAGACAAGACAGATGGTTTCTTGAAGAAGACCAAGAGCATCGTTCGCGGCGACTTCTCCGGCGCATTCTTCCAGGCTGGTGTGGCAGAGTTGACGATGGCAGATATGTGTATCGGTATGATGCTTCACGGTGGTGTGGTAGCAGCCATGGGTACATTCTTCGTATTCTCCGACTACATGAAGCCTGCCGTACGTTTGGCAGCCTTGATGCAGATTCCTGTGAAGTTTATCTGGACTCACGATGCCTTCCGCGTAGGCGAAGACGGTCCTACCCACGAGCCAGTAGAGCAAGAAGCTCAGATTCGCTTGATGGAGAAGTTGAAGAATCACGCAGGCAAGGACAGCGTACGTGTATTCCGCCCAGCTGATGCAGACGAGACTACTGTTTGTTGGAAGCTCGCCATGGAGAACGTAGAGACTCCTACTGCACTCATTTTCTCACGTCAGGGCATCGCTAAGTTGCCAGAGGGCAACGACTACGAGCAGGCAGCCAAAGGTGCTTACATCGTAGCAGGTAGCGACGAGAATCCAGACGTCATCTTGGTAGCATCAGGTTCAGAAGTATCTACTTTGGAGGCTGGTACAGAGGCTCTTCGTGCCGATGGCATCAAGGTTCGCGTGGTAAGTGCTCCATCCGAGGGCTTGTTCCGTGGTCAGAGCAAGGAGTATCAGGAGAGCGTATTGCCTAAGGGGGCTAAAATTTTCGGAATGACAGCAGGCCTGCCTGTTACTCTCGAAGGTCTCGTAGGTGCTAACGGCAAGGTTTGGGGTATGGAGAGTTTCGGCTTCTCAGCTCCTTACAAGGTACTCGATGAGAAGCTTGGCTACACAGGCGAGAACGTTTACAAGCAGGTAAAGGCTTTCTTGGCAGAATAATTAAATGAAGAGTGAAGAACGAAGAGTGAAGAATCCAATAGCTTATCTCCTTGGGAGATACTTTGCATTTCTACGTTTCGTTCTCCACTCCTTTTTATATATTTACTAACCTAGTGAAGAAAAGAAGGCATGACAAGAGCCGAGGCTATAGTATTCGGCGATTTACACTCTTCATTCTTCACGCTAAATTCAACGTATTATGGAAGTAAAGACAATAGGTTTGGCTAGCGATCACGCAGGCTATCCAATGAAGCAATTCGTTTTGCAGTATCTAGAGAAGAAAGGCTATTCCGTAAAGGATTATGGTACATACAGCGACGAGAGTGTAGACTACCCAGACTTTGCACACCCGTTGGCAGAAGGTCTTGAGAGCGGTGATGTTTACCCTGGCATCGGCATCTGCGGAAGCGGCGAAGGCATGGCAATGACTCTCAACAAGCATCAAGGCGTGCGTGCAGGATTAGTATGGAACAAAGACGTTGCACAACTTATCCGTCAGCACAACGATGCCAACTGCATTGTTCTACCAGGTCGTTTCATTGACAACAAAACAGCCGAGGCTATCCTCGATGCGTTCTTCTCCGCCACCTTTGAGGGAGGTCGTCACGAGCGTCGTGTCGAGAAGATTCCAGTACAGCAGTAGTCTATGAACAAACAGAGATTAGCAAGCATTCTGCTATGCGGCATATTGAGTTCCAGTGCTACCTATGCACAGTGTTGTGGAACAACTCAAAAATCTTGCTGCACAGGCGGAAAGATGAATGGATACTACACCCAGTACTATGGTAACACCCCAGAACTCATCAAGGAGGCAAAGGCATGGTACGAATCGGGCGAATGGCGCAATGGATTCGACAAGGCAGAAGCACATGAAAGCGTTAACCTAGTAGACTTCTATCTACAATACAAGCAAAATCCCCAACAATGGAAGGCTCTCTTCGACTTCATAGCCAAAACAGACCTGCTCACCATTGCAAAAGGCAAACATCCGATACCAGGCACATCGCTCGTGGTAAGCGTAGAAGATAGTCAGAATGAGGCTTTGGAAAAACGTGGAAGCGAAAGTCACAACCACCACATCGACTTCCAGTATGTAGTAAAGGGTGTAGAGCGATTTGGCGTCATCGACCACTACACGAGTAACCCCAACTCGAAGTACAGACCCGACGTTATACACTACGACTACAAGAAATGTTGCGCTAAATTTTACGACAGCACACCAGACAAGTTCTTCATCTTCTTCCCTCGCGACTGGCACATCGCCAAAGTGGCAAATGATACAGAAGATCAGAACATACGTGTTATCGTCATCAAAGTAGACTACGTAGACAACACTACTAGTTTGCACTAATGGCAAACGACATTTAGAAACAAACTGGTCTAAAATAAGGATATAAAAAAGCTAGCCCCTATTTATTGGGAGGCTAGCTTTTTTATATCCTTATTCTTAGAAGGTTTGCCCAACTTAAAACGATCAAATCCTTCTCCATAAACACCGATGACAGCACTTTGGCTCACAAAAGCAGTGGGATCTATCTCGTCGATGAGTCGGAATATCTTTTGCGACTCACGTTGGCGAGCCAACACAAACAGCATGTGCACATCCTTCCCGCTATAACAACCATGCCCATCCATCACCGTACAACCTCGGTCTGCCGCCGTATTGATGGCTGCACTAAGTTCCAGATATTTGTCTGATATGATGAAGAACTGCACCGAACGGCGCAATGCATTAACCACATGGTCTACACAAAGAGACTGGACGAAGAGACACACATAACCGTAAATCACCATTTCCCAAGAGCGGAGTACCAAATAAGAACTCGTGATGATAAACAAGTCGCATATCATGATAACATGCCCCAACGAGATATTGTAATACTTATTGATCATTGCCGCCACGGTATCGGAACCACCTGTGGAGCCATTGCATGAGAGTCCTAGCCCTGCGCTACTGCCCATGAAGAACGCCCCTATAACTGTAGCCATGAAGGGCTGGTCGTGTAAGAGAGGAGTCATCCCCACTGTATGAGTCTCAATGATGCGCGTGGTAAGCGCAAAGATACCTACTCCGTAGATAGTCTTGGCACAAAACTTCCATCCCAAGATACGGAAGGCTATCAATAAGAGAAACACATTGAGTGCCAAGTAAGAAACAGATGCAGGAATGCCAAATCCCCAACAAATAATAGAAGCGATACCGCCTACTCCACCCATCGTAATATGGTTAGGAAGCAAGAAGATGTTGAGTCCGATACTACCCTCTATCATAGCCAAAGCAATGATGATGTAGTCCCTAAGCTCATGTAATTTTGTTTTTCTCGTCATAATATTTTGATATATCCTATGTTACAAGGTGCAAAGTTACGAGAAAAAACGTAAAATACAAAGCGTAATATCCAAAAAGTGATACACTTTCTTAAAAATACACTCCAAAAGGTTTAAAAATGCCCGAAAAACTTGCGATTTACAAAAAATATGATTACATTTGCACGTATATAGCAACAATATTAATTCTCTAGACTATGGAAGGATATACGAAGAAAGTTCAAGAATGGCCAGTTCTACAAAATGGCATCCATTACACCTGGTTGGTAGACTACACTGCCTACAACGCCTTTGGTAACTTCGAACTCACCGACAAGGAATGGGAGAAGCGCAACTTGATAACCAATTTCAAGGGAAACTCCGAACTGACCACAGAGACAGACCACCAACAAGCCCTGAAAGAAGCGATAGAAATGGTTACAGCACTCATCAAGGCTACCTTTGCTGAAGACGCTACCCAACTTACACTCGTCTGCATACCTGCCTCCAAGAAGAGCCACACCGAGCGACGTTTCAAAAACTTCAGCGAAGCTGTATGTGCCGCCACTGGTCTGGAGAATGCGTATGAGCATTTCTCATATACAATTTCCAAAGATGAGGATGAAGCAGACTTTTGCAAGATAGACGAACCCTATTTCGCAGGAAAGAAGGTACTCCTCTTCGACGACATTATCTCATCTGGTGGTTCCGTCTGCCGATTCGCAGATAAGCTATCAGCCTTGGGTGCCACCGTCGTGGCTACCATTGGGTTAGGAAAGACTTTGAGATAAGCCTCATCTATTGCTACGCAAGTATACCTTAATAGCAAAACATATATAGACCAATAGGATGACGTAGCCTATATAATATAAGGTGGTGACACTAAAAACGATATAATCCACGGCGCAGACTCCCACCAAACCTCCCATATAAAGCATTCCATCGCCAAATGAAAGCCGATGGTAAACTTCGTCTATACATGCCAATCCCAATATGACTATTGCCCATACAGTAGCCAAGAAGAAACCCAAGACATGAGGCACAGCAAATGGATTGAGCGTAGGATGGAAGAAGAAGTGCCGCCAGATTTCCGGTTCAAAAGTCTGAATCATCGCATAGATGGTGGCAGAAACAGACACCATCAGTACCAAAGCCGTAGGATAAGGCGAGTCTATATCATTGAAATGCACGATTTTGCCATTACTATGAAAAATCTTGCGCAGAAGATAAGCCACCGCTATCAAACAGATAATGACGAGGAATATGAGCAAATGGACATTACTGAAAGTCATGATAAACTCCGAGATAGGATCATCAGGCACTACCTTCGGCAGCATCTTTGTCTCCCTTGTCCAACCGAATGTATTGTCTTCTGTAGCCAACTGCACCCATACGGAGTCTATGGAGTCTTGTGGTACCATCCGTATGTCGGTCACTACCAGCAACCTATTTTTCTTGACGGTAAAAGAGTCTACACTGAGCCCACTCAGATATTCCTCTGGCTGTTGACTAATGAGCTGAAGCGAATCTCTGAAAACCACAAAGTTAAACTTGTTGGTATAGTGATGGGTAGTGGAGAACGAGATGGAGTCCAATTGCTTGTCACTATACTCTACCAAGGCCGCATGCTGCAAGTGATTGGCACGGCGATGATAGCAACTACTGAGCATGAATGTCATGACCAGCAACAAGACGACCCCAAAATGACTTCTCCACCTCTCCTTCATAAGTCTAACTTTTCATTTACCTTTATTATATAAAGTTTTTCATTTTCAACTCGTTAACTATTCCGACAAGATGTTCATCTGACACTCCTTGCACTCAAAATTCAAGCGAAATTTTCGTCCATCTCCCAAACGCAGGTAGAGCGGTTCTTTCCATGTAGGTTTTCTTCCTCCACGCTTTACGCAATAGCCTAGAGAATAACGCAGACAATGGCGGCACTGCATAATAAGCACCTCTCCCTTATCCTTGCTAATCTCAAAGGCAGGCTTCATATTCTTGAGCCCATGCGTCTTATAGAATTCCTGCGCACTGGCATTGGCGATATTATACAGATAACCCCACTTGGCATACTCTGGCTGCCAAGCGAATTCTCTCTCGCTCAGTTCTTGCTCACCAGGCCGACTAAAGCCATAAGGAGCATGAAAGACTATTCTATCTATACCATCTACAAGAGAACGCTCAAGTCGAGCCTCATTAGACTGCTCCAACTTGTCTAACAATTCACGCCGAATGGCAGTCAGCACACTGTTAGGTACGAAATAATTCTCCATCCCGTCATTCAGTTCGACATCATACGCATAGTATATCGTCTCGCCCAGTTTACCAAGCTGCATCTTCATGTTTTCTCGCTGCAACCGCTTTGCCTGTTCTAAAGGAAATTCCTTGAATATCTCCACCTCCTTAGATACATAGCCACCTTCCAAGTCAAGTGTAAGCATTACGCTAGCCATAGCCTTGATGCCCCCAGATTGTCCTTGCACCTCATTTTCTTTGACTGGTTGCAAGGTAAAGATGACAGGTATTTTTCTCTCAGCAGACTTACGAGACAAGATAGCCTCGAAAGCCCTGTCATGATTGCGATAAAGAGCCATTCCTGGGCGTAGATGCTCTGGCATACGAAAAGGAAAGAGTCGATTGCCTACGGCTCGATTCACCCGAAATCCCTCCAACTCATGCTCATCATTCATGAAGCACAGCCCGTCTCCATTCACAAAGCTAGCCACTGTAGCTACATTGAAAGACTGGTTGCCACGTATCTCCTTGACCTTGCCTACATATTCTCCCATCGCCTTAGGCGTATCAAAGGAAGCTATATCAGGCTGTCTACCATTCAGAAAGTAATTGGTAAATCCACGGTTAAAGGTTTTCTTCAGATTTGGGGTAAAACCATATTCCACATGTCCCTTGGAGGCGCGTCTGTACCGTCTAGGATTAGCCTTTACGATTTCATCCAACTTACTGCTATACGCAGCCACTACATTCTTTACATAGTCGATGTCCTTCAGACGCCCTTCTATCTTAAAGGAAGAAGCACCAGCATCAGCCAACTCCTGTAGATGGTCAATCTGGCAGAGGTCTTTGAGCGAAAGCAAGTATCGCTGATGCTCTATCTCCCTATCATCGGCATCGAGTAAGTCAAACTTCATTCGACAGAACTGGGCACACTCTCCACGATTGGCAGAACGACCAAAGCATTTTTCCGAGGCATAGCATACACCCGAATAGCTTACGCAAAGAGCACCATGCACAAAGACCTCTATCTCTCTGTCTGGTATCCTGGCATGAATAGCCTTGATTTCTTCCGACGAGAGCTCACGTGCCAGTACGATGCGGCGAAAGCCCAAGGTTGTGAGCCAATAAGCCTTATCGGGCGTGCGCACGTCGCACTGTGTACTGGAGTGCAGTTCCCTACTCCACAGATGATTCGCCCTGATTTCGTCGAGCACACCCATATCTTGCAACAAGAGTGCATCCACGCCTATCTCATCCAACTCTCCTATCATCTTTAAGGTGTCTTCCAACTCCTCGTCGTAGATAATGGTATTCACCGTGACATGTACCTTAGCCCCAAACTGATGAGCATAGTCGCAGAGTTGCTTGATGTCGTCAAGCGAATTACCGGCAGCAGCACGTGCGCCAAATCGAGGCGCACCGATATATACAGCATCCGCACCATGGTCGATGGCAGCGATGCCACATTCCAGATTCTTGGCTGGAGCCAACAACTCCAAATTCCTTATCTTTTCCATCTTATAGTCTATATTGCTTCCACTTACACTCCTATCCTACTGAATATCGTCTATATTATAAGGAGTTTCCTGATAGACGTAATAGTTTATCCAGTTGTTATAGAAGAGGTTGGCATGTGCACGCCATGTCACCATCGGCTCCTCTGCCGGATCGTCATTGAAATAGTAGTTCTTAGGCAAGTCCACATCGTCACGCTTGCCCATGTCACGCTTATATTCCTTGTCGAGGGTATTAGGCGCATACTCCAAATGTCCCGTAACGAAGAACTCACGTCCTCCCCTAGCCATAACAATGCTGACTCCACTCTCTGGCGATTCGGCGATGATGTCAAGCCCAGGGACTTTCTCGACATCCTCACGACGTACTTCCGTATGGCGACTGTGAGGCATATTGAAGATGCCGTCAAACCCGCGGAAGATAGGCAACGACGGGTCGAGAGGCTTTTGGTGGAAGATACCAAACATCTTCTTGTCCAACTGATACTTAGGCACCCCATAGAAGTGATAAAGCCCAGCCTGTGCTCCCCAGCAGATATACAGTGTAGAAGTGACATGCGTACGAGCCCAGTCGAATATCTCCATGATTTCAGGCCAATATTCCACGTCTTCGTATTCCATGGTTTCGATAGGTGCTCCTGTCACTATCATTCCGTCAAACTTTTGCTTGGAAAGTTCAGAGAAGTCCTTATAGAACATCATCATGTGTTCTATCGGCGTATTTTTAGGAGTGTGGCTCTTGAGTTTCATGAAATACACCTCTAGCTGCAATGGAGTATTTGACAACAGGCGCACCAAGTCGGTCTCCGTTGTAATCTTGAGAGGCATCAGGTTGAGCACACAGATTTTCAGTGGACGAATCTCTTGGCTATGCGCCCTACTCTCGTCCATCACAAATATATTCTCATGTTTCAGCAGCTCGATGGCTGGAAGTTTATCCGGTAATCTTAATGGCATTTATAATTTCCTTTCTTTAATTTGACTGCAAAGTTACACAAATTCAGCGACTTTAAAGAAAGAATACCCACAAAAAAGGGTGATGCTAATCTTTTTTAGCATCACCCTTGCAAAAATCCATTGAGTCGGAGGTCAGTCACCCCCAAACATACAGGACCATTAACTTCTTTTTTACCAAAGTTCGAGACGTTCGTTCTGAGGAATGAACAGTTTGTCTCCCAGCTTTACGCCGAATGCCTCATACCAGGCATCAATATGCGGGAGGGCACCATCTACACGCCACTTGCCGAGAGCATGTGGGTCGGTCTTCACACGATTGCGGATTTCCTGGTCAGTGATGTTCTGTCCCCATACACCTGCATAGGCGAGGAAGAAGCGCTGTTCTGCCGTAAAGCCATCCTTGTTCTTCAAAGGCTTCTTGGCTGTAGCATTCTTGAAAGCATTGAAGGATACCATCAAACCGCCGTGGTCTGCGAGGTTCTCACCGAGGGTGAAACGTCCATTGGCATTGAGATCTGGCAACACCTTGATATTGCTGAAGAAGTTGGCATAGAGGTCTGCACGCTTCTCGAAGCCCTTGGCATCGTTGGCAGTCCACCAATCCTTCAAGTTACCCGAAGCGTCATACTGACGGCCTTGGTCATCGAATCCGTGAGTCATCTCATGACCGATTACGACACCGATGGCTCCATAGTTGAATGCCTCATCTGCCTTAGGGTCAAAGAATGGGTACTGCAGGATACCAGCAGGGAAACATATCTCGTTGGTAGTAGGATTGTAGTAAGCGTTCACAGTCTGAGGTGTCATAAACCACTCGTCCTTGTCTACAGGCTTACCTGCCTTCTCTGCGATTTCCTTGTCGTTGGCAAACTTGCGACAAGCCAACACATTCTCATAGAAACTCTTGGATGGGTCAATATCGAGATTACTGAAGTCTGTCCACTTGTCAGGATAGCCTATCTTGACATAGAACTTGTCCAGTTTGTCATGAGCAGCAGCCTTGGTGGTATCACTCATCCATGTCTGCGCATCGATGCGCTCGCCAAGACTTACCTGAAGATTCTTCACGAGTGTTTCCATCATCTTCTTAGAAGACTCCGGGAAGAACTTCTTGCAATAGATGCGCCCTAGAGCCTCGCCCATCTGTGCCTCCACCTGATTGGTGGCTCGCTTCCAGAGCGGATAATCCTCCTTGCGCCCACTCATGGTCTTGCCAAAGAAGTTGAAGTTTGCTTCACGTATCTCGTCTGTCAAGTAAGAACTAGAGCTACGGATAACACTCCACTCCATCAATGCCTTCAAGGTTTCTGCGTCCTCTGCAGCAGTTATCTTGTCATAACTTGCCAAGTAGGCTGGCTGACCTACTATCATTTCCTGGATGTACTCGGTCTTGATACCCTCGGCGTTAGCCATTGCCTCCAGAGGAATGTTAGGATAATTCTCCTTGAACTGTGCGAGGGTCATCTTGTTGTAGTTGGCCTGTGGATCGCGTAGTTCGGTACGGCTCTTTGAGATGGTTGCGAGGCTGGTCTCATGCAGGAAGATGGCCTGCGCCTTCTGTGTAGCCTCTGCCTTGGAATACCCATAAAGTTGGAACATCTGTGCGATGTAACTCTTGAAAGCCTCACGGATAGCTACTGTGGCTGCATCATTGTTTACATAGTAGTCCTTGGAACCGAGGGTCAAGCCTCCCTGGCCTACATTGTAGATGTTCATCGTAACGTTCTTTTCGTCTGCACCAAAGCCAGTGCCGTAACCTAAGCCAAGGCTATAGATGGCAGCGTATTTCTGCTGTATTTTCTGCAAGTCTTCCTTGGTTTTGGCAGCAGCTATCTCATCGAGCAGCGGCTTCACAGGAGCGATGCCCTCCTTGTTGCGACGCTCCACGTCAAGAGCCAGCTTATAGAAGTCAGACAACTTCTGCTCGATGGTACCCTTCTTGTAAGACTTCTTCTGAAGTTCTGTAAGGATAGAGTTGATACGCTTGTTGTTGTTCTCGCCCAGCTGGTCGAAACTACCATAACGGCTATAAGCAGCTGGAAGAGGATTATTCTTCTGCCAACCACCAGTAGCAAACTGATAGAAATCATCAGCAGGCTTAGCTGTTTTGTCAAGATTGCTCATGACAAGTCCCGACTTACTTTGAGCGTCAGCAGCCAGAGGCATCGCTGCGATCAGCATCATCGGAAGAATAGATTTCATGTTCATACTTACTTTATTATTTTAACGTTAAAAAAATCATTTGCTCACTTCTTCCAGTTCTTCCGAAAGCACCATCCACTTCTCGTTCTCCTCATCGAGACTCTTCATCAGCTCGGTATATTCTGTTACGAGTTCCATATTGGTGGCATTCTCTGGTTTCATAAGGAGACCATCTATCTCCTTCTTACGAGCCTCCATCTTGGCAATCTTTGTCTCGCAGTCCTTCACGGCTTTCTCTGCCTTGCGAATCTTCTTTTGCTGTTCCTTATGTTCAGCATAGCTCTGCTTACCAGCAGTGCCATCCGAAGATAATGATGGAGCGACAGAAGCAGTTGCCTGCTGACTGGCAAGAGCCTGTGTGATATTCTCGGCATTGTGCGCACGCAGATAGTCGTAGATGCCTCCCAAGTGCTCACGCACCTTGCCACCACCAAACTCATAGACTTTGTCTACCAATCCATCGAGAAACTCACGGTCGTGACTCACGATGATGGCTGTGCCATCAAATGCCTTGATGGCCTCCTTGAGTACATCCTTCGACTGCATGTCGAGGTGGTTGGTAGGCTCATCGAGAATCAGCAGGTTCACGGGTTCCAGGAGGAGTTTGATCATCGCCAGGCGGCTGCGCTCCCCACCACTCAATACCTTGACATACTTATCGGATGTTTCGCCTCCAAACATGAAGGCACCCAACAAGTCATTCACCTTGAGACGCATCTCGCCAGTCGCCACATTGTCAATGGTCTGGAAGATGGTGAGCTTCTCATCGAGAAGCTGCGCTTGGTTTTGCGCAAAGTAGCCTATCTGCACGTTGTGCCCAATCTTGAGCATACCAGAAAATGGAATTTCACCCATGATACACTTCACGAGCGTAGACTTACCCTCGCCATTCTTGCCCACAAAAGCCACCTTCTCACCACGCTTGATGGTGAAAGTAACGTGGTCGAAGACGGTATGCTCTCCATAGTCCTTGCGCACCTCGTCACAGATGATCGGATAATCACCACTGCGAAGACAGGGCGGGAACTTGAGGTGCATCTGCTTATTGTCTACCTCATCTACCTCGATAGGTACAATTTTCTCCAGTTGCTTGATGCGGCTCTGCACCTGCACTGCCTTGGTAGGCTTGTAACGGAATCGCTCGATGAAGTCCTTGATATCCGCAATCTCCTTCTGTTGGTTCTCGTAAGCACGGAGTTGTTGCTCACGGCGTTCCTTGCGAAGCACCACATATTCATCGTACTTCACCTTATAGTCTTCCACCCTGCCGCAGGTTATCTCCAGCGTGCGATTGGTCACATTATTGATAAAGGCACGGTCGTGGCTTACCAAAACCACAGCCTTGGCACTCTGCGCCAAAAACTGCTCTAGCCACTGGATACTCTCGATGTCGAGATGGTTGGTAGGTTCGTCGAGCAGCAACACATCCGGTTTCTGCAACAGAATCTTGGCCAACTCTATACGCATACGCCATCCACCGGAGAACTCTCTGGTAGGACGTTCAAAGTCGAGACGTGTGAAACCGAGACCTGTGAGCGTGCGCTCTATTTCTGCCTCATAATTCTCACCGCCCATCATCATATAGCGTTCATGTTCCTGCGTAAACTTCTCCACGAGCAGAGCATACTCTTCACTCTCATAGTCAGTACGTTCTGCCATCTCCTGCTGCATTTTATCCAACCGAGCTTTCATCTCCGTGTTATGGGCAAAAGCCTTGCGGGTCTCCTCTTTCACGGTGGTGTCGTCCTGAAGTTTCATCACCTGTGGCAGATAGCCGATAGTGGTGTCATTAGGGATAGCCACCACACCATCCGTAGGCTTCTGCATACCGCAGAGTATCTTGAGCATGGTAGACTTGCCTGCTCCATTCTTACCCACCAGGGCGATACGGTCGCGGTCATTGATGACAAAACTCACGTCGTGGAAGAGTGGCTTTACGCCAAACTCTACTTTCAGTCCTTCTACTGAAATCATTTATCTTAGTTTTATATGAATATTATGATTGTAGCTTCCAAAAAATCTTTACATTCCTTTTCTACTCTCGCACTCCCCGCCTTACCTTCTATCTAAAAGCCTCTACCCACTTTGAAAATTACCTCGGCAGAAAAAACTTTTTCCCTCGGCAGGTAAATATTTTTATCTCGGCAGGCAACTTTATTTTTCTGGCGTAACCAATAGAAGGCCTAGGAGAGAATGAGGAAAATATTTTACTTTCTCATCTTTCCTGTCACCGACTAGTACCTGCACTTACGGAATCAGCAATGAAGAGTCACCATAGCTTAGGAAGCGGAAGTCGTGAGCCAATGCATACTCGTACACTTTCTTCCAGTCGCCATGCAAGAATGCACTCACCAGCAAGAGTAAGGTACTCTGTGGTTGATGGAAGTTGGTAACCAGCATCTTCACGATCTTATAGGAATAACCTGGAGCTATGATAATCTGTGTGCTGCTGTGAAGTGCCTCCAGTCCATTTTGGTCGAGATAGTCGATGACGGCTTGTATAGCCTGCATAGGCGTAATGCCATCTACTAGCTTGCCATCCGCCGCCAACTCGTAAGGGTCCCATTGGTTTACGTGCAAGTCCTCCTCATTAGCATCAGGGTGCTGAATGAGGTGTACCCCCATATAGTATAGACTCTCGATGGTACGTACACTGGTGGTCCCCACTGCTACTACCTTGCATTCATGCTGAATGAGTTTTTCGAGACTTCTGCGATGCACTACGATATACTCCGTATGCATCTGGTGTCCCTCTATCTCCAGGCTCTTTACGGGCTTGAAGGTACCTGCGCCCACATGAAGCGTCACTTCCTCCCGGTCGATGCCTTGAGCATCCAGATCGGCAAGCACAGCATCAGTGAAATGCAGTCCTGCCGTAGGAGCAGCCACACTACCTTTAATCTTGGAATAGACAGTCTGGTAAGTAGTCTTGTCGCTCTCCTCCGTCTTACGGTTCAGGTAAGGCGGAATAGGCAATTCACCCACAGCTTCCAGAATTTCAGCAAAAGAGACCTGCTCGTTGTCCCAGTCGAAGTCTACCCAGTAATTGGTACCGCCCCCTTTCGTTACCATATCCTGCGCCTCCCCAGAGAGAGCATCTCCTCTTCGCATCGTGGCACTGAGTGTAAGTTGATGTCCCTTGATTTCAAAGTCACGCTTCAAGCTGCCTTCCTTCCACTTCTTCAGATTTCCTATCATGCAGAGCCAAGCACAATGCCCTGAAGTCTGAAACATCAGTTCATAGTCGGTAGGTGCAGCAGGCTCCATCAAGAACACTTCGATGAGGGCACCTGTCTCCTTGCGGAAATGCAAACGTGCCTGGATAACCTTCGTGTTGTTGAATATCATAAGTGCCCCGTTAGGCAAATAGTCTGGAAGATGATAGAACACATCATCGCTCACCTCTCCGTGTTTGTATACCAAGAGTTTGCTATGGTCACGCTGTGCTATAGGAAACTTAGCGATGCGCTCATCTGGCAAAGCGTAATTGTAGTCACTTATTCTAATATGTTTTGTATCCATTGTCTTGTTTTGTTTTTTCTATTTCTATAATAACGTGGTCGGCATCAGCAATAAAAGGTCATCAGCGTGCCCCTAATAACCACGTAGAGCAGGATGACTACCATCATGGTCATCAGGATGTCGATGTCGTCATGATCATATCCTGTACTGGTATATTGATTGGAAATATATTGTATCTTAGGAGATATGCGACAATACATCTTGTGATACAATATGTATACCACACCTCCTACGATGCTGCCTAAAAGCAGCCCACATACTATGTCGCTAGGATAGTGCGCCCCTAGATAGAGACGGGTCCAGCAGTTGACAATCGACCATACCAAGAGTGTCCAGGTAAGCATTCTGCTACGTACCAACAGCGAGAAAAACACGGCGATTGCCATCGTATTGGCAGCATGTGCCGAACAGAAACTGAAATCCTTCATCAGAGGATGTCCCACAGTATGGATCGTGTACTTCAGCAAAGGGTCGTTGAGCGGACGCAAGCGTGCCGCCAATGGTTTGATGATACCCTCTGCCAAACCATCCGCCAGTACCACGCAAAGCAAGGATGCTCCTATGATAAGGGCTATCTGCCCCATCGTCTCATTGTTGCGTATCACGATGACGAGAAGTACGATGTAAAGGGGTATCCAGGTAAAGCCAGACGTAAGCAGCTGCATCATTTGGTCAAGAAACAAATTGTCGCTCCCATTGAAAAGACGCAATACCTGCAGGTCTATATCTTGTATGCTACTAAAATCCATCTTTGATGTCGTAAATATTTGTCTATTTATCAGATTTCCTCTATCAGCCTGGCCTCTATCCACCCCTCTCTGCCGTCGCCTACGCGGATACCACGCCATCCCGACATGGTTTTGTCTGTAATGTCCACACGTGTACCCTCATGGAGCAGGAATTGGTCTGCACTACTCTTGGCAGGAGTCTTCTTCACATTGGCAGATGGAGCTATGATGATGGCTCCGCAGCGGTTTACGAGAGTCTGCCTCTGCTGATAAGCAAAGAGATTGCCTACCAAGAACACTACCAAAAAGAATAAGCCTCCGAAGAATCCTAACTTACGAAGTAGGATATGTGTACCAAAGAGATAGAGCAGTACCAGCACCAAAGCCAAGATGATGGCTATAATGCCAGTCTTAGCCCATGTATCCACACTTGTAAAATTGACCAGTGCTTTATACCATGTCACGAAAAACATCTCGCTCTCTGGCGTTATCTTGTCGATAGTCTTGCTGCGGGCAAACTGCAGGTTGAAACTGATGTCCTCATCACCTGGCGACAAGAGATGGGCACGCTCATAGTTGAGCACAGCCTTGGTGATATTGTCTGTGCGGTAATAAGCATTTCCGAGATTATAGTAGACATCGGCGGAAACACCCGTCTTCAAGATGTCCTCGTAGTCACGGATAGCTTGCTGATAGTTTCCCTTCTTGTACTCCGTGTCGGCATTGGCCTTGGTCACAGCCGATGCCGAAAGTGCCCCCATGCCGAGCATCAATGCGAGAAGCAGGAGGAAGGAATATCCCGAAGGATGCTTCTTGCGCGCCTTGCGCGCCTCATTGATAGCATTTTCTATTTCCATGATAGCAGTCATTGCCGATTCGAATGTACGATTCATATTTCCAGCCGGGTCACCAGGAGCATAGCGTTCAAACTCGCACTCGTCAAGAGCTGACGTAAACTTAGCCACAGTGGTATCGCCCACGTAATGGGCTGCCAACTTTTCACAGATATTCTCGCGATTGAGTTGTTCTACCGGCATATTGAGTTTGTAACTCATATATCCCCAGAGGGCACGCATCACCTCGTCATAGAACTCACCTTGCTTGCCTTCAAGCATCAGTTGCTTTGCCTTTTTAAGGCGTTTGGTAGCCCTCTTGTTTGCCTTGTTGCTGCGCATCTTCACGATGTCGGCATTCTCGATGGCACGACGGCGGAAGATGACGAGTAGAGCTATGAATGCCAAGAGTGGCACCATGAGACTGGTCCAATAGCCGAAGCTACCAAAGAACATGTCGTCAAAATCGCGGAGTTTGGATTTTCCTTCCTTGATGGCATGGATATCCTTGTCCTGTGCAGCATAATTCTCCTTGCTGCCTGTAGCAGAACCATCGCCCTTCTCCACATGAATATTGAAGGAATGAGTCTTGATGGTCTTGTAAGCATTGGTGCTTGTATCATAATACGTAAACTCCACGGCAGGGACGGTATAGTCTCCCTGATTTCGAGGTACGGCAAGAAAATCATATATCATGTTACCCTCCACACCATTGGCAGTAAGGCGCGTCTTGTCCGAAACCTTGGCATCATACTTATCGAAGTCCTTCGGGAATGTTACCACAGGTTGCTTGAGCAACTTGAGGTTGCCTACACCTCCCACGATGACACGCAGCGTAATAGGTTCGCCGGCCTTTACCTCCTTTTTGTCCAGACAAGCAGAAATATTAAACTTACCTACTCCACCAGAGAAGTTGGCAGGTCGCTGTGGTAAAGGATCCACCTGGAGTGTGATGCCAGGAGCCTTGATGTCTTTATGAACCTCGACATATCCAGAGCCTCCGTTGAAGAATGCCTCCATTGGATCTACGTTACGATTCTGCTGCACGACGATGCCCTTGAAGGTAATGGATGGGATTTCCAGTTTTCCCGTCATTTGTGGATACATCACGTACTGGCTCCAAGTGACGCACTTGTAAGGTCTGCCATTCACCATCTCCGTATGGAATGTCTTCTGCTGTGGAAGCTGTACTTCCTGGCTATGAAATCCCTTGAGGTCGGGCATCTTGCCTTCCAACTGGGTGAGTTCCACTTGTGTATATACTTTGTAAGTCAGCAATATCGGCTCCTGCTCATGCACCTTTTTCTTGCTGGCAGACACCTTGATAAACAGGTCGCTACCCGATATGGCAGAACCTGCTGCCTTCATCCTAGGTTGGTCATAATCGTTCTGACCATGCATACTAGGTGCACCATTATTGTGGGCAGCATGCCCTGAGACGGTAATTTTGACAGGTCGGGACGCTAATTTCTTGCCGTTCACCACCGCATGAGATGCTCCTATGGTAAAGGTGCCATTCTTGCTGGCATAGAGAGTATATGTAATAGTGATAGACGATGAGGAAGAGGTATGTCCATTGATCATCTGATAACTAGACTGCTGAGATGTGTAAGGTCCAGCGATGACCTCCAGTGCTTCAGGTACACCTCCCATGCGAAACTCTTCCACATCCCTCGTATTGATGGTATAAGCCACCCGGAAGTTTTCACCTGCCGACACCTGTGTAGGAGCAGACACGGATATCTGTTGCGCCACCATATTTACATGGCACCCCAACAGGAATATCGTCATCATCAAAAACCAACCTACCTTTTTCATATTGCTTGACATTGCTATTTCTTGTTCTTTAGTCTATATGTTTAAACACGCTAAACAGAAGTCTCCCTCGCTCATATTTACCAGTTCTTCTCGTAAGCCTTTCTGCGAGGTTGACTCATGGCTTTCTGAAGTTTCTGTTTGGTGGCTTGCTCTTGCTGCACGGCAGCGTTAAGCAGTTGTTCGGCATTATCTCGACTCATCTTGTCTTGATTTTGCCGGTTCTTTTGCTGGTTCTGATTCTGTTTGTCGTCTTTATTCTTTTTCTTGTCCTTATCTTGCTTGTCTTTGTCTTTATCTTTGTTCTGGTCCTTGTCCTTATTCTTGTCTTTGTTCTTATCCTTGTTCTTGTCCTTATTTTTGTCTTGCTTTTGGTTCTGCTTGTTGTTCTTCAGCAGTTTTTTGCAGAGGGCAAGATTATAGCGTGTCTCATTGTCTTGAGGATTGCATCTTAGGGCCATCTCATAACAAGAGATGGCCTTGGCATAGTCTTGATGATTCTGCATGATGACACCCATGTTATGATAGCTCTTGGCACGGCGCAGTTTATTGGTCTTCAACTTGGCAGCACCCTCATACTGCACGAGTGCTGCGGAGTCCTTCTGCTGCATCAGCAGGGCACATCCCAAATTGTATATAGCCTGAGGGTTTTGTGCATTCTTGGAGATAGCCTTTCGGTACTGAGTCTCTGCAGCCGCCCATTTCTGAGCCTTGAACATGCGGTTGCCTTGCCGAATCAAGCTGCGGTCGTTCTGTGCCTCAGCGTCCATCATACCAGCCACCATCAATATAGCTATCATCAATATGTAATACAAATATTTCATATTCTATACCTATTTTATATATAGGGAAGTTCACCGTCAGGAAAACGCCCCTTACTTATAGAGTCTTTTCTTAAAGAACTTTACGTTGCGCAACAACGGATTCTTGACTTCCTGCAGACATACCTCGATAACCAGCAAGAGGATAACCAAGATGCCTACAGCCTGAAACTGCTCGTCGTAAGCACTGTACACCACGCTAGTCATGTCGCCCTTCTGAAGTTTTGAGAGGTCATCGTTGAGTACTTTTTCTGCATCACCAGTATTGTCCACGTGGATATACTGCCCTTTTCCTGCCTGGGCCAGTTCGCGGCACATCTGTTCATTGAGTGCCGTCATCACGGTATTACCTGCGTTATCTTTCAGATAAGAGCCATCCCCCATTGGGATAGGAGCCCCTTTGGTACTACCGATGCCCAGAATGAAGACATTGATACCCTTCTTCTGCGCAGCCTTCGCTGCCTCCTGGGCACCATCCTCATGGTTCTCTCCATCAGTGATGACAATGATAGCCCTGCCCACATTGTCCTGCTGGGTAAAGCTCTTGGAAGCTAAGTCGATGGCCTGTCCGATATTGGTACCTTGTGTCTGGATAAGACCTGGCGTAATGTTCTGCAAGAACATCTTTGCCGACACGTAGTCTGTGGTAATAGGCAACTGCACGAAGGCGTCACCTGCAAAAACTATCAGTCCTATCTTGTCATTGCTAAAATTATCTACCAAACTCTCCACCAGCATCTTGCTCTTGTCGAGCCTGGAAGGTGCCACGTCCTGTGAAAGCATGGAATTGGAAATATCAAGGCATATCATCGTCTCAATGCCATTGCGCTTGTCGTGCGATATTTTACTTCCCATCTGTGGACGAGCCACCATGACAACGAGCAGTGCCAAAGCTATGAGCACGAGCACAAACTTCACTGTTGGGCGATAGGACGAGACGTTGGGCACCAGTTGCAACAGTAGCTTAGGGTCGCCCAGCCTCTTCATCTTTGCCTTTCTTCTTCTCCACCCCACAAAGCGTACCAGTACAAGTACAGGTATCAGCCACAAGAGCCAGAGATATATGGGATCTTCAAATCTTAACATTGTCATTATCTGTATTTATCCGTTCTTCTTATATTCTGTGTACACAGATGCCTATGGTATCCTGCGCAGCCATGTGATACGCAGCAATATCTCCAGCAGCAATACCAGCAAAGCTCCCAAGGCAAACAACTGATAAGCCTCATAACGCTTGGCATAATGCTTTACATTGAATTTAGTCTTCTCCAGTTTGTCTATGTCCCGGTAAATCTTCTTCAGTTCGGCAGTACTGGTGGCACGATAGAAGTTACCATCGGTAGTATGCGCAATGTCCTTCAGCGTCTGTGTATCTATCTCCACAGGAATGTTCACATATTGCACACCTCCAGCTACTGGCATCGGATAAGGAGCCACCTTATTGGTTCCCACGCCGATGGTATACACCCTGATACCGAAGCTCTTGGCTATCTCTGCTGCCGTCATTGGCGAAATATCTCCCATGTTGTTGCTTCCATCCGTGAGGAGAATGACCACCTTACTCTTCGATTTGGAATCCTTCAGACGGCTTACTGCATTCGCCAATCCCATACCTACTGCTGTACCATCGTCGATAAGACCTCTGGCAGCGATATCGGTACGGGTATCTTGCAGAAGCCTCAAAAGGCTGGCATGGTCTGTAGTCTTCGGACATTGAGTAAAAGCCTCGCCGGCAAAGATAGTCAGACCGATGTTATCAGTAGGTCGCCCCGAGATAAACTCAGTAGCTACATCCTTAGCTGCCTCCATGCGGTTAGGCTTGAGGTCTTCGGCAAGCATGGAGGTGGATACGTCCATCGCCAGCATGATGTCAATGCCCTCTACCGTCTTGTTGTCCCAGGAGAAATGGGTCTGCGGACGAGCCATCGCACACACCAGGAGTATGTAGCTCACACATCTCAGCACCATTGGCAGGTGGATGAGTCGCACTCGCATACTCTTCGGCGCATACTGATACACCTTGGTATCGCTCATGCGCATCGTCGGCTCGCTCTTCTTTCTATATAGGAAATACCACAAGATATATGGTACCAGCAATAGGAGCAATAGGAAATATCCTTTACTTGCAAATTCCATGTTTCTATATAATCAGTTTACTTACATGATAAATAATGTATGCCAACAAAGCCAATACTGCCACGCCGCAACCCCACAAGAACAAGATGATGCATCGGCGCTGTTGTCGCGACCTTACATCCTGCTCGCTGAGTTTCGGCACTACTTTCTCCTCCCTAGGTTGCTCATCGGTCTTGGTTTGGTCGATGAAGTGAATGGCATTGACGAGATTGGCATCATTCTCGTTGATTTGCGTCTCATACTTCGCAAATTTTACGAGGTCGGCGGTTTGGAAGAGTCCTTTCAGTTCGTCTATCATCTTTTGGTCGCCAGCGGAACGCAGGCGGTCGATAATTTCCGCACTGGTCATCTCCATTGCATTAAACCCGAAACGGCTTACTATGTACTCACGCAGCGTCGTTGTAAGACGTGTGTAATACTCTTTCTGAGTTTCTTGGCTAACAGTATGTTGCTGCTTGATGGCATTGATTTCGTGCAATGCTTTCTCATGTGCCGGCATCTTCTTGATGATACGTATACGCATGATGACAGGCTTATTTTTCTTTAACCTATTGCGCATATACAGCATTATACCACAGATAATTAGCATCAGTACGCTCAACCAAAACGGCAAGCTCCATTCACTCCAAAGGAAAGGGTTGTCCTGCACTGTTTTAGGAGGATAAAACTGGTTGGGATGCACGGTATCAACTGGCACGGTAAGCACCTTGAGAGCCAATGGATTGCCATGGTAGTTTTTACCGTCGATTTTGACATTCAAGGCAGGAATGGCATACACCTTCTCGTCAAAAGAAGTAAGCACATAGTCTCTTCTCACCTCAATGCGGTCGTCTCCTATCTGTGAGGTATCACCCTGATTCTGTTCCACTACCTCCACACCAGGTATCAGCTGTTGCTGAGGCTTGAAGGACGGCATCACCACCTTACTTCCCTTTCGAGCTGTAGCCTTCAGATGAAGTATGGTCTGCTCACCGATGAGCATCTGCAGAGAGTCTATACGCTGCTCCACCACCTGCGCACAGGCAGGAATTGTGGTAAGCCATGTCAAGACCAACAAAATACTTTTTACTTTATTCCACATAATAGCGTTCTCTTATCCCCGTTGTTTGAATAGCATGAGGAGCGACTTGGAGAAGTCCTCATCTGTGGCTACCGAAGTCCAGTCCACCTTACTCTTGGCAAAGAGTTGGCGCAACATGTCCTGTCGGCGAGTCCAGTTCTGCGCATGTGCCATTCTCAGTTTCTTGGAACTCGTGTCGATATACATCTCGTGCCCCGTCTCGGCATCCATGACCTTGACGAGTCCCACATCTGGCAGTTGTCTAGCCAAGGGGTCATATACCTGTATGCCCACTACATCATGCTTCTGATTGGCTATCTGCAAGGGATGCAAGAAATCCTTCTGGTCATAAAAATCACTTATGAGAAAAGCTGTACAGTGTCGCTTCATCATACGCGTGAAGTATTCCAAAGCCTGGCTAATGTCAGTACGTAGACTCTCCGGTTGGAAATCGAGCATCTCCCTGATGATATAGAGGATATGCTTACGTCCCTTCTTGGGAGGGATATACTTCTCTACATGGTCGGAGAAGAAGATGACACCTATCTTGTCATTGTTCTGAATGGCACTGAAGGCAAGCGTGGCAGCTATCTCCGTAGCCAAGTCACGTTTCATCTGCCTACGGGTTCCGAAGTCCAAAGAGCCACTAACATCTACCAACAACATCACTGTCAGCTCTCGCTCTTCCTCAAACACCTTGACAAAAGGACGATGAAATCGAGCCGTGACATTCCAGTCGATATCTCTCACATCATCCCCATACTGGTACTCACGCACCTCGGCAAAAGCCATACCCCTACCCTTGAAGGCAGAGTGGTACTGACCAGCGAAGATGTTCTGACTCAGACCACGGGTCTTGATTTCTATCTTCCTGACTTTCTTTAAGATCTCTTGCGTATCCATATCAAGGCACCTCCACCTTATTGATGATGCGGCTGACTATTTCCTCGCTCGTCACATTGCTGGCCTCAGCCTCATAAGAGAGACCGATGCGATGACGAAGCACGTCATGAGCCACTGCCCGCACATCCTCTGGAATAACATAACCACGATGCTTGATAAAGGCATAGGCACGCGAAGCCTTGGCAAGCGAAATACTGGCACGAGGACTGCCGCCAAAAGTAATCATGTCTTTTAGCTCTGCCAATCCATAGCGGTCTGGGTATCGGGTAGCAAATACGATGTCTGCAATATACTGCTCTATCTTCTCATCGAGATATACCTCATTCACTATCTTACGGGCATTGAGAATTTCCTCTGATGTGGTTACTGGGGTCACGGTAGGCAGACTGCCCTGAATATTCTCACGGATAATGAGTTTCTCTTCCTCGATGGTAGGATAGTCTATGACAACCTTCAAGAGGAAACGGTCTACCTGCGCCTCTGGTAACTGGTAGGTACCCTCCTGCTCCACCGGATTCTGCGTAGCCATCACAAGGAATGGACTTGGCAGGCGGAACGTCTGGTCGCCAATGGTCACTTGATGTTCCTGCATCGCTTCCAACAAGGCACTCTGTACTTTTGCAGGAGCACGGTTAATCTCGTCTGCCAACACAAAATTGGCAAATACCGGTCCACGTTTTACATGGAAAGATTCGTCTTTCTGAGAATAGATTTGCGTACCGATAACGTCGGCTGGCAACAAATCTGGAGTAAACTGTATACGGCTGTAGTCTGAGCTGACAAGTTGAGACAATGTCTTGATAGCAAGGGTCTTCGCCAATCCTGGCACACCTTCCAACAGTACATGTCCATCAGAGAGAAGACCGATAAGAAGGCAGTCTACGAGGTGCTTCTGACCCACGATGACCTTATTCATGCCCATTACCAAATTGGTAACAAACTGACTTTGTTGTTCTATCCGTATATTCAACTCACGGATATCAATAGCTTCTGCCATAATTCTATATGTTTTACGTTTATTTCTAAAATCAAACGCAAAAGTAAGCAATTATGGCCACATAAGCGAATATTGCTATCTAAATAATATTAAAATTGTTTCACAAAAGCTATATTTAGGAACTTTTAAAGAAATGCTCCCCCATATAACTAGCGAAAAGCATCGCCATGACGATTTTTCTAGCGGTTGCGGTGCTTCATATACCAAGGATGCACAAAAAAATTGTAAGCCAAAAGGCTCAGCAACGTCATCCCAAGGCCTAAATATTGAAGAGCAGGATGCAACTCATCGAGTATCGGTGTAGCTTCTACCAATTCCTTCAACTGCGAACAATACCCTAACTGATAGAAGCCAAAACTGATTCCCACATTCAAGCCAAACTCCCATGCCAGAAAGAAAGAACTCATACTGGTGCCTCGCTGACAATGTTTAGCCAGCTTGATATAAAACAAAAGAAACCTGCTACCCATAATACCCACAGAAACACCCAGAAACGTCGGAGCAATAAATACCGAAGCCGTTTCCTGCCCGCTATTGGAGAGAAGCAAAACACAACCTAGCAACAAAAGCCCAGTAACAACCTCGCTTTTAAGGTCGGCATCAGGAAAGACATACTTCTCTGCCAACACGCCCATCCCCAAGCCGAACAGCATCATCAAATAGTAGCACAAAGAGTGTGGTATGCTAATAACAATGCCCACCACCATCATAATGACGGCCACATTGAGAAACAACGGCATGCCTTGTGGCAAGAAGAAGCGATCCAGACTAAAGAGCCGGACATGTTCTTCTGGTGCCTTGAAAGGGAAACGAGCGCGCGACACCAGCAGCAAACTCACGAGAGCTAATGCGCCCGCCAGAAGAAACACCACCTTAACATTCCACACTGAGATTATCCAAATAGCCAGTACGGGGCCCAAAGCCAAGGCAAAACGAGCAAACCAAGAAGCGATATAGTTGGCCTCCGTACGCTGAAACGATTCACAAGTATCTATGACAAGCGTACTGCCCAATGTCATCTGTGCCAATCCGATGCAAGCCCCCAGACAAAAACGCCCTACCAACAACATCCAATACTCTGGCCTGTAAAAGAAGAACTCTTCCAAACCATAAAGTAAGGTGAGGCACACGACCACACCCAAGATGGCATATTGGCAGACCCTGTTGCGCCGAAAGCTCTGAACAAGATACGAGCAGAATGCCCCAAAAGCAAAAATACCCAAACCATACACCCCCATGACAGACGCTACATGCCATGCATCATAGCCCTGCCAAAACATAAAGTTGGGCACAGCCAGAAAAAGCATGCAAACACTAGTCATTAACAGCAAGTTGGCAAAACATAGCCTCCAAAAGTCACAGTGCCATAACTTGATATGTACGGGAGTATTCTGCGTATCCATCTTCGTTCAATTTTTCTGTTACCAAAACGTTCTTTTATCTAAAAAAACAGAGAGTTAATAGCTCTCCTCCATGTTGGGATATTCCACAGTTTTCACCGCATCCACATAGGCTTTAACCCCCTTGGCCATCTCCTCGCCCACCTGGGCAAAATGGCGCAAGAACTTTGGTTTAAACCCCTGAGTCATACCCATGGCATCGCTATACACCAGCACCTGCCCATCACAACCATTGCCCGCACCGATACCGATAGTCACAGCCTTCACCCGTCGGCTCACCTCTGCAGCAAGCTTAGCCGGTATCTTTTCGAGTACAATGGCGAAACAACCAGCCTCATCAAGGGCGATAGCATCATTGATTAGTTTCTGGGCCTCAGCATCCTCCTTAGCGCGAATACCATAACCGCCAAACTTATTTACGCTCTGCGGAGTAAGTCCTAAATGACCATGTACAGGAATGCCCGCATTCACAAGAGCCTTGATGGTATCTACGATTTCCACGCCACCCTCCAATTTCAAAGCATCTACCCCCGTTTCCTTCATCATGCGGCAAGCGTTACGAAGAGCTTCTTCCTTACTAACCTGATAACTACCAAAAGGCATATCACATATCACAAGGGCATGATTGCAAGCACGAGCTACACTACGAGCATGATATATCATCTGGTCTATCGTAATAGGTAGCGTATCCGCATTACCTGCCATCACATTACTGGCCGAGTCACCTATCAGTATTGAATCTATGCCAGCTGTATCTATGATGCCAGCTGTCGTAAAATCATAGGCTGTAAGCATGGTTACCTTCTCACCTGCTGCTTTCATTTCTGCAAAAGTCTTTACGGTGATTTTCTTCTTGTCTGTAGATAAATATCCCATTTCTCTTTGTTTATATTCTAAGTAATCTCATGCAGTGTTACACTTATTGTTTTTCTGCAATTATATTTTCCAATTCCTTATAATTCAATATCTTATAATCAGGAATCACATAGTCAGAATAAGGACGTATATCCTCTTCCGTATTCGTTGTGGAAAGACCAAGCGTAAATGCTCCTGATGCCCTAACGGCCTTCAAGCCATTAAAACTGTCCTCCAATCCAACGCATTCACTTGGAGCTACCCCGAAACAAGCCGCCCCTTTGATATAACAGTCAGGGTCTGGCTTGCTCTTAGCAAAATCTTCGCTTGTCAGCACACGGTCGAAATATGACTTAAACTCAGGATGACGTTCATACACATTGAGCATCTTTCGGACGTTCGAGCTTGTCACTACAGCCGTCTTTACACCATTCTTTCTCAAATCCAAGACAAATTCCGGGAACCCCGCAATATAATGATACTCCATATTCTGCTCAAACTCATCGAGACGAGCTGTGATTTTGGCTTGTTCAGAGGCCACATCGACACAATCTGCAATATGACCGAAAACGGAATCTTCTGCAAAATATTTATCATATATCTGTACAAGCGTCTGCCCCTTGATCCGTTGCGAGAAATCAGCCATCTCCGGGTGATATTCCCTACCTATCATACCCCAGAATATCGTATACTGCGACTCGGTATCGAAGACGACTCCATCCAAGTCAAATAATGCTGCCTTTATCATTGCTTTATCGCTTTAATAACTATCTTAAAATCACGTTGTCTATCTAATCGGTTGCAAAATTAGATAAAATTTCCGAATTATAAGCCTGTAAAATAAAAAACTTGTACGTTTTTACCAGAAATTGGCGCAATTAAGGGTGTTTTCCCTAAAGAAAAGACACACAAGGCATAAAAATAAGGATGAAGCCTCCATTCCTTCCGAAATGAGACTTCATCCTAACCGAAGGGTGACTTATTTTGAGAACAATTCGTCGAGCAAGGTATAGAATGCAGGATCCTCACCTACAATCGTCTTGACAATCTTGCCGTCAGGTCCTACAACAATTTTGGTAGGAAATCCCTGAATGGCATATTTGCCTAGTACTTCACTATCCTTTGGATTGTATACATGCAACCATGGCAACTGATGCTTTTCCACTGCAGCCTTCCACTTCTCCTCTGAGTCATTGCAGTCTACACCAACTATCTCAAACTTGCCTTTGTACTTCTCGTAATACTCTTTCATCTTTGGCATACCCTTGATACACCAGCCACACCAAGAGCCCCAGAAGTCAAGAATCACATACTTACCACGAAGGCTAGACAACGTAAAATCCTTACCCGTGATATCCTTAAGAGTGAAGTCTGAAGCCTCCACGCCAGCAGCCTGAACCTTCTTCGCAGCCTCCTCTGCCTCAGCTCGTTTCTTTGCATAAGCTACAATAGGCTCATAGTAAGATTTCATTCTACCATTACGCACTCGCTCAGAAAGTGTTCCTACCAGTTTGTCTATCTTCTCTACTCCATCTACCTTATCGATAAGAGTTGCACAAGCTTCATAGTCTGGGTGTTGCTCTACAAAAGCCAACACTTTATCGCTCATAGTACTCTCGGCATCAGGCGCTTTCATCGCCTCCTCCGTCATCAAGTCCACCTCATGATACTGCTGATAGAACTTACTGCCGCCCACATCCCAACGGGTTGTCAAATCACCGACCAACTCTGCTTTCTCATCTGGCACACAGATCAAGCTAAACATCTTCCGTTCTGTACCACGATAAGCACCTGGTGTCAAAAAGTAATACTCCACAGGTTTGTCGATATAAGTGGAATAAGTAAACTTGTCCTTTTTCGACAAGAGGGTATCCAGCTTCACACTACGTCCCTTGTACACAAGCACAGTGTCTGAGCTAAAGTTCTTCATGTTTACCTTCACTTGGAAGTTGGCCTTCTGCGCCATCGCAGTCATACCAGCCATCGCCAGCACTGCACTTAAAACGATTTTCTTTGTCATAATTATTATTTTTAACAGAAATTTCTCATTGTCTTCCTTTTAGTTTTCATACTCGGTAGTATCCTCGATACCAGCCTCGGCAAGAGCCTCCTTACGTTCCACACAGGTACCGCATTTACCACAATGAATCTCACCACCCTTATAACAGCTCCAAGTCTCACTATAATCGACACCCAGCCGCTTACCTATGCGTGCAATATCTGCTTTAGAAATATTGGTATAAGGTGCAGACACTCTTACATTTACAAAAGTACCGACAACCGCAGCCTCATCTATCGCCTTGATAAATTCCGGGCGACAGTCTGGATAGATGGTATGATCACCACCATGGTTGGCGATGAGCACCTTCTTCAAGTTATTGCTCTCTGCTATACCGATGGCAATGCTGAGCATGATGCCATTACGGAAAGGCACTACGGTACTCTTCATATTATCATCCGCATAGTGCCCCTCCGGTATTGCCTCGGCGCCTTCCAGCAAACTACTTTTGAAGTACTTGTGCATAAATCCGAGGTCGATGGTGACATGTCTGATACCGAGCCGTTCGCAGTGCATCTTGGCAAAAGGTATCTCCCTGTCGTTATGATTACTGCCATAATTGAAGCTAACCCCGAGTGCAATCTCATCCTTCTTGTCATAGAGCATGGTGATACTATCCATACCTCCACTCACGATAATTACAGAATCCTTCATTTTCTATGTTTTATATTATTATTTAGTCTAATCATCATTCTATTTGATTCCCATCCCAGCATCTTTTCTACCTATGAGAAAGAACAAACAGACTTAACCAAAGAGACAACGAAGCGCCTCCTCTACCTTTCTCACAGGATGTATCGCTATCTGAAACTTCGAGTGGTCGAAACCATGGTAATTGTACTTCGGGATAATAATATGCTGAAAACCAAGCTTCTCCGCCTCAGCGACACGCTGTTCGATACGGTTAACAGGGCGAACCTCGCCACTCAGTCCCACCTCACCGCACATACACCAACCAGGTTCTATGGCCGTATCCACATTACTACTCAGCACGGCTGCTATCACGCTCAAGTCCATAGCCAGGTCGGTGACCCGAAGACCACCAGCAATGTTAAGGAACACATCTTTTTGCATCAGTTTGAAACCCACACGTTTTTCAAGCACTGCCAACAACATGTTCAAACGGCGTTGGTCAAAACCTGTAGCCGAACGTTGAGGCGTACCATATGCCGCCGTGCTGACCAAGGCCTGCGTCTCCACAAGGAAGGGGCGCACTCCTTCAATGGCTGCACTGATGGCTACACCAGAAAGTCCATCATGGTTTTCGGTCAGTAACAGTTCTGACGGGTTGCTCACCTGTCGGAGACCTCCCTGCTGCATTTCATAGATACCCAATTCAGATGTGCTCCCAAATCGATTCTTGATACTACGAAGGATGCGATACATGTAGTGCTGATCTCCCTCAAACTGTATGACTGTATCTACAATATGTTCCAATATCTTAGGCCCAGCAAGCGTTCCTTCCTTATTAATATGTCCTATGAGTATAACCGGGATGCCACTTGTCTTGGCAAAACGCAAGAGCGATGCCGCACATTCCCTCACTTGCGAGACGGATCCTGGAGAGGAATCAACCTCTTCCGTCGCAATGGTCTGGATAGAGTCGATAACCAGGAGTTCCGGTGCCACTTCCTGCACATGCGAGAATATTTTCTCCAGCTGCGTCTCACAGAGGATGGTGATATGCTCGAACGAAGCGTTGTTTCCGTCTCCATCCGAAGTCATCTGCCCCTTAGCCAATCTGTCAGCACGAAGTTTAATCTGATGGGCACTCTCTTCTCCACTCACATAGAGGATACGCCTCTCTGGCATGTTGAGTATCGTTTGGAGTGTCAGCGTACTCTTTCCGATACCGGGCTCTCCGCCAAGCAGAGTAATACTGCCTGGCACCATTCCACCCCCCAACACACGATTCAACTCTGCATCATGCATATCGATGCGAGGTTCGTCTTGAGCTGAGATTTCCCGCAACTTCATCGGTTTGGCATCATTATCGCCATGTACGCCTCCAAACATGGTAGCCGCACCACCGTGGCGCATAGTCATACCTGCATTTTTGGCAGCCTGCGAGCCTGTATCGGCAGCTATGCGTACCTCCCTGAAAGTATTCCATTGTCCGCAACTAGGACACTTGCCTATCCACTTGGCAGACTCCTGTCCACAGTTACTACAGACATATGCTATCTTGTCTTTTGCCATCTAATCATTCATTATATATGTTCACGGTAGTGCAGTTCCCTAGAGAAAGACTACAACACCCTTATAAAATCGAGCACAAAGGTAATCATTTTCGAGGTAACGAAGCATAGCTTTCATGTTAAGAGATATGAAAAAAGTTATTATTTCACCGAAAATACCTTTCATTTGTAACCCCGACGTGACAATCTACATGCCGCGAGCACAAAAATTCATTAAAACCGCTTTCAAGATTTTGCAGTTTCAAATATTTATCGTAACTTTGCCTTCGGTTTTTGAACACCAGTTCATTCTGAATATAAATTAATAACTGAATAAAGTTTAGACAAAATGAAAATTGAAGATTTTAACTTTGCCGGTCACAAGGCAATCGTACGCGTTGACTTCAACGTGCCATTGGATGAAAAAGGTAATGTAACAGACGACACTCGTATCCTTGGTGCCCTCCCTACCCTTAAGAAGGTACTCGCAGACGGTGGTGCTCTCATCATGATGAGCCACATGGGCAAGCCAAAGGGCAAGGTTAAACCAGAGCTTTCTCTCTCTCAGATTGTCAAGAACGTTTCTGACGCACTCGGCGTAGAGGTTAAGTTCGCCAAGGACTGCGGCAACGCTGATGCAGAGGCTGCTGCATTGAAGGCAGGTGAGGCTCTCTTGCTCGAAAACCTCCGCTTCTATCCAGAAGAGGAAGGCAAGCCAGTTGGCGTTGAGAAGGGTACTCCTGAGTACGACGCAGCTAAGGCCGAGATGAAGGAAAGCCAGAAGAAGTTCGCTGCCAAGTTGGCTTCTTACGCAGACGTATATGTAATGGATGCATTCGGTACAGCACACCGTAAGCACGCTTCTACTGCAGTTATCGCAGATAGCTTCGACAAGGACCACAAGATGCTTGGTTTCTTGATGGAGAAAGAGGTCAAGGCTGTTGACGCAGTCCTCGGTAACATCAAGCGCCCATTCACTGCCATCATGGGTGGTTCTAAGGTTTCTACCAAGATTGGTATCATCGAGAACTTGCTTACGAAGGTAGACAACTTGATTCTCTGCGGTGGTATGACATACACATTCGCAAAGGCTCAGGGCGGCAAGATTGGTATGTCTATCTGCGAGGATGACAAGCTCGACGTAGCTCTCGACGTTGTCAAGAAGGCTAAGGAGAACGGCGTAAACCTCGTACTTGGTACAGACTCTATCTGTGGCGATGACTTCAAGAACGATTGCAACACTCAAGTTTGCCCATCTAACGACATCCCAGAGGGTTGGGAGGGTATGGACGCAGGTCCAGAGACTCGCAAGCTCTTCGCTGAAGCCATTAAGGGTGCCAAGACTATCCTTTGGAACGGTCCTGCCGGCGTATTCGAGTTCGACAACTTCGCTGGTGGTTCTAAGGCTATTGCAGACGCAATTGCTGAGGCTACAAAGGAAGGTGCATTCTCGCTCATCGGTGGCGGTGACTCTGTAGCCTGCATCAATAAGTTTGGCTTGGCAGACCAGGTATCTTATATCTCTACAGGTGGCGGTGCTCTCCTTGAGGCTATCGAGGGAAAAGTATTGCCAGGTGTAGCAGCCATTGAGAAGTAATCACTCTTGGTCTAGACATCGAAAAATCTTTTATTTTCGACACAATACAAAAGAAGAAGTCGAGGGCATCAGAAACAATGTCCTCGATTTTTCAGTTATCTACCAAACTTGGTAACAACAAACCTCATTATTCACATAAAACGTACTAAATGGATTGGATTATCAACCTTTTTACCAACACGGAATCAGTGGCTCACATTGCACTACTCTATGCTATCGTGATAGCCGTTGGTGTGTATTTGGGTAAAATCAAAATCGGCGGAATCTCACTGGGTGTAACCTTTGTGCTCTTTGCTGGCATCCTGGCAGGACATGTCGGCTTTACCGCCCCAAAGGAAATTCTTACCTTCGTACAAGACTTCGGACTCATCCTCTTCGTCTTCATGATAGGTCTTCAGGTGGGCCCAGGCTTTTTCGAGAGTTTTAAGAAGGGTGGCGTTACGCTCAACTTGCTCTCCACTGCCACTATTTTCCTCAACGTATGCGTAATGTTCGCATGCTACTACATTTTCTTTGACACAAACAACCCCAACAACCTCCCTATGATGGTAGGTACCCTCTATGGCGCTGTGACCAACACTCCAGGACTGGGTGCTGCCAACGAAGCCTTGCTCAGCGTATTCCCGAATGGAGCCCCCAGTATTGCCAATGGTTATGCTTGCGCTTATCCATTAGGTGTAGTAGGCATCATCGGTGCTACCATCCTCATCAAGTATATCTGCAAGGTAAACACTACCCAAGAGGAGGAAAAGCTGAATGAGGAAGATGCTGCCAACCCTCATGCCAAGGCACACAACATGCATCTACGTGTAGAGAATGCTTACATTGCAGGCAGAACTCTTCGTGAGGTTTCGGAATTCCTTAACCGTGACATTGTATGCTCTCGCTTGCTCCATAAGGGTGAGGTGAGCATCCCAAACAGCAAGACTACTTTCGAGGTGGGCGACGAGTTGCTCGTAGTTTGCGCAGAAGCTGACGCAGAAGCTATCAAAGCATTCATCGGTCCTGAGATAGAAGCAGAATGGGATCGTTCTAAAGATGAGAAAGTGGAGCATTTTGTATCTCGACGCATTATAGTAACTCGTCCCGAGATGAATGGCAAGACTCTAGGAAAAATGCACTTTTCCAGTGTGTACGGAGTAAATGTAACTCGCATATCTCGCCAAGGTATGGATATCTTCGCAGGCAGAAACCACCACTTCCACGTAGGCGACAAAATCCTTGTAGTAGGTCCTGAGGAAAATGTAAACCGTGTGGCCGAGATGATGGGTAACTCCGTGAAGCGTCTGGATGCTCCAAACATTGCGACCATCTTCATCGGTATCATGGTGGGTATCATCTTCGGTAGCTTGCCACTCGCCATTCCAGGAATGCCAGTGCCTTTGAAACTAGGTATCGCCGGTGGCCCTTTGATTATCGCCATCCTTATCGGCCGATTCGGCTACCACTTCAAACTCGTCACCTATACGACAACCTCTGCCAATATGATGCTGCGAGAGATAGGTCTGGTACTCTTCTTGGCAAGCGTAGGTATCAAGGCAGGCGCAGGATTCTGGGAGACGGTAGCACAGGGAGACGGTATCAAGTATGTATACACAGGCTTCCTCATTACCATCATTCCTATTCTTATTATAGGAACCATCGCCAGACTGAAGTTCAAGTTTAATTACTTTACTATCATGGGTATGATAGCCGGTACCTACACCGACCCTCCTGCATTAGCTTACGCCAACGCCTCATGCAGCAAGGAGGCTCCAGCCGTAGGTTATTCCACAGTCTATCCTCTGAGCATGTTCCTCAGAATATTCTCGGCGCAAATCGTAGTGCTGTTCTTCTGTGGAGGATGAGGCTAAGTTCCCCAATTAAGGAGTTAGGAGTTTTCCTAGCTCCTTCTTTTTTTATTCAATCCAGTGCTCGCTCCACCTACTCCCCCACTTCTTCTCCTAACAAACTATAACTTTTCCTTAAAATATTTTGCAAAAGTGTAAAATACGGCACAAAATATAAATTTTGCGCACTTTTTTTATTGCCTTTTCTTTTTTTATTCGTACCTTTGGGGCACAAATACCTAAAGAATACAAATAACCCTATAAACGTTACATGCGTATGAAAAAATTGGGATTTATACTAAGTCTGTTTCTCATAACCTCCTTACCCACTTGGGCTCAAGGGGCAAAAAGCATCCGAATAACGGAAGTGATGACAGACAACCGTACAAGCATCATCGACGAGTACGGCAGGCACAAGCCATGGGTGGAAATCAGTAACTCATCCTTTACTACTTACAATGTCCGAGGCATGTTCTTGACTACCGACCGACGAGTACTCAACAAAAGCATGACGCCAGAAGAGCGCCGCAAATTGATGGTAGCACTACCCAACAATGAACCTAGGACTACATTGGCCGGTAAAAAAAGTATCATCGTCTTCGACCACTGCAAATGGACAAGAGACTGCTTTAGGTCGAATTCTCCCCAAGAGAAAATAGGTGGCGAAACTGGTCCTTTACAATTAGACCTAGGTATTTTCGGGAAAAAAGATACTTGGGTAGCCTTATATGACGGAAATGCAGTAGACCTCATTGATTCCGTAAGCGTACCTGTCTTACTGCCCGACCAATCCTATGAGTTAAGCCGTGACTTCAAGACTTGGACAAAAGCTAATCCGACCGATGTAACTCCTGGCTATCTGCCACAACACGCAGGCTTAAGCAAGTCACAACTTCTCAAGCAGCAAGACCCGTATGGTATCGGTATTACTATTCTCTCCATGGGCATTGTATTCTCTTGCCTTGCCCTCCTCTTCCTCGTATTTTGGGTTTTCGGTGCCTACATGAAGCACAAGCAACGCATCAGTAGAGCCACCGAGAAGCATGCTACCTTATTATACAAAACAGGTAAAAAGACCATAGCTGTAACCAACGAGATTAGCCACAAGACCAACGTGATGCTCAAGGACGGTCTCACAACCAAGGGCATTGACAAGGAGATATACATGGCTGTTATCTCGCTCGCCTTACAGGAATACCTGGAAGATGTACACGACATAGAGCCAGGCATCATCACCATCAAGCCCAAGCAGACCAGGTGGAACACTCCTTATTTTAACAACAACTCTAAACAATAAAACATTATGGCTAAATATCAATATTCAGTAAAGGGTACAGACTATGAGGTCGAAATCCAAGACATCGAAGGCAACATTGCCAACGTGACCGTAAACGGCATCCCATTCGAAGTAGAGATGAAACAACCCGTGAAAGCAGGCAAGCAGAAAGTGAAGATTCCTGAAACCATCTCCTCTACATCCAGTACGGCAACAGAAGTAGGTGCCGAAAAGCCTATAAAGCAAGAAACCCCAGCTGTTGGCAGCAAGCCAGTAGTAGCCCCTCTTCCAGGAACTATCAACGATATCAAGGTCAAGGTGGGCGACAAGGTAAATGCAGGAGACACTGTGGTAGTGCTTGAAGCCATGAAGATGCAGAACAACATCGAGGCTGAAACCTCCGGCACCATCGCAAGCATCAACGTAAACAAAGGCGATGCAGTAATGGAGGGCGACACACTCGTAACAATCAATAATCAACAATGAATAATGTATAAATAACAAATCCAGGCGCAAGCCCAATTACACATTCTTAATTATAAATTATACATTAATATGGATTTCATCATTCAGAACTTCAATGAGTTCCTGACCTATACGGGCTTCACCAACGCATCGGCAGGAAACCTCATCATGATACTGGTGGGAGCCTTGTTTATTTGGCTCGCCATCAAGAAAGACTTCGAGCCTCTGCTCCTAGTCCCTATCGGTCTCGGCATCATCCTCGGCAACATCCCGTTCCGTGCTGACGCAGGACTCGAAATTGGTCTTTACGAAGACAACTCTGTGCTCAACATCTTCTATCAGGGAGTAAAGCAAGGCTGGTATCCACCCCTAGTATTTCTAGGTATCGGAGCGATGACCGACTTTTCCGCTCTCATCAGCAATCCTAAGCTGATATTGATTGGCGCAGCTGCCCAGTTTGGCATCTTCGGTGCCTATATGATAGCTCTGATGCTCGGGTTCGAGCCTAACCAAGCAGCCGGTATCGCCATCATCGGTGGAGCAGACGGTCCTACAGCCATTTTCCTATCAAGCAAGCTAAGCCCTAACCTAATGGGAGCCATCGCAGTCTGCGCCTATAGCTATATGGCACTAGTGCCAGTAATACAGCCACCATTGATGCGACTACTCACTACCCAAAAGGAGCGTGTCATCAAGATGAAACCTGCACGATCTGTATCACAGACAGAGCGAATACTCTTCCCTATCATCGGCTTGCTCCTGACCACTTTCATCGTGCCAAGCGGTCTACCATTGCTAGGCATGCTTTTCTTCGGAAATCTCTTGAAAGAAAGTGGCAAGACTACACGACTTGCCAAAACTGCAGGCAGCAGCCTAAACGACATCGTAGTCATGTTACTGGGCTTAACCGTGGGATGTTCTACCCAGGCTTCAGAATTCCTGACACTCAACACCATCAAGATATTTGCCCTCGGCGCATTGGCTTTCATCATCGCCTCCGCCAGTGGTATTCTCTTTGTAAAGTTGATGAATGTATTTCTACCCAAAGGCAAGAAACTCAATCCGCTCATTGGAAATGCAGGAGTCAGTGCCGTCCCTATGAGTGCCCGCATCTCCAACAATTTAGGATTGGAATATGATCGCCACAACTTCCTTCTCATGCATGCCATGGGACCGAACGTAGCAGGAGTCATCGGTTCCGCCGTCGCAGCAGGAGCCTTGCTAGGCTTCTTCAACTAAAACAATAAAGGGAAATTGCTAAGTTTATCAGCAATTTCCCTTTATTGTTTTATCTGATTTCGAGTATTAACTTTTCAACTCCATGCCCAACCTTCCGTCCCGAGATACAACTATCTCCACTTGATAACTTGTCGAACTATCAGGCATCGCCAAGACTACATAAAGATGAACCCCCTCTGAATCTACAGACTTAAAGATGATGTCACTAAGAATTGCCTGCGACAAAAACGCCTCAGGCACTTCCCTACTAAAGTTTTCTTTACGAAAATCTCTACCGAAAACTTTTCTTGCACCTTGGTAAATGTTCACGTTAATGATGTTATCATAGTACACATTGTCTACCTCTACACCATCATCATTATAAGATGCCTTAAAGACTTTATAAGAGGTAGGATTCACCTGGACATACAAATGAAACTTATCCTCTCCATAAACAACGACAGTATCACGCTTTACAAGTGTATTTTGATTGAGAGCTACTGGGCGTTCCTGAGAGAACTGCTTAAGAAAAGTTTGATCGCTCGTCTTCACCAATCTTACTACATCCCCATTTTGCACTTTAAACTGGAAGATGTGGGCAGTCTGCTTAACAATAGGATATTTCACAACACTCCCCCCCTTCATCACAAGTGTATCAGAAGCTATATAGAAATAGACTGGCTGACTAGTAGAATCAGGATAATAGATGGTGTCTCCCTGCACACGAAATGCAACATCATCCTCGTCATCGTCGTTCAGCCAAATCCCTTGAAGCATTTTCTTCGCCTCCCCATTCTCCTTGGCCTCCAAGCTTCCTGTCCTGTGCGCACAGGAAGCCAATCCAAGGAGGAGACTCAGCAACAACACATTAACACCTTGTTTCATCTTGTATATTTATTAGCCCTCCAAACACTCCTATGTTAGGAACAAAAAGTCTACCTTAGTCGAAAAAATCAGCTTCTTCAAAAGATGTCGCCTTTTTAAGATCCTTCTCCGAAGTAAGCACTTCATCATCGCCAATAGGCCATTTGATACCTATTGTAGAATCATTCCAGCGGATGCTAGCCTCCTGCTGAGGTGCATAAGCATTGTCTACCTTGTAAGTAAAGATGGCTTCATCGCTCAAGACCAAGAATCCATGGGCAAAGCCACGAGGTATAAAGAATTGCTGTTTATTGTCTTCGCTCAACTCCACCATGACATACTTGCCAAAAGTCTTGCTACTTCTACGTAAGTCTACAGCCACATCCAGCACCTTGCCTTTGATGACACGCACCAACTTGGCTTGCGAGCAATCACCCTTCTGATAGTGAAGCCCACGAAGCACCCCATAACTAGACTTCGACTCATTGTCCTGCACAAACTCCACATGGCGACCGATATGCTCATCAAAGTCAGCTTGTCTCCAAGACTCAAAAAAATATCCTCGTGCATCATCAAAAACCCTCGGTTTCAATATCCACACACCTTCAATTTCTGTTTCTATATATTCCATTATACCTTATTATATTAACTTTACAGGCACAAAGATAACACTTTTTCCCGGAATGGCAAAACTTTTCTAACTTTTTCTTCCCATCATGTTTTTTTTAGCAAAAAATAGTTGTAGGTATCAGATTATTTCACTACCTTTGCAAACGTGATTGAATTAGAAAGACATATTGAAATACTACTCTTGAGCAACGATTGCGTGATAGTCCCAGGTTTTGGCGGCTTCATGGCTCATCATGTAGATGCACGTTACGATGGCAGAGACAGCATGTTTCTTCCACCGCTTAGAACCATAGGCTTCAATCCACAGCTCCAAATGAACGACTCGCTCTTGGCTCTTTCGTATGTTGAGGCTTACGACATCAGCTATCCAGAGGCACTTAACCGCATCTGCGATGAGGTGAACGAGATGCGTCAACACTTGGAGAACACTGGAAAATACGAGCTCAACGATATTGGCACTCTATTTCTCAACGAGGATGGCAACATTGGCTTCGAACCATGCGAAGCAGGAAGCTTGACCCCTGAACTTTACGGTTTGGGTGGCTTTGCCATGCGCCCACTTGCTGCATTGCCTACCACAGAAAACGCAGAAATACAACCAGACAATCTTGCAGTTCACGACTCTACGGAAAGCAAGCCTATTGGTAAAAGCGAAGTTTCACCAACCGAAGCCTTTGGAGGCAATAGTATCTTCACCGAAGACGAAGAAGAAGACTCTTCTGCCGAATTTATCAGCATCAAAAAGAGTTGGCTGCGCAATATAGCTGCAGCTTGTATTGCCTTGATAGCCTTCTTTACCCTCTCTACCCCATTGGGTACACCGAAGGTACAGAAGAGCCAGATAGACACAGGACTCTTAACTCGCGTAATATCCAAGGAATTGACACAAACTTCCCATGAGTTAGTCCTGAATACCAACAAGCAACCTACTGAAGCACTAGTAGACAAAAAGAACAAGATGACACAAGACAATGAGTTGTCGACTCTTACATCCACCTATTACAGCATTGTCTTGGCAAGCCGTGTTACCAAGCGTAACGCTGCAACTTACGTGGAATACCTTCAAGACAAGGGATTCAAGGATGCCCGCGTCTTGATAACCGCCAACAATGTAAAAGTCATCTATGGCACTTATAACACCGAGAGCGAAGCTTACTCCGCTCTCAACCGCCTACATAGTTATGAGGCGTTTACCGATGGGTGGATAACCAAGGTCAAGGAGTAATCCTTCTTTGGTTTTACCCCCTCACCTTTAATCAGCACAATTCAAAATCTTATGAAACGAGTACGTTGCCCTAAATGCGACAATTTCATCACCTTCGATGAAACCAAATATCAGGCAGGTCAAAGCCTAGTTTTCGTTTGTCCTAACTGCAATAAACAGTTCGGCATACGTATGGGTGTATCCAAACTTCGCGAGACACGTAAAGAAGAACAGCTAGACGAGAAAGCCAACGAAAAGGGCTATGGCTCCATCGTAGTCATCGAGAACGTATTCGCATACAAGCAGGTCATCCCCTTGCAGATGGGCGACAACATCATCGGCAGATATATGAAGAACAGCGGCATCAATTGCCCTATTGAGACCGTAGACCCTAGTGTGGACATGAACCATTGTGTCATCAACGTAAACAGAGACAAGAAAGGCAAGTTGAAGTACGTGCTCCGTGACGGTCCTAGCTATACCGGCACCTTCGTTGACAACGAAATATTGGGAGACAGAGAGCGCCGTGTCATCGAGGACGGCACCCTCTTTACTATCGGTGCAACCTCCATCATTCTTCGCACCGCAGACAACGAGGAAGAAAAACATAAATCCTAAGGTGAAGTACCTTCTTTTTATTATAAAGAAACACTTCACCGCCACCTTTACTTACTATCTGAAAGAAATTACCGGCAAAAAACAATCTTTTTGCAAATATTTTCTTTTGATTGAAAGAAAATATGTACCTTTGCATCTGTAAACTCGAATTATGTTAGGTTATGGATGTAGCAATTGTAAAATATAACGCAGGAAATATCTATTCCGTAGTCAACGCCATGAAGCGTCTGGGCATCTATCCCACACTTACCGATGATGCAGAGATGCTACAGAAGGCAGATTGTGTCTTGTTTCCTGGGCAAGGTCAGGCTAGAGAAGCCATGGAATACTTGAAGGCTCATAAGCTGGACCAAGTCATCAAGAACCTGAAGCAACCAGTACTAGGCATCTGTGTGGGACAGCAATTACTCTGTCGACATTCGGAGGAAGGCGATGTAGACTGCATCGGTATCTTCGATGTAGACGTCAAGCGTTTCTGCCCACAGAGACACGAAGACAAGGTGCCTGCCATGGGATGGAACGAGATTTACGACCTAAAGACCCCTCTCTATAAAGGGTTTGGCGAAGGAAAGACAGATTTCGATGAAACAACGAAATCCCCCCTACTCCATCCCTACACCTATTTCGTACATAGCTACTATGTACCGATTTGTGAGGATACCATTGCTAAGGCAGACTACATACTCCCCTATAGTGCCTCGCTCCACAAGGAAAACTTCTACACATGCCAATTTCATCCAGAGAAAAGCGGTAATGTGGGAGAACAAATCCTAAGAAACTTTCTGGAGTTGTAATATCAAGTTTTATAACCAATATCAAAGAAATATGATAGAACTCATACCTGCCATCGACATCATTAACGGTCAGTGCGTACGCCTTACCAAGGGTGACTACAACCAAAAAAAGATATATAATGACAATCCTGCAGAAGTGGCAAAACACTTTGAGAATCTAGGGTTTAAGCGTCTGCATGTAGTAGACCTCGATGGTGCCAAATCCAAGCATCTAGTGAATGAATCAGTACTAAGTGATATCACTACGAAGACATCACTTATAGTTGACTTTGGTGGAGGCATCAAGACCGAGGAAGACCTCGAGAAAGCCTTTGCCGCTGGTGCCGCAATGGTAACAGTAGGGAGCATCGCTGTCACCCAACCAGATTTATTTATCAAGTGGTTGGACAAATATGGAGCAGACAGACTCATCCTCGGTGCAGATGTTAGAAACGGTAAGATTTCTATCAACGGTTGGAAAGAGGATTCTGCGGAAGACCTTCTACCCTTCCTCAAACAATATATAGACAGGGGTATAAAGAATGTGCTTTGTACAGAAATCAGCAAGGACGGCACCCTACAAGGCCCTGCCATCAACCTATACAAAGAGATAATGGCTGCATATCCTCAGCTACATCTCATCGCCTCAGGCGGCGTTTCATGCAATAGGGACATTCAGGACCTAAATACAGCAGGCATCCCGGCCGTAGTGTTCGGGAAGGCCTTCTATGAGGGAAGAATCAAGGTTGAGGAGTTAGATATCAGGAGTTAGAAGTTTTAGATTCCAAAACTAAAGGTTTGAATTATGGTTGAACTAACAAGAAGCAAAGGCTTGGCAAAACGTATTATTCCATGCCTCGACGTGAAGAACGGCGAGACGGTGAAAGGTACGAATTTCGTAAATCTGAGAAGTGCGGGCGACCCCGTAGAGCTAGGGAAAGCTTATAGTGACGCAGGAGCCGATGAACTGGTATTCCTCGACATTACTGCCAGTTTCGAGGAGCGCAAGACCTTTACCGCCATGGTAACTCGTGTAGCAGCAGAAATAAACATCCCTTTTACCGTGGGCGGCGGCATCAACGAACTAAAGGATGTAGACCGCCTGCTCAACGCCGGTGCCGACAAGGTAAGTATCAACAGTGCTGCCATCAGACATCCCGAACTCATCAACGAGATTACGAGTCACTATGGCTCCCAAGTATGCGTATGCGCCATAGATGCCAGACTCGACGCCGACGGTTGGCACTGCTATGTGAAAGGTGGCCGAGAACGAGTGGAACTAGGCTTATTTGACTGGGCCAAGGAAGTAGCAGACCGAGGAGCTGGCGAAATTCTATTCACTAGCATGGATCATGATGGCGTAAAGCAAGGATTTGCCAATGAAGCCTTAGCTAGACTGGCAGAAGAGGTAAGCATCCCTATCATTGCATCGGGTGGTGCCGGTAAGATAGAGCATTTCCGTGATGCCTTCATCCAAGGAAAGGCTGATGCTACACTTGCAGCCAGTGTATTCCATTTCGGAGAAATCACAATCCCCGAACTAAAGAAATATCTGAGAGAGGAAGACATCAATGTAAGAATCTAGAATAAACATTCGTTTATCTGATTTTTTAGACATAAGGATAAAGTATAAAATACAACTTAAGATACAATGGAAATAGATTTTGAAAAAATGGACGGACTTGTTCCAGCCATTATCCAAGACGCTATAACAAAAAACGTCTTGATGCTAGGCTTCATGAACAAGGAAGCATACGATAAGACCATAAAAACCAATAGGGTGACTTTCTGGAGTAGATCTCGTAATTGCCTTTGGACAAAAGGCGAAACATCGGGCAACTACCTCAATCTCGTAAGTATACAGAATGACTGCGACCACGACACCTTATTAATAAAAGTACACCCAGACGGTCCAACCTGCCATAAAGGCACAGATACATGTTGGGGCGAGGTAAATGAACTAAACCCTATCCTTTTCCTCTCTGAGCTACAAGACTTCATCGACAAACGCCATGAAGAGATGCCTGAGGGAAGCTATACCACGAGCCTCTTCAAAAAAGGAGTCAACAAAATGGCACAGAAAGTGGGCGAAGAAGCTGTAGAGACTATCATTGAGGCTACAAACGGAAACAATGAGAAATTGGTCTACGAATCTTCCGACCTACTCTATCACCTCATTGTACTACTTACTGGCAAGGGCTTGCGCATCGAAGATGTAGTCAAGGAATTACAAATGCGTCATGACCCTGAATGGGACAAGAAACGCCGCCTAGCCAAGAGCAAAGACGAAATGAAATAAACTTTTTCCTAGCGTATTAACATACAAAAGCGCAGGGATATAACATCTCATTATACCAAAACACAGAAAAAAAACATGTTAATAGACTATCAAAACGTAAGCATATACCAAGCCGACAAGTGCGTTCTCAAGGATGTCAACTTCCACATTGACGAAGGAGAGTTCGCTTATCTCATTGGCAAAGTAGGTTCTGGTAAAAGTTCACTTCTAAAAACCCTATACTGCGAACTTGACCTCGTGGAGGGAGAGACGGAAAAAGCTATAATTCTAGACAGAAACCTCAAGACCATTAAGCGCAAAGAGATACCCGCCTTACGAAAAGAACTGGGCATCATCTTCCAAGACTTCCAATTACTCCATGACCGCACAGTACGCAAGAATTTTGAATTCGTACTCAAGGCAACAGGCTGGAAAGGCAAGAAAGAGATAGAGAAACGCATTGAGGAAGTGCTCGGCGAAGTAGGAATGATAGAGAAAATAGACAAGATGCCTCATGAACTCTCGGGTGGCGAACAGCAACGTGTAGCGATAGCTCGTGCCCTCCTCAATAACCCGAAGGTTATCATCGCAGACGAGCCTACAGGCAACCTCGATCCTGAGACCGCAAGCCATATTGTGAATTTGCTGAAAAACATTACCAAACAAGGCACAGCCGTAGTAATGACCACTCACAATATCCCTATGCTCGACAAATACCCAGGCATTGTATACCGTTGCAAGGACGGAGTACTCTATGATGTAACTCGCGAATACAACCAAATCGACTTGAGCGAGGACGGTGAAGAAAATTAAGCAAAGAACGAAGAGTGACAGTCTCAGCACCCATATATAATCAGAAATTATAAAAATTAAACATTAAAAATATTACGACTATGAAGGTAATGAAATTCGGAGGAACTTCCGTAGGCTCACCAGAGCGCATGAAGGGAGTAGCCTCTTTGATTACAGAATCAGGTGAGCCAACTTTCATCGTACTTTCTGCGATGAGCGGTACAACAAACTCTCTCGTTGAAATCTCTGACTACCTCTACAAGAAGAACCCTGAGGGCGCCAACGAAGTAATCAACCAACTGGAGAAGAAATACATGCTGCACGTAGAAGAGCTTTACTCTACCGAAGAGGCAAAGAAGAACACACGTGAGTTCCTGCATGGAGAGTTCGACTATCTTCGTTCCTTCACCAAAGACCTTTTTACTTCTTTCGAAGAGAAGAGCATCGTGGCACAAGGTGAGATTATAAGCACCAACATGGTTGTAAACTACTTGAATGAACAAGGCGTAAAAGCAATATTGCTCAACGCTTTAGACTTCATGCGCACAGATAAGAATGCAGAGCCAGACCCTCAGTACATTAAAGAAAAGCTTGCAGCCATCATGGAACAAAATCAGGGCTATCAAATCTACATTACCCAGGGCTTCATTTGCCGCAATGCATATGGTGAGGTAGATAATTTGCAACGTGGTGGCAGCGACTATACGGCCTCTCTCATAGGTGCAGCACTGCCAGCCGATGAGATTCAGATTTGGACAGACATCGACGGTATGCACAACAATGACCCACGCATCGTAGAGCATACAGAGGCTGTACGCCAGCTCAACTTCGAGGAAGCTGCCGAATTAGCTTACTTCGGTGCCAAGATTCTCCACCCTACTTGCGTCCAACCAGCCAAATATGCCGGCATCCCAGTTCGCCTGAAGAACACCATGGACCCTAAGGCAGACGGAACCATCATCGACAATGTCATCGTACGTGGTAAAATCAAGGCTGTAGCCGCTAAAGACAACATTACAGCCATAAAAATCAAGAGTAGCCGCATGTTGCTCGCCACGGGCTTCTTGCGCAAGGTATTCGAAATTTTCGAGAGTTACCAGACTCCTATCGACATGATAGCCACCTCAGAAGTAGGTGTAAGCATGAGTATCGACAATGATGCCCATCTCAACGATATCGTCAACGAATTGAAGAAGTATGGCACCGTGACTGTAGATTCTGACATGTGCATCATCTGTGTAGTAGGAGACTTAGACTGGAGTAACGTTGGCTTTGAGACCATCGCTACAGAGGCTATGAAGAATATCCCAGTGCGCATGATTTCTTATGGTGGCAGCAACTATAACATCTCATTCCTCATCAGAGAGAAAGACAAGAAACAGGCATTACAGAACTTGAGCAACATGCTCTTCGAGAAATAAAAACAAGGTATACTATAATACACATATATATTAAGAGTAATATGAAAGGAACATTTCCTATAGATAAGTTTCAGAAGATACAGACTCCGTTCTACTATTATGACACTGCCGTGTTGCGCCAAACATTGAAGACTATCAATGAAGAAGCTGGCAAGCATGCGGGTTTTGAGGTACACTATGCTGTGAAGGCAAACGCCAACCCTAAAGTACTCAACATCATTTGTCAGGCAGGTCTAGGTGCCGATTGTGTAAGCGGCGGAGAGATACAAGCTGCCATCAACGCAGGATTTCCAGCCAACAAGATTGTGTATGCAGGTGTAGGCAAAAGCGATTGGGAGATTAATCTCGGATTGGAAAAGGGCATTTTCTGCTTTAATGTAGAAAGTATTCCTGAATTAGAGATTATCAACGAACTCGCACAGAAACAAAACCGAATAGCACAAGTATGCTTCCGCATCAATCCAGATGTGGGCGCACATACCCATGCCAACATAACTACGGGTCTTGCAGAAAACAAGTTTGGTATCGCCATGCAAGACATGGAAAACGTTATCGAAGAGGCTGCACAGATGAAGAACGTCAAGTTCTTGGGCTTACACTTTCACATTGGCAGTCAAATACTTGACATGACTGACTTCGAGGCTCTCTGCAACCGCATCAACGATTTACAAGACCAACTGGAAAACCACCATATCGAGGTAAAGAACATCAACGTAGGTGGCGGACTCGGTATCGATTACAACCATCCTAACCGTGTGCCTATCCCAGACTTCAAGGCCTACTTCGACACCTACGCAAAGTTCTTGAAACTACGTGACGGACAGAAATTGCACTTCGAATTGGGGCGTGCTGTAGTTGGGCAAATGGGTACACTCATCACCAAGACCCTCTATGTAAAGCAAGGAACAGCCAAGCAGTTTGCCATCGTCGATGCCGGCATGACCGACTTGATTCGCCCTGCCCTCTACCAAGCATACCACAAGATAGAGAACATATCCAGCAACGATCCGGTAGAGACATATGACATAGTAGGTCCTATCTGCGAATCTAGCGATGTTTTTGGCAAGGCAATCGACCTCAACAAGTGTCATCGTAACGACCTGATAGCCCTTCGCTCTGCTGGAGCATACGGCGAAATCATGGCGAGCCAATACAACTGCCGCCAGTTGCCTAAAGGCTACATCACAGAAGATCTTTAATAAAAATGAGAAGCAAGGGGAGTTTCTTTCTGAAAAGGAAGAAACCCTCTGCTTCTTTTTCATCGTGACGAGAAAAAAGAAATGATAACAATTAGTTTGACTACTTTAATCGCTGGCGCAGCAATGGTAGTATTGGCTATCCTCGGTTCGCTGATAAATCCATTCCTGCGCTCGTTGCGCTTTCCTGTGGAAACGTATCAACAGGATGAGACTACAGGAGAAGAGGCGGAAACCATTTCAGCTAACGGCACGGAACAACAGCCCATTACGGTACTGATTACCGCCTATAACAACAAGGCAGAACTAGAGCGCAATCTCCCTATATTCCTGAAGCAGCAATATGCAGTAGACTACCAGATTATCGTAGTTTGCCAAAGCACTGACAGCGAGACCATCGACTACCTGAAGCGCACAGCTGCTACAAACCCACGCCTCTATTATACATACATACCCGAGAGTTCGCGCTATATGAGCCGCAAGAAACTGCAAATTACATTGGGAGTAAAGGCGGCAAAATACGAATGGATTATTCTGACAGAGCCTACCTGCAAGCCAGACAACCCTTTTTGGCTATCCGCCATGTCGGCCCAATGCCAAGAGCCCAACCATCTGGTGCTAGGTTATGTGAAGCTGTCCGAAGAGACCAAGGGAGTTAGACGTTTCGAAAATATCCGCAAAGCATTCTATGTACTCCGGCGTGCACAACGCAGTTATGGCTATCGCAGCCATATGCCAAACGTAGCTTTCCGAAAGAGCGACTTCCTGAGAGAACAGGGCTTTCAAGGAAATCTGGAATACGTACGAAGTGAATATGATTTTCTTGTCAACAAGTATGCACAATATGGAGATACCGCCGTGGAGTTGGCTCCCAACGCTTGGCTCACACAGGAAGAACCTACAGACAAGTCTTGGCACAATGCCAACCTCTACCTGCAAGCATCCCGCAAGTCGATGAAGCGAGTAGCATCCATGCAGGCACTGATGTTTTTCGACCATCTTATGCCGCACCTTTGCCTCATAGTCTCCATCGCTACATTAAGCATAGCCATCATCGACAAGAACTGGATACTGGCAGGTTGCGCTGCTTTTGCCCTCCTGCTGCTCTTCTTGCTCCGCATGGTGATTGCCCACCGAGCTATACGCCATTTCGACAGTAGCATGAGCATCATCAAGTTGCCATTCTATGAATATGGTATCGTTTGGCGTAACTTAGCCACCAAGATAAGATACTGGAAAGCAGACAAAAACGACTTTACCAGCCACAAGCTATAACTTAACCCCCAAAAAAGATGAAAGTATATTTGTTCATTTCCAAAGAGAAAAAAATGCAGAAGATGTACTTGCCATACATAGAAGCACTCTGCCAACAATTCGACACCACCAAGGACTTGACTGATGCCGATATTATGTTGATACTTGGAGCATGGACAATAAAAGGCGCCCAACTGGCTCGACAGGCCCAAAAGATGGGCATTCCATATATCGTTTGCCCATTAGGAGACATTTCTAACAGGAACTGCCATAATCCCTACCTGAAACGTAGGCTCCAGACTATGGGTTACCAAAAGACCATGTACAGGAATGCTTCACTTATCATAGTCACGACTCCAAAAGAAAAAGACTATCTAAGCACCCTAAATTGGAACAAGTCTGTCAGACTGATACGTTACTTCGGATACAGTCATCTCACTACGGAAGAGTGCATGATAGAAGATTGGAATGGCGTAAACGCCACCACACTCTCTAACCTAGAACTACACAAGGCAGAGGTAATAGCATCACAAACCAAGAATCCTATTATCGCTCAAATCATGCAAATCAAGAGTAGGATGCCTCACCAAAACATTCCTCAAAAATATCTGGATGACTTACACACCCTACTTTATGCGGATGATTATGACGAGGATGCCATCAACGAAGAACTTGACAGGCTCAAACTCTCCAAATATGCAGCAGCAGTATTCCAAGCCATGACAGAAAAAACTGGGCTTACCGAAGGCTTCATGCCACAGCCTGCCCTAAAAGGCAGGAAGAGCAAAGAGATACTGAAATATGTAAAATAAGATAGCGAAAGAGGCTTCTGTAAATCACTTTACAAAAGCCTCTTTCACTTTTTATTGTAACTTATATATCTCACTTGGAGTCTTGCGTTTCAATACTTCCAAAAGAAAATCCTTGCCTGGCACGATACCCTTGCTACGCAATATCTGTTCTACCGTCTTGCGAGCCAGCTCGGGGTGATTATTCTCCTCACTGAGATGGCAGAGCCATACATGGCGAAGATTCGGTGTAGCATACTCAGCCAAAGCCTCAGCGCACGCATCATTACTCAGATGTCCGTTCGGTCCTAGGATGCGTTCCTTCAAATACTGAGGATAAGGTCCTTGCTGAAGCATTTCCACACTATGGTTAGCCTCTAATACGAGATAATTGGAACGACTGATAAAATCATGCATCTCTTCAGTAATGTGCCCCACATCTGTGATAAGACAGAAAGCTATGCCCTCACACTCCACAAAATAGCCTACATTGTCTGTACTGTCGTGAGGCACCCCGAAAGGAGTCACATTAAACTCCCCCACCACAAAGGCCGTGCCTTTCTCTATTACATGAGCCAAATTGGGCATAACCTTTTTTCGAACGCAATAATTGCGCTCGATACCCTGGTGAACTTTACGGGTCGTGTATACTGGTAGGTGATAGTCTGTACTCAGACACCCCACCGACTTCACATGGTCAGCGTGGTCATGCGTGATGAGGATGTGATGCACATCCTCGAAGCGAAGTCCATAGTTATGGAAATGCTTCTTCAATGTTCTGATACCTACTCCTACGTCTATCAATATCGAATCCGTCTCAGTGAAAAGGTAGTAGCAATTACCACTGCTTCCACTGCCAAAGGATATAAATCTTAGCATTTTAATTGTTATTTTACTGCAAAATTAGCAAAAAAGATTCTTATTACAAAGTTTTTTACTATCTTTGTGCCGAAAATAAGCAAATAAATAGAATTTTTAAGAATTAGAAATCATGTTCAAGAAGCCTATAATGAGCATTTCTATAGCCGTACTTCTCATTGCCCCAAGCATTTACGCATTGACAGGATGCCTACCTCACAAAGGTAGCGAAGACCAGCTGAAAAACGATGCCGACTCGTTTGCTACCTATTATTATAATTGGCATTTCCCCGAAGCTATCAAATATTGCACTCCCGAATCAGAACGTTGGCTTCGCTATGCTGCCAGCAATGTGCACGAAGCAGACATCATGCTACTGCGACAAAAAGCAGAAGATGCTACTATTGAAATCAAAGATATAGACTTTGCCGATGACGGAAAGAGTGCCTATGTCACCCTCTCTGTCTACAATTTTCTACAAATGGATACCATAGGGCAAGCAGCTCATCTCGTAGAACAAGCAGACTTGCAACTTCCTATGGAATTACACGAAGGTATATGGAAAGCCAAACTAACCTCATCTAAAATGGTAGACCTACGGCAAAATGAAAGGCAAAATCACGGCTCAACTTCGGATGAATGACAGCCCAATGCTCCTCCTCGGTCTCATAGGCTGGGTTGATAGCCTTCATACCCATGTCGAAACGAAGGATGAAATAATCAAAATTGAGTCGGACACCCAATCCGTACGCCACAGCTATCTGCTTGTAGAACTCATTGATCTTAAACTGTCCACCAGACTGGTCGACATAATTGCGAAGAGTCCAGATATTGCCCGCATCAACAAAAAGCGCTCCCTGAAATTTCCAGAAAAGAGACGTACGGTACTCGGCATTCATATCAAGCTTAAGGTCGCCAGTCTGATTGATAAAGTCGATTCTACCGTCTGTACCCTTAAACTTACCTGGTCCCAGTTCTCGCACTCCCCATCCACGCACAGAGTTGGCTCCACCTGCAAAATAACGTTTTTCGAAAGGGAGTATCGTACTGTTGCCGTAAGGATAAGCCATTCCAAAGCCTGCATGAAGAGCTAGGGCATTACGCTTATCAAACTGCATCAGATGAGTATAGTCGAAGTCTAACTTGGCATACTGCGCATACGCAATATTAAACAGGGTGTGCTGCCCCTCAGCATTAGTCTTGAATCCCAATACTTTAGATACTCCGTTGAGCAAATTTCCAGAAGACTCTACATTCAGTCGGAAAGCATCCACCCCATCACTATAGCTCAATCCGAATCCCATCTTCATGATGAAGAGATCTTCGTAATTATAGCGCAAGATGGCATTGCGATTGTCAGCATTGTCAAGATAGTCACGCTTGAAAGTAGTTGAAATCCAAGGCATATAGACATAGTTGAGATCCAACAGGTCAAAACGCCAAACCAGATGATGGCGTGGTTCTGTCCAGCGGTAACGCCAGGCTGTAGAGAAGACTCGACGATGAAATTCCGGTCGATTCTGCAAATCCCAACTTACCGACAACTCACTACTGGCCGTCTGTCTACGTCGGAAAGTCTTGGAGAGAAATGGTGCCACAAAACTAGGGAAGATTAACTTGCTTTCTATAGAATACTCAGTATAGTTTTGGTCTTGATACCCCTCTAGTCCCGTAATCGCCTCATAAGCTCCACGCAGTTCGATGCTCAGCTGCTCGCTCCCCCTGAAGAGATTACGATTCGTATAAGTGAGGGAAGCAGCCGCACCCAAATCGCCGGCCGTATTAGTGCCCTCAGGCTGGAAGGCAATGGTAGACGGCTTGTTGGTGCTTATCTGAATATTGCAGTCTAGCAACCGATTACGAAAGTTCTCACCCGCAGAACCTGCAACCACATTACTGTCAGCCACTTCCGAGAATCGGATATTGGTATACTTCACCGCTTGAAGACGGGCAAAATTATTATAAGTGCGCTGCAATGCCGATACACTATAAGGTTGTCCTTCCTTCAGAGCGGTGGCATTGAGCAGTACCTGTCTGCGCAAATGGATACGATTACTGTCGTTGCTAAGGAAATTGATGTTACGCATCTCATAGCGCGGATGCAGCGTCTCAGGAGCATTTGCGCTAGCCTGGTACTTCATGAGATGCAGGGTCACTGCAACATCCTTCTTACCGGTTATCGTATCGGCAGAAAACTTGATGAAGTCTTTATGAAAACGATAATAGCCATCATCAGCCAAAAGACTGGCTATTCGCTTACGCTCATTGTCAAGAGCCTCTACAGTAAACCGCATTCCTGGCTTCAACTGCTGATTTTCCCTACTGTCCAGACGCAAGACACTCTGCACATTCTCATCCTCGATGTCGTACTCCACCTTACCTATCAAAAAAGGCTCTCCCGGATGCAGCATATACACTGCATCGAGCTTTTTGCCCCTCTTTGTTGTATAAAGTGACACGCCAGCATGCATAAATCCTTGGTTTTGCATCGCTGTGAGCAGGTCTTGGCAGCTCAACTTGGCCTGCAAGGAGTCATAGACAAGAGGCTTCCTGCTGAACGGATTCTTGAAAAGAGAGAAAAGCTTCGGCTTCTCCTTTTGGCGCACATACTGCTGGAGCGAACCCGCATCATAATCTGCCGAATCGCTCTTCACCTCCACCTTATTTAATATGTACTCCCCTTCTGGCACGTACTTGCCAGCCGAGCAAGCACCTAGCACTACCGGTAAAGAGAGCATGCAAATCTTCTTCAATCTCAAAATATCTTGGTTTTAGAATTGCAAAGATAATGTAAATAGAAGAAAAAACAAAATATTTTAGCATTAATTATTTTGTGTTGTCTGCAAATTGTGCTACCTTTGCATCGTTTAATGACTATAAAGATGATTAGCAAGAATAAGATAAAGTATATCCATTCGCTCGAACTGAAGAAAAACCGCAACAAGGAAGGCAAGTTCGTAGCCGAAGGCCATAAAGTGGTAGGTGACTTACTAGCACTGCAAACCGCCGACCTCATCGTTGCTACCCCCGACTGGCTCCAAGGCAAGCACTTCGGAACGGAGACGGAGGTCATAGAGGTTACGGAAGAAGAACTGAAGAAAGTAAGTTTCTTGCAGCACCCTCAGCAGGTTCTCGCCGTTTTCAGACAGGAGCCGTATGCCCCTAAAGGCAATACAGACGAACCACTTCACCTGGGATACGACCTCAACCACTTCAATGCCAACGAACTGAGCCTTGCCCTTGATGGCGTACAAGACCCGGGCAACCTGGGCACCATCATCCGCATAGCCGACTGGTTTGGCATCAGCCACATATACTGTAGCGAAGACACCGCCGACGTGTACAACCCCAAGGTAGTACAAGCCACCATGGGTAGCATTGCCAGGGTAAAAGTGGAGTACGGAGACTTACCGGGGCTGATAGATTCACTGCCTGACGGTATCCCTGTATACGGTACGCTCCTCGATGGAGACAACATCTATGAACAGCCATTGGAAAACAGAGGCATCATCGTGATGGGCAACGAGGGAAAGGGTATCTCCCCTACTCTTGCCAAGAGAGTGAACCACAGACTGCTCATCCCTAACTTCCCCGAGGGAAGGGCTACTGCCGACAGCCTCAATGTGGCGATAGCCACAGCTATCACTTGCTCAGAATTCAGAAGACAATGTAAATCATAATGTTAGAGAAAACTATGGTAATAACCGATTTATCTAAAGTACGCAGCATGACAGCCTGTATGAAAGCCTCATATCAAGCCATGACCTGCGACATACGAAAGACTGCCAAACAGACATGGATTACCCATGTACCCTTTGCCATCCTTCTCACCATCGTATTCTACTTTCTCTTGCCCAACAAGTCGCTGCACGACTGGGGAGAGCTAAATCCTTTGAGTTCGTTCATCCTGCAGTCTGCCGTCTATCTAGCCACCATCGTCATGGCAATAGTGGCATTCGTTTACACTTTGCCGGTCAAGCAAATACGCCAGACAGGTACGCAGCAAAAGAGAAAGCTGATGGCATTACGTGTTCTCCGCCACTTCGGAGGATTCCTGCTTACGGCATTTCTCGGTATCATGATACTATGCATGGTGACTATCGTTGCCGCCTTGCCATCCATCATTATCACCATTGCCCAACTCTACTCGCAGCTAGGGGCACTGGAAGGCGACCCTCTGGGCGTGCCATCCTACTTTACCCTTCTGCTGTTTGTCGTCTTTTTTATCACTAGCCTACTCTTGGTATACGCATTGACATGGCTTGGCATCACCTTCGCCTACCAATACTCCTCTTACAAGATACAGGACGAAGAGAGACTGAAAATGAAGGAAAGCCAAAGAGAGGCCGATACTGAAACAGAAAAACATCCATCATATTTAACATAAATATTATCATGCAACAGACTAGAGTATTATTCATCGACCGTGACGGAACCCTCATCCAAGAGCCCGAGGACGAACAGATAGACAGCTTCGACAAACTGGTCTTCACCAAGGGAGTATTCCGCAATCTGGCATTCATCGCCCAACATACCGACTACCAGCTCGTGATGGTAAGCAACCAAGACGGACTAGGCACAGACTCATTCCCCGAAGACACATTCTGGCCTGTACACCACTTCATCATACAGACCCTGGAGAGTGAGGGCATCCACTTCGACAAGCAACATATCGACCGCCACTTCCCGGAAGACCACTCGCCTATGCGCAAGCCAGGCACTGGCATGCTGACAGAATACATCGACAACCCTCAGTACGACTTGGCCCACAGCTATGTGATAGGCGACAGAGAGAGCGATGCCGAACTCGCCAGGAACCTGGGCTGCCAAAGCCTCATCTTGGGCAAAGACGGTATGGACTGGGACAAGATAGCCGAGATACTCTTCGCCGGCGACCGCATCGCCGAGGTGAAGCGCACCACCAAGGAAACCGACATCTATATCAAGGTAAACCTAGACGGAAGCGGCAAGTGCGACATCTCGACAGGTCTCGGTTTCTTCGACCACATGCTGGAGCAGATAGGCAAGCACGGCATGATAGACCTCACTATCCATACCAAGGGCGACCTCTACGTGGACGAGCACCATACTATCGAGGACACGGGTATTGCCCTAGGCGAATGCCTGCTCCAGGCGTTGGGCTCCAAGCGTGGCATCGAGCGATATGGTTATTGTTTGCCTATGGACGACTGTCTCTGCCAAGTGGCATTAGATTTCGGAGGCCGTCCATGGCTCATCTGGGACGCCGAGTTCCATCGTGAGAAGGTGGGCGAAATGCCTACAGAAATGTTCAAGCACTTTTTCAAGAGCCTCAGCGATGCCGCCAAGATGAATCTCTGCATCAAGGCAGAGGGAGAGAACGAGCACCACAAGATAGAAGGTATCTTCAAGGCTCTTGCCCGTTCGCTGAAAATGGCGGTAAAGAGAGACATCTACCACTTCGAGTTACCCAGCTCGAAGGGTATGCTATAAGAAGTATAAAATCCTGCTTTTCTGTATTCTGAAAAGCAGGATTTTATGGAGAGACATCAAGACGCTCCGCTTGGCACTCACGTCTTTGTTTCCGTCAGTCTCTTCCTCCTTGCCCTCTGCATCGCTTGGGCATCTTACAAGGTCTATGATGTTCCTGTGAGGGCCTACTTTACGCCGCTGATGGAGGATGCGATTTTTTATTACATGGGCGAGCCCGACGCATTGCCTGTATTCAAGCGGCATACCCCACTTTGAAAATTACTACGGCAGAAAAAACTTTTTTCCTCGGCAGGCAGATATTTTTTTCTCGGCAGGGAGAGCCGTCTCCCTGCCGTAGCAGTGTTATGTGGGAAGAAAAATATTTACAGTACACCTTGCTCAAAGCATTTTTTGCAGGTGTCCCGGTTAAAGCAAATGTTGGTCTTGTTGTGCTTAAGTTTGGAAGACAAGCAATTAAAATGCTTGTAAAAGAATGATAATATCTCGTTCATGTATAGGGGAGAGGGGCGGTAATCCCTCTTTCCTCTTCCCTCGAAACCTTTTTTAGCCTTTTTTATTTTGTGCTTCGCCCGAATATTCGTAACTTT
>CAVDKC010000004.1:0-53249 GCA_963609615.1 Oribacterium sp.
TTAGGATACAAGATTCTCAATCTTGGCATAGGGGTTCGATTCCCCTATCGACTACTTAAGTGTTTTTCATGTATTAATTTAGATTGGTAAGCTTGCTGTTAGTCTTTCTCAGACTACTGCAAGTTATTTTTTTGCCTTTTCCTTTGCCGTCTCCCTTTTTTATATTACCTTTGCGGCATGATTAAAAGAAGCAGATTCATAAGCAGATGGATATGGGGTATCGCTACCCTATCTACATTGACCTACTGCACCGCAGTTCATGCTCAGCGACAGGAGGTCACCTCCCCCAAAATTGCCTCGCTACAGGTACTTGCCGGAAGCGACTGGCAAAGTTTGCCCATCGCCCAATTAGGTGGCAACGCCATCCATATCGACTTCGACGAGATGTCGCACAATTACCGCCGCTTCTCTTACAAGATAGAACATTGCGAGGCAGACTGGACTACATCCACCGATATTTACGATACCAGCTACATGACAGGACTCAGCGACAACCTACTCATAGAAAATGTAGAACAGTCGCTCAACACTACAGTGCTCTACACACACTACCAACTGACCATCCCCAACGAGAACTGTAGACTCACGATGAGCGGCAACTACCGCCTGACTGTCTATGACGAGAATACCGGTGAAAAGATGCTCGTAGCATGCTTTATGTTGGTAGAGCCACTGGCCGAGGTAAGCCTAGGATATGGTGGCAACACAGACATAGACATCAACAAGTCGCACCATCAGGTAAGAATGAGCCTAAACTACAATAACATAAAGGTTACCAACCCTAGCAGCCAAATCAAGACCATCGTACTACAAAACGGCAGATGGGACGCTGCTGTCACCCATATCAAGCCCGACTATATCAGTGCCGCCGGGCTGCAATGGCAACACAATCGTCAATTGATTTTTGACGCAGGCAATGTATACCGCAAATTTGAAATGCTAGACTTAGACCACCCGACCATGGGAGTGGACGAGATAACATGGGACGGCGAAAGCTACCATGTCAAGGTTCAGGAAGACTTGCCACGCCCAAGCTACGTATACGACGAAAGTGCGCAGGGCGGCTTTTGCATTCGCAATAGCAACAATGAGGATATAGATTTCACTTGCGACTATGCACTCGTGAATTTCACCCTAAAGACAGACAAGCAGCCAGGAGAAGTGTATATAAATGGCGACTTTACCTACGACAGATTTCTGCCTGCCTACCAAATGACATACGACGAGACAGACAAGTGCTACCACGCTACCATATCCCTCAAGCAGGGCTACTATAGCTATCAATATCTAGTGGTCAAGGAAGACGGTTCTACCCTTCCAGTAAATACGGAAGGCAATTTCTACCAGACGAAGAACCGCTATGACGTACTGGTATATTTTCGGGGGAACGGCGACAGAACAGACAGACTAGTGGGCCATGCTACCACACCAAGGTAACATAAGCCCACCCGTTTGCCGTCAATGACTAGAATTTCTTGAAATAGAGACGGAGTGCCTTGGAACGGAGTACCATCTTGTCGCCTTTAAGACGCTCCTTATAAAACCCCTCCTCCAAATGATTGATGCCATATCCACGTATGGCATCCGTCATTTCCGTTACTGGGATGTCACCTCCATCTTCACCTTGGTCCTGGTGCCAATTATCCTTATAAGGTGTATGTAGGATAATACTATCGCCAGTCTGACGAAACCGGAAATAATATCCGTGAAGCCCATCTGAACTAAGATTTCGGCAAGAGATGAGCTTATATTGCACCCCCCAGAATATCCTTTGTCCAGAAAGGTCGAGCACACCGCCTGTAGACAGCGTATCCACCTGTTCCAAATGCCAGAAGCCATCAAAGTCACCATTGTCGCTCGACTCTAACGTACATGAGGTTGTGCTGCACAATGCTGCCGTCGTGGCTAGCAATGCTATGTATACCTTACTTTTAGTTGTCATATTTCTACCTGATTCTATTTCTTTCCCAATATTCCACTTTTGCTGATAGTCAATTGGAAGCCCACATTGTTGCCCAGCACATCTTCGCTGCCGAAATCCATCCCGTATGCTGCCTTGGCTTGCCACCCATGACGGAACCGATAATTACCCTCCACGAGGAAGCTGAAATTGCGGCGCATCTTGAGAAAAGTCCACGAATAAGTGCCCCACCCTTTCTGATAGGTAGCCAGCACACGATATCCCAACCGGTTGGTTGGCTGTCCGTCAAATCCGAGATGGTAAGCTATAAAACGGTTGTTCTCGACCTGAATCAGACCATCCTTATTGTAAATCGGCGAACGATAAAGCGGATTTCCTATGACCTGCCCCCAGTGCTGCCATCCCGTATAAATCCCATGGTTGTAATAGTTGTCGAGACCACACACATGGTCAGAGATATTGGAGGAATGGTCGTGATTATATGGTCCGCTCTGATACTTGGTATAGATATATTCCAACACTATGTTGCGAAGCCATTTGCCATACTTCAGATTGAGTTCTGCACCCAGCATCATATCCTTGATGGCATAGCGGAAGAAGTGGCTCCGCTTCTTGGTATTCCATTCCTCGCCCCCACCATAGCCATCATAGTCCAGAAAAAACATCTGACTGTCATCCTCGAAGTAATGGTCGGCATAGACACCAAGTTTCCACATATCAGCATCATAGTTGACACGCATCACCCATGAGCCCAACTGATTGCCTGCAATATTGCCATAAATACCATCCGTGGCATCAGCACCACCAGGCAGAAGCGCATGCCAACAACCCTTGATAACGCCCTCGGTAGGCACTGTTTCCATGACACCATTCTTGAAAACATACGGTACACCTCCAAACTGGGCTGCCATCTCTAACCCTAGTTCGATGCTCCACGGGCAGAAATATCCCTCGTTTCCGATACGTAGATAACCCGCCTTGCTATGATAGAGTACATCATCGGCATATTTGCTCTTGCACTGGGTGAAATCATGTTGCCAATTGTCGTCGGTCATCTTGCCGAAGGCTATATGACCTTTCATTTGCAGCCATCCGTTCAAGACAGGAATAGTCCAGTACTCTGGTAGGGCAAGGCGCACCTGTGGCACAGGGCGGGCGTTGATACCCAAGGTCTGGCTACCGCTGGACAGTGTCTGGTTTTTCAGTTCCATAGGATATTCCTTGGCACCCATACTCAACACACCGTGCAACCATCGAGCTTCCACAAAAGCCTGCTGCACCACCAGGTGGCTGGTATAGTTTACAGGCACGGCTACATCCACGCCATACCCTATCGCCCATCGGCGAACTGAATCTGTAGACAAAGGACGTATCAAGCTACCTCTCAAATACCCATTTTGCCCATCGAGAGAACTGAGACCATACTTGTTGGCATTGAGCCACAGGGGAGTCTGTCCATCAGAAAAACTCCCTTGTGCCTCTACCTCATAATGAATACCATGCGACAAGTCCAGCTTGCCAGACTCCCCTCTCTCCTGCCATGTATACTGTGCGGAAAGAGGCAGCACAGAACAAGCCAAGAAACTGGCTACAATGTATCCCGGATAAATCTTCATGAGTCGATAAAGAAAATAAACTATAATTTGATGATTCGGCTAATCCTCCTCAAACGTTTTCTCGCCACCAGTGGCCTGAATGCAGAATTGACGCAGGTCATAATAACTTCCATTGTAGATATTAAAGTCTACATACCCCTTAATGCCAGGCAGTTTGCCAGCATCCGTGTGCTGCCAAAACTTCCATTTCCCTTTATATTGCACCTTGTCCACATAATAGTGGGCTATCCAATAAGGGTAGTCGTCGAAAACGGAAGCACTGAGGTATTGCTCCTTAAATTTATAATATGTATAGATAATTGGTTTCACATGATACTTGTCTTCCACGATGTGAAGCCATGTGAGTACGTCACGCTGGAAATCCTCCACGCTCTTGCTAGAAGGCTTGTGTTCTATGTCGAGCACGGGAGGTAAATCACCATCGGTGAGATGCACCTGATCTAAGAAATAATAGGCTTGTTCACGAGCCGATGACTTATTACTCCAGAAATGATAGACACCACGAATAAAGCCATAGTCACGTGCCTGGTTAAAGTTCTCACGGAAGTTGTCATCCAGCTTGCTAGTACCCTCTGTACTCTTGATAATGACAAATCGGACTGGACAGCCCTCAATCATAGCATTCTTGAGTTGTTCCCAGTCTATCTCTCCCTGATAATGGGATATGTCGATACCATGTATCTCATACCCTTCGGGATATGCCACATCACCATAGAGCGCACGCCACCTGAACCCTGTTGGTCCTACAAAGAAGTAATAAAACGCCCAGACATACAATAAGACAATGGCAATTCCACCCAACCACCATGCCCATCGGGGATAACGTCCCCAAAAGCCCGACGAATGCTTGGAGCGTCGCTGTCGCTTGCCTTGCCTCATCGCACTGCACTTTTGCCCAGTAGAATTTCGCCTGCTGGAAGTGGAATGTCTGTTGGTAGTTTGCTTGATTGCCATTATTCTTTACCCACAAAAAAAAGAGAGGCAGCATGACACAACTTCACAGTTGCGGCATACGAACCCCTCTCATTAACCTAAATGATTGATTTATTTACCTTGTTCTAACTGCAGAGTCTTCGTAGGCTGATCACAAACCTCAGCAGGCCCCCAGTATTGAATTGGTCCTGGATATACGTATGCAGTCTCCTTCGCCCATTGCTCACGCTTAGAAGCGAAATACTTGAATGGAGCACCGTCAAGTTCTACGAGAGCCTTGCGGATAACAGGCTTGTTAGCACCATTACGACGCTCGATGTTCATCATCATAGTGATAGGCACGCCACCAGCAATCCACTCTGCTGCAGGAGCCGTAGTGTTCTTGATGATAGACATATAGCCTGTCTTGCCATTAGCGATAAGGCGAGAAGCATTGTAACCAAGTGAATAGCAGTAATCTGCATCGTAGTTAGAAGGAGCTGCGCAACGACCCTCGTAACCGAAGAAGTGGTGCTGTGCAGAGAACTTACCTACAAACTTACCCTCTTCCTTCCAAGCAGCCAACTTCTTAGCTACCATGCGAGAGAGCAACTTCTCTGTCTCAATGAGAGATACCTGTACGTTTCCGTGAGGGTCGCGGTCGAGGCAGAGCTGACGAGCAACATCTACAGGCAAAGACTCCAATACTGCAAGGTTATCCTTGGCAATAGCACCCTTAACGAATGCAATCTGCTCCTCTGCGCTAGCAAACTCACGGCTCTCGCCTGTAGTTGGGTCAGTAAGAACCTCGTTCAATTCAGCAATAAGTTTCTTGATAGCTGGGATAAACTCTATCAAGCCCTCAGGAATGAGGACAGTACCGAAGTTGTGACCCTCAGCAGCACGATTAGAAACAGCAGTCGCAATATATGTCACTACGTCATCGAGAGACATTTCCTTAGCCTCAATTTCCTCAGAAATCAAGCAGATGTTTGGCTGAGTCTGGAGAGCGCACTCCAATGCGATGTGAGAAGCGGAGCGACCCATCAACTTGATGAAGTGCCAGTACTTACGTGCAGAGTTGCAGTCACGCTCGATATTACCGATAAGTTCAGAATAGGTCTTGCAAGCTGTATCGAAACCAAAAGAAGTCTCAATCTGCTCATTCTTCAAGTCGCCATCGATGGTCTTAGGGCAACCGATTACCTGTACACCATACTTCTTGGCTGCATAATACTCTGCGAGCACACAAGCGTTAGTATTGGAGTCGTCACCACCGATGATAACGAGTGCCTTGATGCCAAGCTCACGGAGAATCTCGATACCCTTCTCGAACTGCTCTTCCTTCTCAAGCTTGGTACGGCCAGAACCGATGATGTCGAAACCACCTGTGTTACGGTACTCATCCATCAACTCAGGAGTAATCTCCATATAATTGTGGTCTACGAGACCGCCAGGACCTAGGATAAAGCCATACAACTTGTTATTAGGATTGAGAGACTTTACACCATCGAAAAGACCTGAAATTACATTATGACCGCCAGGAGCCTGACCGCCAGAGAGGATAATACCTACATTGAACTCAGGAAGTTCCTGTGCCTCACCTGCCTCAAATGTGATAACAGGCATGCCGTAAGTATTAGGGAAGAGAGCTTTGATTTCTTCCTGATTACCCACTGACTGAGTTGCCGCACCCTCAACGGCCTTTACTGGACCTTGGAGAGCCTTAGGCAACTTTGGCTGATAAGCAGCTCTTGCAATCTGCAATGCACTTTTTTCCATAATTTCCTTTTTTATAATTTAAATTAGTTGAAACTTCAAAAACACTGCAAATATAGCCATTTTCCGTGAGATAGAGAAAGAAAAATAATAAAAATGCGTTAATATCAACTTTTTTTTGTAATTTCCATTGCCATTTCAAAGAAAAATGCTAACTTTGAGCATTGAATTAAACCTATTATTAATTTAGAGAAAAGAATTATGGCTAATAAAAGGGATTTAAAACGTACAATCAACTACATCACAAGCGAACTTTTCGCCGAAACCGTAGCTGCATCCTTGTATAATGGCAAACCTACTAAAGAGGACGTAGACGGCATCCTGTCTTCCATCGTCATGATAAACGGCGACTTCATCAGTAGAGTGTCTCATGCAGAGCCTGGCATCGCAGCCAAGGTTTACTACAAAGACCTCATCAAAGACTTCAACAAGCAGGTAAGCGAGATAATCGACCAGATATCAAACTTGGCATAATCTCACAACACCTATACCTTATTAATATATAAGAAAAAGAGGAAATGATAAAAAACATCTGCCGATGGATTCTCTATAAGCAACTGGGGTTCACCAAGGAGATAGCCTTTGAACTACCCAAGAAGTACATCATCTGCTTGGCTCCCCACACAAGCAATTGGGACATGATATTAGGCCAACTCTTTGCCCATGCCGAGGGTATGAAGTGCAATTTCCTGATGAAAAAAGAATGGTTCTTTTGGCCACTAGGTCCCATCTTCCGCAAGATGGGAGGTATACCTGTATGGAGAAGCAAGCATACCAGCATGACGGATAACCTAGCCGCCGAAGCCAGCAAACGAGACACCTTCGCCCTATGTATTACGCCCGAAGGCACACGTTCACTCAACCCAGACTGGAAGAAAGGTTTTTACTTCATCGCCCTTAAGGCAGGGTTGCCTATCTATCTCTATGGTCTCGACTACGAGAAACGACTGGTAAAATGCACCAAAGTCATCAACCCATCAGGTGATGTAAATCAGGATATGCGTGACATCAAGTTGTATTTCAAAGACTTTAAGGGTAAGAAACCCGAGAAGTTCACAATAGGAAACATCGACTAACGCCACAAACAGCAAAGCCTAGTATACCAGCAGGGTACTAGGCTTGCGGTGTATATATAGAAAAGAACCCAAGAAGTGAAACAGCTAAATCCTTTAACATATTGTCTGTTAAGTAGTTTACTACTTGTATCCATTCCCATAACAGAGGCTAGTGCCCAGTCATGGGAAGGCATCGAGTACGATGGAGACCCATGGGTTTTCAACACCTCACGCCCCTACTTTGTAACCGCTGGACTACAAAACAGACATCTCTCTCTCTGGGCTTCGCATGGCAGATATTACGACGTAGACAGAAATTACTGGAAATGGCAACGCCCTAACTTGTTTTGTACCAACGAAGACCTGTTTACGCAAACTATCGTGGTGCCTTACCTCATCCCCATGCTGCAAAACGCAGGTGCCATTGTCTTTACGCCTCGTGAAAGAGACTGGCAGAAGCAGGAAATTATCATCGACAATGACGATGCCACCAAGTCTATCTTCTACCAAGAGACCGTGAACAGCAAGAAATGGAAAGACTGTGATTCTATTGGTTTTGCCGCCAGCCAAACCTTGTATAGCGATGGAGAAAATCCGTTTCGCATGGGTACGGCAAGACAAGCTAAGGCTACCAAGAAAAAGACCCCTAGCATGGTAAGCTACCAGCCAAAGTTCAAAGAAGGAGGCAGATACGCTGTATACGTGAGCTATCAGTCACTCCCTAAGAGCGTGAGCGATGCCAAGTATATCGTCTACCACAAGGGGCAAGCCACAACATTCACCGTCAATCAGCGCATGGGTGGTGGCACCTGGGTATACCTAGGAACCTTCGACTTCGACAGGGGATGCAACGAATTCAACCGCGTAGTATGCACCAACCAAGCGTCTTCACGAGGTATCGTTACCACCGATGCCGTACGTTTCGGCGGAGGCATGGGAAACATCGAACGTGGGGGCGAACCTAGTGGGCTGCCACGCTGCCTGGAGGGTGCCCGATATTACGCACAGTGGGCAGGAGCGCCTTATCAAGTATACAGCGGAAGGCAAGGTAAAAATGACTATGCAGACGACATCAACACCCGTTCTCTGATGACTAACTGGCTTGGAGGAGGCTCCGTCTATATGCCCGCTCTCGAAGGCAAGCATGTACCTATCGAACTATCATTAGCCCTCCATAGCGACGCAGGATTTCACTCGGACGGCAAGTCTACATTTGGAGCCTTGTCAATATGCACGACAGACTACAACGACGGAATGCTCAACAGCGGAATATCAAGGATGAACTCCAAGGATTTCGCCGTGGCTCTGCGAGACAATCTAGCGAAGGACATGACGGCTCAGTTTGGCAACTTCAACAAGCGCTATGTATGGGACAAGAACTATTCCGAGACGAGGCTTCCCGAAGTGCCTTCTGCCATTATCGAAATGCTCTCCCATCAGAACTTCCCAGACATGCGCATCGCCCAAGACCCTTTGGGCAAGTTCACGATAGCCCGTTCCATCTACAAGACAATCTTAAGATATATCAGCCAAAGCCACAACAGCAAATATGTGGTGCAACCATTGTCACCCAACAACTTCAGTGCAGAAATCAACCCCAAGGGATATGCTACGCTCACATGGTTGCCACAAAACGACCCAACCGAGCCTACAGCCCGTCCTACAAGCTATATTCTGTACAAAGCAGAAGCCAAGGGAGGATTTGATAATGGCACGATAGTCAAGACTGTAGGCTGCCAAGTGAGACTGGAGCCAGGCAAGCTATACCATTTCCGCGTGGCAGCCCTCAATGCCGGTGGCGAGAGTTTTCCTTCGGAAGTTCTATCCGTACTCTATGACCCGAAGGCGACAAAGACAGTATTGGTGGTCAATAATTTCCATCGTCTAGCCTCACCACAAGTGATTGACAACGACCGCGAGCTGGGATTCGACTTCGACCAAGACCCAGGTGTGAGCTATGGACTCACCGCAGGATGGAGCGGCAAGCAAGTGGTATTCGACCGTAGCAAGATGGGGAATGAAAGCACTTCTGGGCTAGGATATTGCGGCAATGAAATGGCTGGTAAGTTTGTTGCAGGCAATGACTTTGACTATGTTAAGGAACATGCACATGCCATCGCATCAGGTTACAAATACAACATCGCAAGTTGTTCTAGCGAAGCGGTCATCTCGGGTAAAGTTACATTGGAAAAGTATCAAGTTGTAGATCTCATCAATGGTCTGGAACGCAATGACGGATATACACATCAGTACTTCAAGTCATTCACCCCTACCCTGCAAAAACGCCTGAGTACATACACCCAGCAAGGAGGCAGACTCCTTGTCAGCGGCTCTTATATTGGCAGCGACATGCAGAGTGAGGAAGAACAAGGATTTCTTAACAATGTACTGAAGGCTTCTTACGAACCAACGGGTACCCGCTTCATTGTACAGGACATCAACCCGCAGGACTCCACCATCAGTGAGCGAGACAGCATCACGCAGACTGCCTCCAGCGTATCTGGACTAGGGCTAGTATTTCAGTACTACAACACCCTGAACGACAAGCACTATGCTGCCACACATCCAGAAATACTAAAACCAGCAACAATTGACTCCACTATGCTCAATCTATCTGGTTCACAACCATTCACGGCGATGCGTTACACTACAGGAACAAGTGCCGCAGTAGCTTATAAGGGCACAGACTACCGTTCCTTCGTCATGGGGTTCCCCTTGGAATGTATCCTGGATGAAAAGACACGTAATAACGTGATGCTAGGCGCACTCAAGTTTCTTACAGAATAAAACCAATCATAATAAACAAAAAACAAGTTACTATGTATAAGATTCAAGCAAACCAATCAGGCACACGCTCAATAGAAGTGAGCGACCAGCACCTTGAGACCATCGACAAATATCAGTTGCTCCGCAACTTAGTGGACAGCAATGGTATTGTCGATGAGGAAGTTTTAGACAAACTGAAGTTTAACGTTCGCTCTCTGTTGGAGAGTTCGAACATCCAGGACAAGGCATTGCTCGATCTTTGCCTCGACATCATCTACAACCAAAACATGAAGGCATTGGGGCTTCACAATCTAGCTCTACTCTATGTAGACTGGAAGGACAAGAAAACTGCCGATGCAACGCCAGACGCTGTAAATGATTAATGTTTTCAATAAATGAATTATAAACTGACAGACTTTCTCCCAACGACCAAGAAGGAGTGTGAGCTGAGAGGATGGGACCAATTGGATGTCATCCTGTTCTCTGGCGATGCCTATGTAGACCATCCGGCCTTCGGACCTGCCATCCTTGGCAGAGTACTGGAGGCGGCAGGTTATCGAGTGGCAATAGTACCACAACCCGACTGGCATGGTGACTTCCGTGACTTCAAGAAGTTAGGCCGTCCTCGCCTATTCTTCGGTGTATCGCCTGGAGCTATGGACTCTATGGTAAACCGCTATACCGCCAACAGGCGAATGCGTAGCGAGGATGCCTTTAGTCCAGACTCCCGTCACGACATGCGCCCCGACTATCCTTCCATCGTATACACACAAATATTGAAGAAACTTTTCCCTGATGTACCCGTAGCACTAGGTGGTATCGAGGCATCTCTGAGGCGCATCAGCCACTACGACTACTGGAAGGATGAGTTACGGAAATGTATCCTCGTAGATTCGGGAGCCGACCTCATCCTTTACGGTATGGGGGAACACTCTATTGTAGAGTTGGCCAACGCTTTTGCTGAAGGAAAGACGCTCCGTGAAATTCATGAAATGCCACAGGTAGTGTTCTATTGCAAAGAAAACGAGATTCCTGGTGGATACAAAGACGATGATATCATCTTACATAGCCACGAGGAATGCTTGCACAACAAGAAAGGACAGGCCGAGAACGTACGCCACCTGGAAGAGGAAGCCAACAAAATGCATGCTCAACGCATGATACAGGAGGTGGACGGCAAATACGTGGTCGTTAATCCACCGTTCCCGCTGATGACCACAGAGGAACTGGATGCGGCTTTCGATCTGCCGTACACTCGTCTCCCACATCCTAAATACAAGGGCAAGACGATACCTGCATACGAAATGATCAAGTTCTCTGTAAATCTGCACAGAGGTTGTTTCGGTGGATGCTCCTTCTGTACCATCTCTGCCCACCAAGGTAAGTTTGTGGTATGCCGCAGCAAGGAAAGCATCATCAAGGAAGTGAAGAAAATCATCCAGATGCCCGACTTCAAAGGCTACCTCAGCGACCTCGGCGGACCATCTGCCAACATGTATGGCATGCAAGGCAAAAACCTGAAAGCCTGCTCGGTATGCAAACGCCCATCGTGCGTTAATCCACAGATATGCCCCAACCTGCATGTCGATCATAGTAAGTTGCTGGAGATTTACCATGCAGTAGATGCTTTGCCAGGAATCAAAAAGAGTTTCATTGGAAGTGGAGTACGCTACGATTTGATTTTGCACAAAAATAAGGATGAGAAGCTCAACGAGGTATCCCTACAGTATGCTCGCGAACTGATAACCAAGCATGTAAGCGGACGTCTGAAGGTAGCACCAGAACACACCAGTCCTACCGTGCTCAAGTTCATGCGCAAGCCATCGTTCGACCTCTTCTACGAGTTCAAGCGCATGTTTGACAAAATCAACAAGGAAGAAGGCCTCAACCAGCAAATCATACCTTACTTCATCAGTTCTCACCCAGGTTGTCATGAGGAGGATATGGCAGAACTTGCTGTCATCACCAAGGGTTTGGACTTCCATCTCGAACAGGTGCAAGACTTCACCCCTACTCCGATGACCATATCCACCGAGACCTGGTACACGGGCTACGACCCATACACTCTAGAACCCGTATTCTGTGCCAAGACCCCTAAGGAGAAACTGGCTCAGCGCATGTTCTTCTTTTGGTATAAACCCGAGGAGCGCAGAGCTATCGAAAGCGAGTTGCGGAAAATCGGGAGAACCGACCTTATCGCCAAATTATACGACAAGCCTATGGGCAAGAACTATAGCAGAGACGTGCATTTCGACGAGAAAGCAATAGGTTCTACCTACGACAACCCTGGGGTGGGCAGAGGTGCCAGAGGTAAACGAGGGAACGAACGTGTCGCCAACCAAGGAAGGAGAAACAACAGAAAAGGGGCAGAGTCTTTCGCCCCCAAAGGGTATGGCAACGTAGGTTGTTACGATGAAGAGAAATATCTCAACAATGGACGACCTCTCGGAGAATCTCGCCATGCAAAGGAGAAAAAGGACAACTCCAATGCGAACATACGTGAAGCCGTAGCTGCAGCTAGAGCTGAGCTCAAGGCTGCCAAAGAACAGGGAACTAGCTATTTCAAGGGAAAGAAGAAAAAGAGTTTCAATCCAAACTTCGACAATGACAACCATAATCGTAAGAATCGCTACAACAGCGGTGGAAAAGAAGAACGTGGCTACCCTCACAAAAAGCGAAAATAAGCGAAGTTGGGATACTTTATAGCATGATGGGCGTCAATACGTTACGAAAACGTTTTGACGCCCATTATAGTTACGAACAAATAGATACTAATATTGTCTTAACGCCCCCAGCAATTCGGCATTCTCACTTTTGTTGCCTATCGTGATACGAAGGCAATTACCACAAAGTTGTACTTTGTTTCGGTTTCTTACGATGATACCCTGTGCCACCAGATAATCATAGATAGCATTTGCATCCGTCATCTGAGCCAAGAAGAAGTTGGCATCTGTAGGATATACCTTCTCGCAGATAGGCAAGTCCATAAAGGCAGCCATCACCTTAGAACGCTCCTGCAGGATATTCTTTACCCACTCATCCACTTTCAGCGGATTACGCAGTACCTCAAGAGCTTGCTGCTGAGTAAGGAGATTGATATTATAAGGATATTTCACCTTATTGAATATATCTATGATATCCTTGCTGGCAAAAGCCATACCCAGTCTGAGAGCCGCACAGCCCCAAGCCTTGCTCATCGTATTGAGCACTATCATGTTGGGGAACCAGTCGAGCACACTGCGGAGTGTACGTTCTGACGAGAAATCACTATATGCCTCGTCGAGTACCACGATACCTTCAAAGTTTTGGAGCACGTTCACTATTGCTTCCCGATTGATATGATTGCCTGTAGGATTGTTGGGACTGCATATCCAAATAACCTTTGTATGGTCATCACAGGCCTGCAACAATTTGTCTGCTGTTATTTGGTAATGTTCGTCCAACATCACTGGGCGATACTCCACATCATTAATATCGGCACAAACTTCATACATACCATAGGTAGGTGCTATCGCCACCACATTATCTTTTCCTGGTCGACAGAAGACACGATACACGAGGTCTATCGCCTCATCAGAGCCATTTCCCAAGAATATCTTGTCTACACTCACCCCCTTGACCTTACTAATTTGCTGCTTCAGTTCCATTTGTAATGGGTCCGGATAGCGATTATATGGGTCGTTGTAAGGATTCTCGTTGGCATCAAGGAACACGCGAGCTTTTCTACCTGCAAATTCCGTGCGGGCACAACTATAGGGAGCCAAGTTCCAAATATTCTCTCTGCATAATTCTTTCAGTTCCTTCATCTTCTAAGAGTTTAAAGAGTTTACTCTCAGACGCATAGCATTGGCATGCGCCTCAAGCTGTTCATTTTCAGCCATAGTAACCACAGCATCACCTATATTACGAATACCTTCCTCTGTAAGGTGCTGGAAGGTAATCTTGCGATGATAGCTATCTAAGTTTACGCCATTATAAGCTAGTGCATAGCCATGAGTTGGCAGGGTATGATTGGTACCACTGGCATAATCACCCGCACTCTCACACGCATAATTGCCGAGGAATACACTGCCGGCATTTATTACTCCCTCAGCCAACTGCTCATAGTTGGAGGTAGCAATGATGAGATGCTCAGGCGCATAAACATTGCAGAGGTCAAGTGCCTCTTGCTCATCCTTTACGAGAATAAACTTGGAATTGTCCAAAGACTTCTGGGCCATTTCCTTACGAGGCAACCTTTCCTGTTGCACTTCCACTTCCATTCTTACCTCTTCCAATACCTTGTCCGACGTACTAATGAAGAAGACCTGCGAGTCAATGCCATGCTCTGCTTGCGAAAGCAAATCAGCAGCCACAAAAACAGGATTAGCAGTTTCATCGGCAATGACGCATACTTCAGAAGGACCTGCCGGCATATCTATTGCCACATCATGCAGCGACACACGCTGCTTAGCGGCCATCACATATTGATTGCCCGGGCCAAATATCTTGTATACCTTAGGTACACTTTCCGTGCCATACGCCATAGCAGCGATTGCCTGAACACCACCTGCCTTGAAGATTTTGCTTACACCTGCTATCTTAGCTGCCATGAGAATCGCAGGATTGACCTTGCCTTCGGAATTGGGAGGAGTACAAAGCACAATTTCCTCACACCCTGCAATTTTGGCAGGTGTAGCAAGCATAAGTACTGTACTAAACAACGGAGCTGTACCGCCTGGAATATAAAGTCCCACCTTTTGGATAGCAACACTTTTCTGCCAACAGGTCACACCTGGACAAGTTTCTACCTTGCTCCCCTCAAATTTCTGACTTTCATGGAATGTAGCAATATTATGATGTGCAAGGCGCAAGGCATTCTTGAGTTCTTGCGACACCAACCGCTCAGCCTCGTCCATCTCCACCTCTGTTACAGCAAGAGAATCCAGGTGGGCATGGTCAAATTTCTCCTCATAACGCTTCACGGCTTCATCGCCATATTTCTTCACTTCGTCGAGCACGCTCTCCACAGTCGCATTGAGTTGCGACACGTCCAAGTGCGGACGCTTTACTATCTCGTTCCACTCCTCTTTAGCTGGATACTTTATTACCTTCATTCCTTCTTGTATTTTGGGCTTTATAAAGATAGAAGACCATGGAATACATTATATCCCATAACTCTCTACCTTTAAAACAACAACTTTCAACGTTTACAGAATCATTTTTTCTATCGGCGTCACGAGGATGCCCTGAGCACCAAGTTCCTTAAGTTTCCCTATGATTTCCCAGAATCTCTTCTCGTCCAGCACCGTATGGATAGAACACCACTCTTCATCTGCCAACGGGATAACAGTAGGACTCTTGATACCTGGCAAAACTTCGGTAATTTTCTCAACCATAGTCTTAGGAGCATTCATCATCACATACTTTTTGTCTTGTGCTGAACGAACAGCCTCGAAGCGGAAAAGCATCTCATTGAGTATCTGGTGCTTCTCCTCGTCCATATTCCAATTACCGATGAGCAATGCCTCGCTTTTCATCACCACCTCTACTTCGGCAAGATTATTACTTACCAACGTAGAGCCAGAACTTACGATATCAAAGATTCCATCCGCCAAGCCTATGCCTGGACTGATTTCCACAGAACCAGTAATGACATGAATGTCAGCATTGATACCTTTCTTCTTCATAAACTTGCGAAGAATATTGGGATAAGAAGTGGCTATTTTTTTGCCATCAAACCACTGAACCCCGGGATAGTCTATCTTCTTTGGGATTGCCAAGCTGAGACGACATTTACTGAATCCCAAGCGATCGATAACTTGAGCATTCTCGCCACGCTCTACAAATTCGTTTTCACCCACGATACCAATATCAGCAACGCCTGAAGCTACACTCTGTGGTATATCATCGTCTCGAAGATAAAGCACTTCAAGAGGGAAATTACTGGATTGTACTAAGAGGGTGCGCTTGGAGGCACTTACCTTGATATCGGCTTCGGCGAGAAGACTCATTGTGTCGTCAAAAAGACGGCCCTTGGATTGTACTGCTATTCGTAACATTATTTCTAACTTTTATTCTAAAACATTGCAAAAGTACATATTTTAATTATAATATGCAAATAATTTACCCCCAATATGCATTTTTTTTTGTACTTTTGCACCCGAGATGAGAAATAAGCTATTTTTATACGCATTATATGCGCTGATTTTACTCTCCAGTTGTTCCCCCAAAAAACAACAGGAATTAACACCATGGGGTACTCCCGTCGGGGAAGTGGAAGGCATTGACGACAATTCCACCGAAGCTTTGCACCCAGAAAGCCAAACGTCCAAGAAGAACAAGGGATTCTCCCTCGAAGACATACAAGACAATGGAGAGATGATTATGCTCACCGTAAATGGTCCTACCACCTATTATGATTATCATAATCATGGGATGGGATTACAATATCTACTCTGCGAAAAGTTCGCACAACAGATAGGAGTATCTCTGAGAGTAGAAGAATGCAAGGACACGGCAGAGATGGTCAGCAAGCTGCAACGAGGCGAAGGAGATGTCATCGCAGTCCCCCTGCCCCGCAAGACCACCACTGGCAGACTTCTCTTCTGTGGTGTAACTCCCGATAGCACCAAGACTCAATGGGCTGTAGCAGAAGGCAATCACAGTTTGGCGGACACACTGAATTCCTGGTTTAAGCCACAGATGATAGCACAGGTCAAGAAGGAAGAGAGCTGGCTTCTTTCCTCACGCAGTGTGACCCGCCATGTCTACTCCCCTTTCCTCAACCGTTCCAAAGGCGTCATCTCCAAGTATGACCACCTTTTCCAAAGATACTGCGGTATAGCACGCATGGACTGGAGGCTGATGGCGGCACAGTGTTATCAAGAAAGTTGCTTCGACCCCAATGCCAAGTCATGGGCTGGGGCTTGTGGTCTGATGCAGATTATGCCCGCTACTGCGGCTCATCTAAGGCTGTCTATGGGCATGATACATGATCCTGAGGCAAATATCGCAGCCTCAGCCAGATACATGGCAGAGCTACAGGGGCATTTTTCCGATGTAGGCGACCCTATGCAGCGAATGCTTTTTGCCCTAGCCTCTTATAATGGCGGCTATTACCACATTCGTGATGCTATGTCGCTGGCTCGCAAACATGGAGGCAACCCACAGCAGTGGAGTGTAGTTCGCGAATACATCTTACGCCTCTCCCTGCCTACCTATTATAACGACCCTGTGGTGAAGCATGGTTATATGAGAGGTACAGAGACGGCAGACTATGTAGACCGCATCCGTGCCCGTTGGGACGAATATTGTGGAGGGGCAAGTTCCCACAGCAGCTATCGAGGCAGTGGCATGGGAGACAACAATTTCCATGGAGCTCCTGTTCGCTCAAAAAGGCATTACCAAGGGAAGTACCACATCTAGTTTGACACCCTAGTTCGGAATAAACAAATGGCTTAATATTTGTCAGATAAAATAGGTAGTTTGATTTTACCATTAAGGAGCATAACATTGCCCCTTCGAGAGCATAACATTGCCCTAGAAGGGGCGATATTGTGCCGTGGCGAGGCAAAAATCCGAACGTCGGGACATTGACTTAAAGATGTCCCGACATGGTTTCTGACAGAAGCTCATTTCGCTTTTTCGATTTTATATCAAAACTACCCACCATCGCTTCTGCAAGTATAAAAAAGACAAAAATATTAGACCTTTTTTTCTCTATCACAAATATTTTTTGTACTTTTGCCTCAAAATAGTAAATTTACAGTAAATAAAAAGAAAATTCTTATGCTTACACTTAAACTTATCAGTGAAGAGACTGAACGAGTAGTCAAAGGCCTTGAGAAGAAGCATTTCCCAAATGCTCGTGAGGCCGTAGAGAAAGTATTGGAGTACGACAAAATTCGTCGTGAGGCACAGCAGAAGCTTGATAGCAACAAGCAGCAGGCTAACCAGTTCGCAAAGCAAATCGGTGCTTTGATGAAAGAAGGAAAGAAAGAGGAAGCAGAATCAGCCAAGGCTCTAGTAGCTGCACTTAAGGCCGACGGAAAGGCCCTGGAAGAAATCATGGAGAAGGCTCAGCAAGATATGACCAACCAATTGCTCGAAATTCCTAATATCCCTTGTGATGAGGTACCAGAGGGCAAGGATGCTGCCGACAATATTGTCGTTAAGGAAGGCGGCGTTAAACCGGAGCTTGGTTCTGACGCTCTCTGCCATTGGGATCTCTTGAAGAAGTACAACCTTGTAGATTTCGACCTAGGAGTGAAAATTACTGGAGCAGGTTTCCCTGTTTACATCGGAAAGATGGCTCGTTTCCAGCGTGCGCTAGAGGCATTCTTCCTCGATGAAGCCCGCAAGAGCGGATATCTGGAGATTCAGCCTCCTTACGTAGTCAACGAAGACTCCGGCCGCGGCACAGGTCAGTTGCCAGACAAGGAAGGTCAGATGTACCATGCCAACCTCGACAATCTCTTCCTCATTCCTACTGCCGAGGTTCCTGTAACCAACATCTTCCGCGATGTCATCCTCGACGAAAAGGATCTCCCTATCAAGCGTTGCGCTTACTCTGCTTGCTTCCGTCGTGAGGCTGGCAGCTATGGCAAGGACGTACGTGGATTGAACCGTTTACACCAGTTCGACAAGGTGGAGATTGTTCGCATCGATAAGCCTGACCATTCCTACGACTCTCTGAACGAGATGCTCGACCATGTAGAGGGCTTGCTGAAGAAGCTAGAGTTGCCATACCATATCCTCCGCCTCTGCGGTGGTGACATGAGCTTCACCTCTTCCATCTGCTACGACTTCGAGACCTGGAGTGCCGCACAGCAGCGTTGGCTGGAGGTTTCTTCTGTCTCCAATTTCGAGAGCTATCAAGCCAACCGTCTCCACTGCCGCTATCGCCATGCAGAGGACAAAAAGATAGAGCTTTGCCACACTTTGAATGGTTCAGCTTTGGCTTTGCCACGCATCGTAGCCACCATATTGGAGAACAACCAGACTCCAGAGGGTATCCGTGTACCTAAGGTATTGGTACCTTACTGTGGATTCGAGATGCTCGATGACAAGAATTTCGACTAATCAAGAGTCGATTCTACCATACACAAGCAATAGCTGGCTGCCCCCATCCAGAGACAGCCCCTAAAAGAATGTACGAGGATAACCTCGGCTGCCAAAAGTAGCCGATGTTATCCTCTTGTGTTTTCAAAGAACAGATATTATACAAAAACTAGCAGCATAAAGACACAAGAGCCTATGAACAAGATTATCAAGAAAGTACAATACTCAGAAAAGGTCTTTCGCTTCGACGTAGAAGCACCACTTATCGCCAAGAGCCGCAAGGCAGGCAACTTTGTCATTATTCGTGTCGACAGCAACAGCGAGCGTATGCCGCTAACCATCGCAGATGCCAACATAGAGAAAGGCACCATCACACTGGTCGTACAGAAGGTAGGTCTCTCCTCCACCAAGCTCTGCAACCTCAACGAGGGCGATGAAATACACGACGTAGTTGGACCTCTAGGAAATCCCACCCATATAGAAAAGTTCGGCACTGTGATCTGTGCTGGTGGCGGCGTAGGTGTAGCACCGATGCTCCCTATCATCAAGGCACTGAAGGCTGCGGGCAACCGGGTGCTATCGGTCATCGCAGGCAGAAGCAAAGACCTCGTCATCATGGAGGACGAGGTACGTGCATCCAGCGATGAACTTATCATCATGACCGACGATGGCAGCTATGGCGAGAAAGGTGTAGTAACCGTAGGTGTCGAAAAATTCATCAACCAGGAGCATATCAACAAAGTATTTGCCATCGGACCTCCCATCATGATGAAGTTCTGTTGCCTCTTGACACAGAAATACAATCTTCCTACCGATGTATCTCTCAACACCATTATGGTGGACGGAACGGGTATGTGCGGCGCATGCCGCCTCACCATTGGCGGAAAGACAAAGTTTGTCTGCATCGATGGTCCTGAATTTGACGGAGCCTTGGTAGATTGGGACGAGATGTTCAAGCGAATGGGCACCTTCAAGGATGCAGAACGCGAGGAGATGGCACACTTTGAGGAGCACATTGCCTGCATCGAAGCCAATAAGAAGAAAGAGACTACGGATGTTACGATGGACGTTGCCCCTACCACCGATACCATCGAACAGCTCATTGACCGTAACTCAGAATGGCGCAAGGGGTTAAGAGCATCCATGAAACCAAAGGACCGCACTGCCATCGAGAGAGTCAAGATGCCAGAATTACCCCCAGCGTACCGTGCCACCACTCGCACAGAAGAGGTAAACATCGGGCTCACCAAGGAGATGGCGCTCACAGAGGCTAGACGTTGCCTCGACTGTCCGAAACCACAATGTATGGAAGGTTGCCCTGTCAGTATCAACATACCTTCATTTATCAAGAACATAGAGCGTGGACAATTCCTTGCAGCAGCCAAGGTTCTGAAGAATACCTCTGCCCTACCGGCTGTTTGCGGTCGTGTTTGTCCACAGGAGAAGCAATGTGAGAGCCGTTGTATACACCTCAAGATGAACAAACCAGCTGTTGCCATCGGCTACTTAGAGCGTTTCGCCGCGGACTACGAGCGTCAGAGTGGCAACATATCTACCCCTACTTGCGACACGCCCAATGGCATCAAGATTGCCGTAGTTGGTTCGGGACCTTCCGGGCTGAGTTTCGCAGGCGACATGGCAAAGAAGGGATTTGACGTTACTGTGTTCGAAGCATTGCATGAGATTGGCGGCGTGCTGAAATATGGCATTCCCGAGTTCCGCCTACCCAACGCAATCGTGGATGTCGAGATAGAGAACTTGCAAGAGATGGGAGTCAAATTTATTACCGACTGCATCGTAGGCAAGACCATCTCTGTCAAGGATTTGGAGGAGCAAGGGTTTAAGGGAATCTTCGTAGGTTCGGGTGCCGGATTGCCTAACTTCATGAATATCCCTGGCGAGAATGCGCTCAATATTATGTCTTCCAACGAATACTTGACCCGTGTCAACCTCATGGATGCAGCCAACCCACATAGCGACACACCTATCAACCTAGGCAAGAAGGTAGTTGTCGTGGGCGGTGGCAACACTGCGATGGACAGTTGCCGTACAGCCAAACGACTCGGCGCAGAAGTCACTTTAGTTTATCGTCGTTCGGAAGCAGAGATGCCGGCACGTCTTGAAGAGGTAAAACACGCCAAGGAAGAGGGCATCCACTTCCTGACCCTACACAATCCCAAGGAGTATAAGGCAGACGAGAAGGGAGCAGTCAAGGCTGTGGTTCTCGACGTGATGCAGTTAGGCGAGCCAGATGCCAGTGGTCGTCGCCGCCCAGAGGCTACTGGCGAGACCATCACCTTGGAGTGCGACCAAGTCATCGTTGCCGTAGGCGTTAGCCCTAACCCACTTGTACCTCAGAGTATCGAGGGACTGGAACTTGGGCGGAAGAATACCATCGTAGTTAACGAAGAGATGCAAAGTTCGCAAGAGGCCATCTATGCAGGCGGTGACATTGTGCGCGGTGGTGCCACAGTTATCCTTGCCATGGGCGACGGACGTAAGGCTGCAATGAATATGAGCAAAAAGCTTTTGGCTAAATAGTGCTGACAATCGTAATAAGTAGCCCAAGCCCAGATATAGCAAAAGGGTAGCTTGCCAACAACGCAAGACTACCCTTTCTTCTTTTCTCGTAACATAAAACTTCCAAGCAAAATGCTTAGTATATATCATTTACTTCCCAATATTCCATCTAAGTCCAACCTGTAAGTTGAAGTTTAGTTTCTTGTCCTTGAATGTATTCTCTATCTCACTTCCATTATCAAAGTAATACTTCGTTCCAGGCTCCACATAAACACCTAACTGCGGCACCACATCGTACTGCACACCAAGCGAAGCCTTGGCCGAGAACTGGGCACGATCCTTGGAAACGCCCTCCTCCAACTTTACACCACCAGCCTCTGTATGGTTCTTCACATTAAAGTCGACCTCTGCACCGGCCATCACATAAGTATGCAAGTTCTTGGTTCCCCATACTTCATAATTTACTCCCAAAGGAATGCCGACATAATGGAGGGTCTGCTTGGTGTCATATGTATTCCCACCATCGTGGGAAATATCCGAAGACGTGCGAGTATAAACAGCTCCCGTAGTCAATGACAAGCGAGGAGTTACTCTAATCCCCACTTGGGCGCCAACAGCCACAGGAGCATGATGCTGAGCCACTTGTGGATGCGCGACCTTCAGTAAGGCATCAAAAGGCTCTGCAGATTCATCAAAGAATACATCAGGATACTGTACCGGAGATGAAGCCACCATATAAGGATAAGATGCCGAACTATTGTTGCTGGTGATGACACCATTCTCGGCAAACAAAGTGACATCACATCCTACCTTCTTCGTTCCCTTCCTCTTTTCCTGCATCACAGCAGCTGCTACGGCCGCAGGAACATAAGATGTAGCTGCAGAATTTACCTTACCCCCAGTTGAAGTTACAGGAGAATCATCCTGTGCATCAGCCTCAGCAACTTCCATTAATCCAGGCTGCGCCGCAGAAGGCAGAGTATCGTCCATCCTTTGAGAAGGCGATGCCATTGCTAAAAGCGTGGCTTTCTCGCCCATGTTCATCCCTCCCACTTGCGCCATCTTAGCCTCCACACCTACAGACTTCAAAGTCGGAAGATTCCGTGCCATTCGCCCTCCATGATTTGAGTCTATCCGTACTGTCTGATTAGGCTGCAAATCCCCTTGCTGAAGATACACATAACTTCCACCTACAGCCAACAACGCAACGGCAGCTGCTGCTGACATCCATCGTCTGACATGAATCAAGCGACTGGTGGAAGAAACATTTCCTTGAGCAAGCGATTGCTCTATGCCAGCCCACAAGTCATGGTCGACAGGCTCCTGGTAGTCTGCCATCCGCTCTCGAAGTTTGTTTGTCCAATCGTTATTGCTCATTTTAAGTTTCGTTTGTTGTGTTCAAATAATCCTTGATTTTCTTAGCCAGTAGTTTTTTAGCCCGTAAATATTGTGAAGCAGAACTACTCTCCTTGATACCTAGTTGGGCGGCAATTGCCTTATGACTTTTTTGCTCGAATACATACATATTGAGCACCAACCTATAGCCATCAGGCAGTTCACCTACCATCCTGGTCAACTCCGCTGGCGGAACTCGCTCCACCTCAGGTTCCTCTTCTATCTCATCGGGAATCTCGTTGACCACTGTTAATTTTCTTTGTTGCCGCACGAAAGTGATAGCCTCGTTAGCCACGATGCGAAGAAGCCAGCCCTTAACAGAACCCTCACCCCGATACTCAAACTTAGAAACCGAAGAGAACACCTTGACAAAACTATCTTGCACGACATCCTCTGCATCATCACGCAGAGGGACATACCTCAGCGCTACCGCCATGGCATATCCCACAAAGCGCTCATACAGACGATGCATTGCATCCCGGCTGCCGCTTTTAATATCTTCCAGGAGTTCCTTTTCCGATTCCAAATTCAATACCTTTTTATCACTAAAACGAAATAAAGAAAAAACCTTGCATCAAAATTACACATTTTTCGATGCAAGGCTCATTTTTCCACATAGAAACCTATTCGACACTATAGGTGTGCCCTTCTTTGCTCAGAAAAGAAGAAGGGAATATGTCTCTCGCTTCCTTCAGCAAAAGAGATTCGTTATTATATCTTGCGCTATAGTGTCCCAACAGTAATTTTCCTACACCAGCATCTCTAGCCACCATAGCTGCCTGATGTGCCGTACTGTGATAATAAAGTTTGGCACGGTCTTCGTGTTCTGAGGCATAAGTACTCTCGTGATAGAGCATAGTCACACCTTTAACCTTCTCCGCCAGACTAGGCACATAGCGAGTATCGCTCATATAAGCATAACTACGAGGAGGGGCAGCAGGTTTCACCAGTCGAGCATTCGGTATCACCTCCCCCTCCTCATTGGTCCAATCAGCCCCATTCTTGATATTATTAATTTGACTCGTCGGAATACCGTAAAAATCTATCATATTACGACGAATATGGGGCAGTGTAGGTTTTTCCCGGAAAATATATCCGCAACAAGGCACACGATGCTGCAAAGGTACCGTCTCTACCGTCACGGCATGGTCCTCGTATACCATCTGAGCTTTCTCTGTATCCACGGGAACAAACTCTATTTCATACTCCATGCCTTGCATAAAGAAGTCCCTCTGTTGCTTAAACAAAGCATCGTATTCCTTTGGGGCAAAAACTCTTAGTTTCGAAGTACGCCCTAACATACCAAATGTAGACAACAGACCTAATAAGCCAAAGCAATGATCTCCATGAAGATGAGAGATAAAGATGGCATTAATCTTGGCAAAATGGATGTGCGAGCGCCGAAACTGCATCTGCGCCCCTTCTCCACAATCCATCATGAAGCACTTGCCACGCATTTCGATAATTTGCGCAGAAGCATTGTGCTTAAGGGTAGGAAGCGCACTGCCACACCCCAATATGTGTACTTTGAATGGTTCCATATCTATCTTCTACTATTTTCACATGTCGTTCCTTACACCATTATCCTGTCACTCTTGACGCTTGAAGGTGTAAATACCCTGAGTGTTTTCAAGCAACAAGCTGTCTGGCCCCAGTTTGTTAATATCAAAAGTATCCTTGTTGAGCAAAAGCTTTCCATTCAAGATCTTCCACGAAGTCCACGGATTGGTCTCTGCCTTCACATTATTTTTCACTTCACCACCTTCCATGATGTCGAAGTTTTTATCCAGTGAAGTCCACTTGCCAAGGAGCGAAGTGAGATTGATCACTTTCTGAGCCACCATCTCATCATCTTGCGCCTTATAAGCAATGAGAGCAATGCGGTCTCCGGCAAGGATTCCTCCCTGCACAATATCTGTGTTTTCGTCATCAACGAATACATTGAGCGTATCACCATTGTCTGAAAAGATTTCTAGAGCATGCATCGACGTACCCTCTCCCAATATACCATAGATAGTAGAATCATTCTCGTCCTCAACCATAAGAGAATCATTAGGGCTGATGATAGGCGTATTGCTCTTGTTCTTACAACTGTTGGCTGCAAAGAGTGCCACCAAGACTATAGCTACATAAACGATTTTCTTCATTTTACCAAAGTTTTAAAGTATAGTTTTGCTACGATAAGAATCTCCGCCAATATTTCATTGACGGTTTCTCTCCTCTTCCTTTGCTTCATTCCACAGTTTATCCATTTCCTCCAGCGTCATGTCTTTCAGATTCTTACCTTGTTTCAGTGAATGGTCTTCCACATAATTGAAGCGATGGATAAACTTCTGGTTGGTAGACTCTAAGGCATTGTCGGGGTTGAGCTTATAGAGACGAGCGGCGTTGATGACCGAGAAGAGAAAATCACCGAGTTCTTTAGTCGAGTTTTCCTTGTCGCCCTTGGCAAGTTCCACCTTCAACTCTTCAAGTTCTTCCTGTACCTTGTCCCACACATCTTCCTTCTCCTTCCAGTCGAAACCCACATTGCGGGCCTTGTCCTGTATGCGGTAAGCTTTGATAAGGGAAGGCAGGGAGTTAGGCACCCCACTCAACACACGCTCGTTGCCATCCTTCTCCTGTTGCTTGATTTGCTCCCATGTTTTCTCTACAGCGGAGGAGGTAGCTGGACGGGAAGAGCGAAGAGAGGAAAGCGAAGAATCGTTTACATTTGGATTCTTCACACTACCCTCTTCTCTCTTCTCTTGTCGATACACTACCTGTCCTTCATCGTTGATAAACATGTCGGGATTGGAGACACTCCAGTCTCCCTCCTCTTTCCAGTTGATGAAAGGATGTCGGAACATCAGTTTGTCAGCCTCTTGGTTACAGACATCACAGATGTCAAACTCCTCGTCCTCACGACCTATGATACTATAGAACATAACGTGTTCCAGTACATCACCAAGTTCCTTCTTTATTTCCTTATAGTCACGCTTCATAAGCGCATCACATAGTTCGAAAGTCTCCTCGATGGTATTCGGGCGCAGGCTCTCAAAAGTCTGCTTCTTGTCCCAAGGGCACTGCAGGCGCAAACGATCCTGCACGTCCAGCAAACGACCGAACGCTGCCAATTTCTCTTCTTTTGTATGCATGTACTAAATTTTATATTACAAGTTTTCCTTCCATTTTCCCAGCCTTCGTTTTTAAGAATATCAAGAAAGAAAGTGCGCCAACGCAAAACTCATTGCCAAGGAATATAGGCGACAACCCACCCACGGCAACGCTACCAAACATCAGCTTCGCCATGCCATAGAGGAAACCGGCAAGCATCTCCTTCCTATCTTGTTCTGTAACTTCCTTTACCGCATTGCTTACCATTGCTTTTATGTAAAAATACGTAATTTATGCTGCAAAGATAATGATTTTCGCCCAAAAAGTAGTATCTTTGCACCGTTTTTTAAGGAAACTTGCACTTTTTATCGTAGAAAACCGTTTCCGACAAGTAAAAAGAAGAAAATTAAAAGAAATACAACACAATGGAATTAGCAAGCAAATACGATCCACAAACAGTGGAAAGTAAATGGTATCAGTACTGGCTAGACAACAAGCTCTTCAGCTCTAAGCCAGATGGTCGTGAACCTTATACAGTGGTTATCCCTCCACCAAACGTTACAGGTGTGCTCCACATGGGCCATATGCTCAACAACACAATTCAGGACATTCTCGTTCGCCGTGCTCGCATGGAGGGCAAGAACGCTTGTTGGGTACCTGGTACCGACCATGCCAGTATCGCTACCGAGGCTAAGGTAGTAAACCGCCTTGCACAGCAGGGCATCAAGAAGACCGACTTGACCCGTGAGGAGTTCCTCAAGCATGCTTGGGACTGGACTCATGAGCACGGCGGCATCATCCTCAAGCAGTTACGTCGCCTCGGTGCCAGCTGCGACTGGGACCGTACTTCCTTCACTATGGACGAGACTCGTTCCAAGGCAGTAATCCACGTATTCTGCGACCTCTATGCCAAGGGGTTGATTTATCGTGGCGTACGCATGGTAAACTGGGACCCGAAGGCACAGACCGCCCTCTCAGACGAGGAGGTTATCTATAAGGACGAGCACTCTAAGCTCTTCTACCTTAAGTATTACGTAGTAGAGAACGATTGCCAGCAGGTAGAGGAAGGCAACGTGATGCACAAGGACGACAAGGGATATTATGCTGTAGTTGCTACCACACGTCCAGAGACCATCATGGGCGACTCTGCCATGTGCATCAACCCCGAGGACAAGAAGAATACTTGGTTGAAGGGCAAGCATGTCATCGTGCCTCTCGTAAACCGTGAGATTCCTGTTATTGAGGACTCATACGTAGACATCGAGTTTGGTACAGGATGTTTGAAAGTTACTCCTGCCCACGATATCAACGACCACGCACTCGGTTTGAAGCATGGCTTGCAGACCATCGACATCTTCAACGATAACGGAACCATCAGCGAAGCTGCTGGCATGTACGTCGGAGAGGACCGTATGGACGTACGCAAGCAGATAGCCATCGACTTGCAGAACGCAGGTTTGATGGAGAAGATAGAGGACTATAATAATAAGGTGGGATTCTCTGAGCGCACCAATGTGCCTATCGAGCCTAAACTCTCTACACAATGGTTCCTCAAGATGCAGCACTTTGCCGACATCGCCCTTTCTCCTGTAATGGACGATGACATTGAATTCTATCCCAAGAAGTACAAGAACACCTACCGCCACTGGTTGGAGAACATCAAGGACTGGTGTATCAGCCGTCAGCTCTGGTGGGGTCATCGTATCCCAGCCTACTACTTTGACAATGGCGGCAAACAGGACTTTGTAGTTGCCGAGACAGCCGAGGAGGCTTTGAAACTCGCACTACAGAAGAAGGCCGACTTGAAGGCCGACGATCTGGAGCAGGAGAGCGACTGCCTTGACACATGGTTCTCTTCATGGTTGTGGCCTATCTCACTCTTCGACGGCATTGAGCATCCTGACAATGAGGAGATTAACTACTATTACCCTACCTCCGACCTCGTTACTGGTCCAGACATCATCTTCTTCTGGGTAGCACGTATGATTATGGCAGGCTACGAGTATCGTGGCAAGATGCCATTCAAGCACGTATATTTCACAGGTATCGTTCGCGACAAACTCGGCCGCAAGATGAGCAAGAGTCTTGGCAACTCACCAGACCCTATCGACCTCATCGACAAGTTTGGCGCAGATGGTGTACGCATGGGTATGATGCTTTCTGCCCCAGCTGGCAACGACATCCTCTTCGATGAGAGTCTTTGCGAGCAGGGACGTAACTTCAACAACAAGATATGGAATGCCTTCCGCCTCGTAAAGGGCTGGGAGACTGCCGATATCCAGCAGCCTAAGAGTGCAGAAATCGCTGTAAAGTGGTTTGATGCGAAGCTCAAGGAAGTGAATGCAGAGATGGAGAAGCAGTTTAAGGACTATCGCATCTCCGAGGCTCTGATGACCGTCTACAAGTTGTTTTGGGATGAGTTCTCATCTTGGTATCTGGAGATGGTGAAGCCAGCATACGGCCAGCCAATTGACCAGAAGAGCTACGACGCAACCCTCAAGTTCTTCGATGCCCTTTTGAAGATGTTGCATCCATTCATGCCATTCATCACCGAGGAGTTGTGGCAGCACATCTACGACCGTCAGGATGGAGAGAGCATCATGCGCGAGAAGTTGGAGATTCCTGCACCTACAGCAGACGAGCAGAAACTTGCAGCCGACATCGAGAACGTGAAGCAGATTATCGCTGGCGTGCGTACCGTTCGCAACCAGAAGAACATCGCACAGAAGGAGCAGTTGACCCTCCAGGTAGTTGGAAAAAACGACTTTGAGGCATACAACGACGTAACCCTCAAAATGGGCAACCTTGACAAGATAGAAGTTATTGCCGAGAAGAGTGCCGACGCTTCCAGCTTCATGGTAGGCACCGACGAGTTTGCCGTACCATTGGGCGACCTCATCGACGTAGCTGCCGAGATTGAGAAGGCAGAGGCTCAGCTGAAGCACCTCGAAGGCTTCCTTGCCGGCATACGCAAGAAGCTCAGCAACGAGAATTTCGTGGCCCACGCACCAGAGAAGGTCGTAGCCCTGGAGCGCAAGAAGGAAAGCGACTCCGTAGAAAAGATCGCAGCCCTCAAGGCTACCATCGAGGAACTTCGCAAGAAGTAGTTTTTTTCAATGTTAAGTGTTAAGTGTTAAATGTTAAGTGTGGCTGTGCCCTCCCTGAAAGAAAAGGCAAACACCCCATCTGGCATTTAACACTTAACATTTAATACTTAACATTTAACATTCCATAGAAATGACCAAGAAGCTTTTCACCTTATTAATATGTATGTTCACGCTCGCCTTGTCATTGACAAGCTGTAGCGAAGAGGCTTTTGATGTAGACAGCGTCAACAAGCAGACCATCCTCGTCTTCTTCCCCTGGACGGGAGACACCAACAGCGAAGGTTTGACTCACTTTCTGAATGCCAATGTTGACAGCATCAGCCAAGGCATCATCAACAAAAAAGGTCTCAACAACACTCGGATACTGCTATTCTTCAGTGAGAGTTACAACAAGAGCACCCTCTATGACTTACAATATGACGAGGTAAACAAGAAGGTAGAAAAAATAACCCTCAAGACTTACGAAGGCAACACTTATTGCAGCGCAGAAGGCATAGCAGACTTATTGGGCGAAGTGAAACAGCAAGCAGAAGCCCTCAACTATGCGCTCATCATCGGATCGCATGGGGCAGGTTGGACATACGCAGAAGACTGGGTGAAATACCCTTATCGCTCCGTTCAGGCAAAGCCTAGCGACACAGCAAGTCTGCCCAACAGCAATTTCAGTGGCATCCAATATGGTACCGATTCCAACAAACCTGTCACTCGTTTCTTCGGCAGCGTGAGTCTGATGGACAATGCGCTCAATGTGGCAACGCTAGCTGAAGGCATCAAACAGAGCGGTCTCAAGATGCAGTATATTCTCTTTGATGCATGCTACATGGGCAACGTGGAGACAGCGTACGAATTGAAAGATGTAACCAACTACCTGATAAGCAGCAGCAGTGAAATCATGGCGGCAGGTTTGCCATACAAGACCCTATGGAGCTATCTCAACTCTACTACACCAAACTATTCCAGCATTGTCTCTACTACCGTCAATTTCTACAAAGGTACAAGCGAGCCTTATTGTAATTTGGCAGCCATCGACTGTCGGCAGCTAGACAAACTGGCAAGCGTCATGAAGGAAATCAACACCAAATGTCCGCTCGATTCCGACATGACACTCTCATCGCTTCAGCCACTAGACGGTTTCTCGCCCAACCTCTTCTACGATCTCACCACGTATGTAGACAGTCTCCATCCTAGCGGGTATCTCAAAGACCAATTTAACGCTCAGATGCAACTCACCGTCAAGGCAGCTCAAAGCACAGACTACGTATACACTGCACTACAAAGCAGCAACAATGAGATCGAGGTTAAAAACTACAGTGGTCTCACCATCTCCGACCCCAGCCTACACAGCGTAGCCATCAAGGGCAGAGAAAAGACAGGATGGTGGAAAGCTACACACGAAGGAAGTGTAGAGTGAAGAACGAAGAGTGAAGAATTCACTTGAAGTGAAGAACGAAGAATTACAGGTAATAACACAATGGAATATTTTATCATAGACCATAACGGACAGCAGGCTGGTCCTTTCAGCATGGACCAACTTACACAGAAAGCGATTACACCCGAGACATTGGTATGGGCGCAAGGCATGGCAGATTGGACACCAGCCTGGAAAGTAGCAGAACTAAAGAATGTGCTCGAAGCCGCAGAAGCCATCCGCACAAACGCAACACAAGCCCAACCACAAAATCAAGATTCGGAGGTTCCGCCTTCTTATCAAGGCCAAGACAATTTCCAACAAGCCCAACAGGCAGCTTACCAGCAAGGCTTTCAGCACGGAGCATCCATGAACGGCTCTCAACCATCCAAGAAGAAGTCTAGCAAAAACTTATGGAAGGTAATCCTTGGGCTCATCGTATTCATTCTTTTGGTATTTGCCTTTACCAATCCTAATGCAGACGCCCACAAGGAAAAGGTTCGCACCGAAGTAGGCAAAGTCATCGACCAGGCTACTTCCTCTACGGACAACAACTTCTTCAGCCAAAGTTTAAGAAGTATCGCAAAAATGATGGCAGACAATATAATGGATGAGGCTATGAGCCACCTTTTTGAGTACCATAACTATGTACTGTTCTCCAAAGGCACTGTCTCTCTCAACGGCAAGGAACATACCGTCAGTTTCGGCATCCTCGGCAAGGTGTACACAATGAATGCCGACGACATGGTCAAGGCACTCGAAGGTAACAATGTAGAATCCACCATCGAATATTCATCGGATGGCAATGCAGACGAAGAGGGTGCTCAAGCAGAAGATGAGGGCGACCTAGGCTCTCGTGTTCAGAAGAAGTTGGAAGACAAAGCCAACGAAGCCATGGACAAGGCGGCAGATAAAGTACAGAAGAAACTGGAAGAGAAAATCAACCAGGAACTGGATGCCGCTACAGACTCTTCTAAAATAGAAAAAGTTATCGGCAAGATACTGGAACTCCTATAAGTTCTCCATTCCGAAAATCCCCCTCACCCTTTTGAAGGATGAGGGGGATTTTTCGGATATATTCACTTGCTGAATTACTTGTCTGCAGGAACTAAGAACTTATCTCCCGTCTGCTTGATTAACTCTCTGGCATATTTTTCGGGATAGCCAGGACGTACAGGACGTGCACCCAGCCCCTCCTTGGTAGTCTCAAACTTACCGTCCTTTGTGGTAGGCTTGATTATCATATCATTATATTTTACTACCATAAACTGGAAGAGTTGCTGCCAACGAGCCAACATCTGCTGTGCCTTCTCCACACTATAATTGTTGAGATACTTCACGGCCTGCTGAGGATTCTGCGCATAGAGTTCCTGTGCCTTAGCCTCTACCGTAGGTTGAGCGACAAAGTAACTGTTGTCCAAGCTATCACGCACCTCCTTGAGCGATGGGAACATTAGGCTATAACGAGGATACACCATATTACTCGTCATATTGCATACCCAATAAGCGTTCTTCATACTGAAGTGTACGGCATCAGCCCCAGGAGTATTGTAGCACTCAGGACGCTCTGTCATCGAACAGTACACAGGAGTGAAAGCCACCATGTTGGCATCATCGTTGCCAAACCACAGTACGCCACCAATCTCCCTTGGCAACCAAGAACGCATCTGACTCACGAAAACAAAGCCACTCTGCTGGGTACTTACAGGACGTTCATTGAAGCACTGCTTGCCATCCACCTTAAACATCAATGGCGTTGGACGGTAAGGCATCTCCCAGATACCACCGCCGATGTCTGATCCATCAGCTACAGAGAGCGGAGTGCCCTCGTAGTGGTCACGCATACAGTCCTCCACGTCTTTGACGCTCACCTTGCGGTCTGGTACCACCCAGAGAGGCATATCCTCAGCATTGGGGTCCTTACCCAGTGCCCAGTCGAGATACTGGCTCATATCCTTAAAATGGTTCATCAGCACCCAGGCACGAGCATCACAGAAACGACGCCCCGAGAAGTCTGGCTTGGCATATGCCATTTTCCAGGAGAAGTCAGCATCCTTACCTGTATACCATCCCTTGCTGCGCGCAAAGCTCACCACATCCTTGGCATACAGCACATTCTTCTTGTCCTTCATGTTAAACTTTCCGATGCGACTCTGGTTGGCATGTGCACAAATGGCATCGTCTGGAATGCGCATGGCTACCCATACAGCTCCCTTGGAGCCTGGTCCCTTGCCCATCATCTCCATAATCCACGCCTCGTTAGGATCGCAGATAGTAAAAGTCTCACCCTCTGAGTTGTAGCCATAAGTATTGGCTAGGGTCGTCATCACCTGAATCGCCTCGCGTGCGTTCTTACTACGCTGAAGAGCCACATAGATGAGCGAACCATAATCCATGATGCCCGTTGAGTCGACCATTTCCTCACGACCACCGTAAGTGGTCTCAGCGATGGTAACCTGATACTCATTGATATTGCCTATCACATTATAGGTCTCGGCTGCCTCTGGTATCTCGCCATGATACTTGTTGCTGTCCCAGTCGAAAATCTTACGCATCTCGCCCTTGGCATGCTTGGCAGCTGGGTAATGACAGAGATTCTGGAACATACCATAGTCATCGGCACTATATGAGCACATCACGGCTCCATCCACAGATGCTTTTTTACCAACGATGAAGTTGGTGCAAGCATCAGCCTCCATGACTCCAGCCATCAGACCAGTAGCCACAAGGGCTGAAGCAAATATATTATTCTTCATATTTTTACCTCGTTTTACTTTTTTACCCTTTTACCTTTTTACCTTTCCCCTGTTAGCAAGCCTTGAAGCTCATATCAAGTCCCTTCACAGAGTGAGTGAGTGCTCCAACGGAGATGAAATCGACACCCTGCTCAGCATAATCACGGATTGTATCGTAGGTAATGCCACCTGAAGACTCAGTCTCATACTTGCCAGCGATGATGTCCACCGCCTTCTTGGTATCAGCCACAGAGAAGTTGTCGAGCATGATGCGGTTTACCCCACCATGCTTCAGCACCTGGTCGAGTTCGTCGAAGCTACGCACCTCTATCTCTATCTTCAGGTCGAGTCCCTTCTCCTTCAGGTAGGCATGACAACGGTCGATGGCATTGGTGATACCGCCAGCGAAGTCGACATGGTTGTCCTTGAGAAGAATCATATCGAAGAGACCGATACGATGGTTCATACCACCACCTATCTTCACAGCCTGCTTCTCCAGCATACGAAGACCGGGAGTAGTCTTGCGTGTATCGAGAATATGAGTCTTGGTACCCTCCAGACGCTTCACATACTTGGCAGTCATGGTTGCGATACCGCTCATACGCTGCATGATGTTGAGCATGAGTCGCTCAGTCTGAAGCAGAGAGCGAGTCTTTCCTTCCACAACCATGGCGATGTCGCCTTTCTTCACGTGGGTGCCGTCCTGCATCAGTACCTCTACCTTCATGGTTGGATCGAAACGGGCAAACACTTTCTTCGCCATCTCTACACCTGCCAGCACACCGTCTTCCTTGATAAGAAGGTGGCTCTTACCCATGGCGTCCTCTGGGATACAACACAAGGTTGTGTGGTCGCCATCACCGATATCCTCAGCAAACGCCAAGTCTATCAACTTATCTTCTAATTGATCTACGCTTAACATAGTTATATTTCTTTTTATAGTTTATAATATCTTATTGTTCCAGCTAGCCCGAAGCACACCTTCTTCATCACGTTCTACCCATATCACTCCGCCGAGCCATTCCGTCATGGGCAACTCGTTGCGAAACTCGTAGTAGTTGACTACCCTGCCCTGCTCTATCTCAACGACGGCTTGCTGCAATCGTGAGCCATCGGGCAAGACGACCGAATGGGCACCACATCTTCTAAAACTCTCCATAGCCTATCAACCTTATTTATCGGGTGAGCCTCATAGGTTTCACAGGAAGTGGTTGTTCCTCATCAGGAAGCGAAGGTTTCAGTTCGCCCTTCAATGGTGGCGCATGAACCGGTACTTTCGGACGTGGCAACGAATCGACCTTCAGGCTATCCGTCTTCTCTGTTGGCTTCGAAACCTCTACTTCCTTCGTATGCATACGGATGAGTTTGACATGGTCGATGAACATCAACTTCAACGTGGTCTGAGAAGCCATATCCGTACCGAACCCTCCATCACCCAAGAGGAAGAATCCTTTGACGCTCTTGATGCCCAGTCGCTTCGCATCAGAGACTTCCACAGAATAGTGCTGACTGCCCTGCACGTGAACGACCTGTTGGGCTACGCTGTCGTTCTGAAATTCTACTGCCAGAAGAGCAATGCCGTCTCGAATGCCATCTTGGTAGATAAACTGTGAGTCGAAGTCCAATCTCAGACAGTCACCCTTATGAAAAGTGGTATCTGCCTGTATCATGAAGCTGACGTGATTGAACGGCTTGAAGGTACAGAATACCATCGAAGGGTTCAACTTCCAGATATTGGCAGTATCTCCTGTAGCCGAAAGGTTGTCAAACTCGCCTCCCATATTACCGCTGCCACCCAGTGCTACCACTTGGCTGTTCAGTCGCTCGCTCAAATCCTTATAGACATCATGGAGCAATTCTGTATGGCGCATGTAATATACCATCGAACTGTCAAACTCCTCGGTCGTGACATCATACTTCCGCAACACAGCCTCACGATAAGCCAAGCTCTTGTTACTACCGTCGCCATCAAGCTGTGCCATGCCCAATGCCAGATGATAGTCATAGAGTATGTCCGTCATCTTGCTCTTGGAGAGAATTCCACCTGGCAAGGATGGCTTGCAAGATGCCAAACACAACACCATACAGACTAGGGGTAACAGAGAAATCAAAACCTTTCTCATCATTTAGTCCTCCCCATCTTTTGCCTGTTCAGTCTGCCCCTTGCGAGCCTTGTCACCGCCCAACTCTTCCAGTTCCTTGCGGCAGAAGAGAAGCAGGGAAATGATACCCACCGTAACACAGGCATCAGCAAAATTGAATACAGGGTCGAAGAACGTGCCCTGCTGTCCGCCCCACAGAGGTACCCACTCAGGCCATGTGTAGGTAAAGAGAGGGAAACGGAACATATCTACCACCTTGCCCATCAGGAATGGAGCGTAGCCATCGCCGAAAGGTACGGTGTATGACACATAGTAAGGGGAGGAAGCATTAAACATGAGTCCGTAAAACATGGAGTCGAGCATATTGCCTACAGCCCCCGTGAGTACCAATGCCACGCAGCAGATATAGAGCAGGCGATGCTTGCCTGCCCGTATGATGCGATGCAGATACCATACCAGCACGATGATGGCAGCACTACGGAAAAGGCTGAGCCACAGCTTGCCGATAAAGGACATGCCCCATGCCATGCCATTGTTCTCCACAAACTCCAGGAAGAACCAGTCAGTGACACGAACAGACTCGCCAAGGCAAAAGTGAGTCTTGACGTACACCTTGATTATCTGGTCGATAACGAGGAGTACTACCACCATTGCCGTGACGAGCCATCCGATATGTGATTTGTTAGTCTCTTTCATTTATTAATGTTTTCTGGCCTCCTTGGAAGCTACACTCAATGTGGCATGAGGTACAATGCGAAGACGCTCCTTAGGTATCAGTTCACCAGTCTCCCGGTCAATACCGTAGGTCTTGTTCTCTATGCGAACCAAGGCTGCCTCCAAACCCTTGATAAACTTCTGCTGGCGCTGAGCCATCTGGATGATTTCTTCCTTGCTCTGTGCCTCGCTTCCCTCTTCTAGAGCCTTGTAGGTAGGTGATGTGTCTACCACATCGTTACTGTCAGAGTGGTTCAACTGGGTCATACAGTCCTTGTAGGTCTGTTTTGCCACCTTGATTTTCTCTTCAATGATAGCGCGGAACTCTTCGAGTTCCTCATCGCTGTAACGTGCTTTTTCGTTAGCCATAGACTTTCGATTTATTTTGATTATGAATTGATTTGACTAGCGTTTAAGGAATAAAAGTTAGAAGCAGCAGTTTGGAATCATGCTTCCTTGCTCCTAACTTCTAACTCCTATGCTATTTTAATTTTTCTCTACTAGAATATTCAACTTGAAGTCATCAAACTCGGTCTCGATGCCTGCGTTGTCACCGATGGTGATATCGTCTGCCAAAACCTGTCCCTTGATATAGTCGCCAAATGCCTCGATGGCAGCGTTGGTCTCCTCGTTAGGAGCCACAGTAACGTGGATGCGGTCAGTAATCTCCAGTCCTGTCTCCTTGCGGAGGTTTTGGATACGGTTGATTAGCTCGCGGGCCATACCTTCCTTCTTGAGTTCTGGAGTCAACTCTACCTCAAGTGCTACGGTCAAGTTACCATCGTTGGAGACGAGCCATCCCGGGATGTCCTCAGAGATAATCTCTACATCGGCTACCTCTACCACTGCTTCCTGTCCGTCTACGTTGATGGTGATGTTGCCAGCCTTCTCGAAAGCTGCAATCTGGTCTTGGTCGAGGGCTGACATCTGGGCAGCTACACCCTTCATCAACTTACCAAACTTCTTACCCATCACTCTAAAGTTACACTTCACCTTCTTCACCAGAATACCCTGGCCTTCAATGAAGTTCACCTCCTTGACGTTTACCTCGTTCTTCAACAAGTCTGCCACAGCCTCGACATGTGCCTTCTGTGTTGCATCCACAGCAGGAATCATAATCTGCTGGAGTGGTTGGCGCACCTTAATGTTCACTTTGCGACGCAATGCCAACACCATAGATGTAATCTTCTGGGCAATAGCCATGCGCTGCTCAAGGTCTGCATCGATAGCTGCCTCTTCAGCTACGGGGAACTTGTCCAAATGTACGCTCTCCAACTCGCCACCCAAGTCTTTGTAAAGCTCATCTGCATAGAATGGAGCGAACGGGGCCAACAGCTTGGCCACAGTCATCAGGCAGGTATAGAGCGTCTGGTAAGCGCTGAGCTTATCCTCGCTCATCTCCTTACCCCAGAAACGTTTGCGGTTCAGGCGAACGTACCAGTTGGAGAGGTCATCGTTGACGAAGGCGTCGATGAGACGACCAGCGCGTGTTGGATCGTAACCTGCCAACTCCTTGTCTACACCCTTTACCAATGTATTGAGCGAAGAGAGAATCCAGCGGTCTATCTCAGGACGTTTCTCTGTAGGCACCTGCGCTGCCTCTGGGTCGAAACCGTCCACATTGGCATAGAGGGCAAAGAAGCTATAGGTATTATATAATGTACCGAAGAACTTGCGACGGGTCTCGTCCACTCCGTTAGGGTCGAACTTGAGGTTGTCCCAAGGCTCGCTGTTGGTCATCATGTAGAAGCGAACAGGATCGGCACCATACTTGTCTATCATCTCGAATGGGTTAGTCACATTGCCCACATGCTTACTCATCTTATTGCCCTTGGCATCGAGTACGAGACCTGAAGAAATCACGTTCTTGAAGGCTACGCTGTCGAATACCATCGTTGCTATGGCGTGCAAGGTAAAAAACCATCCACGTGTTTGGTCTACACCCTCGTTAATGAAGTCGGCTGGATAGAACTTCGGAGGAATGGCATATCCCTCATAAGTGCTATGAATCAAGGCTTCGCGGTCTGCCTCTGTGCCACTTACCATCTCACCCTCGAATGGGTAGTGGAGCTGAGCGTAAGGCATAGAACCTGAATCGAACCAAACATCGATCAAGTCGCTTTCACGATACATAGGCTTGCCCTCATCGTTCACCAATACGATATTGTCCACGTATGGGCGGTGGAGGTCAATCTTATCATAGTTCTCCTGACTGTAGTCGCCTACCACGAAGCCCTTCTCCTTCATCGGATTGCTCTTCATGACACCAGCGGCAACAGACTTCTCGATTTCTGCATAGAGTTCTTCGAGGCTACCGATGCACTTCTCGCCACGGTTCTCGTCACGCCAGATAGGCAATGGAGTACCCCAAAAACGGGAACGGGAGAGGTTCCAGTCGTTCAGGTTCTCCAGCCAGTTGCCGAAGCGACCCGTACCAGTACTCTCTGGCTGCCAGTTGATGGTCTTGTTGAGTTCTACCATGCGCTCCTTGCGGGCTGTATCCTTGATAAACCAGCTATCCAATGGATAGTAGAGGATAGGTTTGTCGGTACGCCAACAGTGAGGATAGTTGTGTACGTGCTTCTCGCTCTTGAAGGCCTTGCCTTCCTGTTTCAGTTCGTAGCAGAGCACGATATTGAGATCCTCAGCCTTATCGGAAGCCTTCTTGTCCCAAACGCCATCCACATTAAACTGTGGGTCGTAAGCATTCTTTACGTAGTCGCCTGCGTGGTGAGCATAAGCATCAGCATTGACACAAGCCTTCACGAAGTTGGCATCAAGGTCTTCCAATACATAGAACTTACCCTGAAGGTCTACCATTGGACGAGTCTCGCCCTTCTTATTAATAAGGTATAAGCCAGGGATATTGGCATCCTTGGCCACCTTGGCATCGTCGGCACCGAATGTAGGAGCGATATGCACGATACCCGTACCGTCGTCTGTCGTCACATAGTCGCCGAGGATAACACGGAAAGCCTCGCTCTCCATCTCCACAAACTGGTCTCTGCCATCCTCTGAGACAAATACCTTGTCCTTGTGGGCAGCAGCATACTCAGTTACAAAGGCTGGTGCGAAAAGGTCCACCTTCTCGCATGGCTTTACCCATGGCATCAACTGCTCATAGTGGAAGCCTTCGAGGTCTGTACCCTTATAATGACCGATTACACGCCATGGGCACTGCTTGTTCTCCTTGTCGAACGGCAGGAGGTCACCCTCCTTGCACTCCTGGTCTGCCTTCAAGTACGAACCTACGAGAGCCTCGGCCATAATGAGCGTCATAGGCTCGCCATTATAGAGGTTGTAAGTCTCGATAGCCACGTAGTCTATCTTAGGGCCTACACAGAGAGCTACGTTGGATGGCAATGTCCAAGGGGTAGTAGTCCATGCTATGAAGTAAGGCTTACCCCACTTGGTCCACTCTGCCTTAGGATCCTTGATGAGGAATTGTACGGTGGTGGTGAGGTCTTTTACGTCGCGATAGCAACCAGGCTGATTCAACTCGTGAGAGCTCAAACCGGTACCTGCGCCTGGAGAATATGGCTGGATGGTATAACCCTTATAGAGCAAGCCCTTGTTGTAGAGCTGCTTGAGAAGCCACCAAAGCGTCTCGATGTACTTGTTGTCGTAAGTGATGTAAGGATGGTCGAGGTCTACGAAGTAACCCATCTTCTCGGTCAGTTCGCGCCACTCGGCAGTAAACTTCATCACGTTCTCACGACACTTATGGTTATAGTCTTCTGTAGAGATGTACTTCTCGGAAGCCTTGTTGTCGATGTCCTTCTTGGTAATACCGAGTTCCTTCTCGACACCCAGTTCCACAGGGAGTCCGTGGGTATCCCATCCTGCCTTGCGGTGCACCTGGAATCCCTTCATGGTCTTATATCTGTTGAACGTATCCTTGATACTGCGAGCCAGCACATGGTGGATACCAGGGTGGCCGTTAGCTGATGGAGGTCCCTCGAAGAAGATAAACTGAGGGCAGCCTTCACGCTCATCGATAGACTTGTGGAAGATGTCGTTCTTCTCCCACGCTGCTAGTACGTCTTGGTTGGTCTTAGTCAAATTGAGACCATTGTGTTCGGCGAATTTCTTAGCCATATTATCTTATTTTTTTATTGTTTTTACTTTTGGGCGCAAAGGTACTAAAAAAAATCCTTTTAAACAAAAATAGAAACGTTTTTTTCACATTCGCACATACTATTATAGAGCGAAAGCATTTTCGGAATGAGAGAAGACTAGAAACATGACTTTATCTTGACACACCAAAAGTGGGCAAAGCATACGTGTTTACGCAGCCATACCCACTTTGAAAATTACCTCGGCAGAAAAAACTTTTTTCCTCGGCAGGTAATTATTTTTCTCTGCCGATGGAAAGTCATTTTCCTCGGCACACGTTTATTTCCACAAGAAATCTTTTTACAAGTTCTCTGCCTCTTGCAACCAAATGGTACTGGCGGCATCGCTTGGCATGCGCCAGTCGCCACGAGGGCTTAGGCTCACACTACCCACTTTGGGGCCATCAGGCAAACAACTGCGCTTGAATTGCTGATTGAAGAAACGGCGCACGAATGTCTTGAGCCATTTCTTGATTGTATCTTCATCATAACTATCTGGATCGTTGTCGCTTATCTTCACCCGTTCAACCATTGAATCAACAAATGCTTTCTTCGCCAACAAGTATATTTTGGAAGGGCGGAAGCCGAAACGCAGGAAGTAATAGAGAAAGAAATCGTGCAACTCGTAGGGTCCCACGAGATCTTCGGTCTTCTGCTTGATGTTGCCATTCTCATCGGCTGGAATCAATTCCGGGCTGATAGGCGTATCGATGATGTCGCGCAGCGTGATGCGGCTCTGCTCGTCTACCCCGCTCTCTGCCACATAGTTCACCAAGTAGCGGATGAGAGTCTTCGGTATGCTGGCATTCACACCATACATACTCATATGGTCACCGTTGTAGGTGGCCCATCCGAGAGCCAACTCCGAGAGGTCGCCCGTACCGATTACCATACCGCCCATCTTGTTGGCAAGATCCATCAATATCTGGGTACGCTCACGAGCCTGGGAATTCTCGTAGGTCACGTCGTGTACGCTGGCATCATGCCCGATGTCATCAAAGTGCTGGGCAACAGCCTTGGCGATGCTAATTTCCCGGATAGTGATGCCGAGGCTCTGCATCAAGGAGATGGCATTGTTATAGGTACGGTCGGTGGTACCGAAACCTGGCATGGTGACACCCACTATGCCCTTGCGGTTCATCTTCAACTTATCAAAAGCCTTCACACAGACCAACAATGCCAGCGTGGAGTCGAGTCCGCCACTGATGCCCACCACTACGGTCTTGGCATGGGTATGCACGATACGCTTGGCAAGTCCCATGAGTTGGATATTGAATATCTCCTCACAAGAAGCGTTCATATCACTGCTTGTAGGGATGAAAGGATGCGGATTGACCTCACGCTCCAAGACAAAATCACGCTCATTCTCAACAGCGTATGCATCAACGACACGTATGCCGAACTGACCGCCTTGCATCGCATACTTGATATTGCGCTGGGCATTCACATAAGTAGAATTGGTGCGCCTTTCGGAGCGCAACTTCTCTATATCTATCTGCGACACAACCATCTGCGCCTCCAAAGAGAAGCGTTCACCCACAGCCAAGAGTTTACCGTTCTCGTAGATTAAGGCATTGCCACCATAAACCACATCCTGCGTACTCTCGCCAAATCCGCAAGAGCTATAGACATAGCCGGTCATGGTGCGGGCACTCTGCTGACTCACCAAACTCTTCAGGTAGTCGTGCTTGCCTATCAGTTCGTCGCTGGCAGAAAGATTGAAGATTAGATCGGCTCCAGCCAATGCCAACCTGTTGCTTGGAGGAGCAGGAGCCCAGACATCCTCGCATATCTCTACACCAAACTGCACACCGTCGGCTGTGCAGAACAGTTGTACATCGGAGGTCAACTTAACCTTACGCCCAGCATAGCGCACCTCGCTATCTCGCAAGTCTTGCGCCGAGGCAAACCACCGTTTCTCATAAAACTCGCTGTAATTAGGCAAATAAGTCTTAGGCACGATACCCAGGATCTGCCCATGCTGGATGACAATGGCGCAATTCAGCAACAAGTCACCAGCAACAACCGGTGCGCCAACGATGGAGATGATGTCGAGCTTACGCGAAAAGTCGAGCAACATCATCACCGCCTGCTCAGAAGAGTCGAGCAACATCTGTTGGCGGAAAAGGTCTTGACAAGAATAGCCCGTGATGGAAAGTTCCGGGAAAGTGATGATTTCCACTCCCCTGCCCTCAGCCTGTGCTATCTGGTCTTCTATCTGTTGGGCATTGAATACCACATCGCCCACCTTGACAGAGGGAATGGCACTCGCCACCTTAATATATCCGTACTTCATATCAATTAATAATTTATAATGAAGAATTAATCATGAGGCTTGCGCCCGCAAAGACTATCGAATTCTTCACTCTCCGTTCTTCACTCTTCACTTGAATTCTTCACTCTTCGTTCTTCACTCTTCACTTAATAGTCACCAGCGTGGCCCCATAGCCATACTCCTGGAAGGAAGCATCCTGATAGGTGCAAGGCTTGTAGCGATAACTCAACTCATGGATGAGAGCCTGGCGCAACACCCCCTCGCCCTTGCCATGGATGAAGACTATCTTCTGTCCCTTCTTCTTGCGATACTCAGTCATCGTCTTCTTGAATATATCCATCTGATAATGAAGGATATCGGCAGAATTCATTCCAACTGTAGTTTCAAGCACTTCGTCGGCATGAAGGTCAACAACTACTGTACCATCGTCCTTCTTGCTACTCTTCTTACTTGTATTGGCTACCACCTTCTCGTCCTTGTACATCTGCTCCTTCAGGCGCTTGCTGTCCACCACCAGGGGCCGAGCCACCTCATCATTCTCTACGATGGTATAGAGCAGGGCTGGAGTCTCGAAGAAATCATTCTCCTCGAAGACATGAAGCTTGTAGAATTTCACTGGATCCAGGCGGAACTGAACGTCTGTGGCTGGTTTCAAGAGGAACGGCTTGTCCTCCTTGTAGGCGATTATCTGGATAGCGATGTGTTCCATCTCATTCAGTTGCTCACGGCCAAATTCCTCTACAAAAAGTTTGGTATTGGGCTCTATTACCCCCTTCGACTTCAGCGTCCAGGCATTACCTTCCGCCACGAGATAGGTATAGTTCATATAGTAGTTGCTGTCGTTCACCAGGTAGGCCTCAAAGCGCGTATTGGTCACGTCCTTGATATTGATGGGAACAAAGGCTAGATAGGCACTCAGTTTGTTGCCGCCCATGCGTTCCTGCGCTTGCTTCACGAAAGTGATTTCACGGTCGGCTGCATCATATTCATCCACGTTCATATCCACTTCGCTATCATGCTCATTGAGGATGGCCTTGATGCTGCGGCTGTCTTGGTGCAGTTCGGTGTTGGCATGCGCCTCAGCCTTCTCCTTGGCATCCATCTTGGCAGAGATCATCTTGCCCATGGCATAGTCGTCTTGCTCTACAACCACAACCTCATTAATGCGCATAGGGATTTCAAATCCGTCCTCGTCCTCTACTAGTACTATATCTTTTCCCTGGAAGCCAGCGACTTTTCCACCGCCCACTTCACTTAGAAACCTTACCTTATCTCCTTTTTTCATATCTTTGCTTATTTATTCTCATGCAAAGATACAAAAGTTATCGGAGAAAGGGGAGTTTTTTAATATTTTTAATGTATCGGTGCCGCTGTTTAAAAGCCGTGAATTCATCATCGACGATACACTATTACTCTTATGCTGTCAAACTTTTAGACGTTTTTGAAAAAAAACACACGTTTTTCGCCCAATAATTTGGAGAATTGGCAGGAAAAGGCTAACTTTGCATATAATAATTACATTATATAATAGACCTTTAAACTTGATTAGCATATGATTACATTTCCATGCGCCAAGATTAATCTTGGACTAAACATTGTAAGCAAACGAGAGGATGGATACCACAACCTCGAAACCGTATTCTATCCTATCCCACTGACCGATGCGCTTGAAATCAAACGAATGGACGAGGACTTTCCCAGCGAGGTGGCTTGCGATCTCAAGATTACAGGCAATGCCGTGGACTGTGACGAGCAAAAGAACCTCGTGGTGAAAGCCTACAATTTATTGGCTGCCGACTACGAACTGCCTCGCATCCATACACATCTCGTAAAACGTATTCCTTCACAAGCAGGTCTGGGTGGCGGATCGGCAGATGCCGCTTACATGATCCGTCTGCTCGACGAGCGATTCCGCCTCAACATCGGCAACTCGGAAATGGAACGATACGCTGCCAAACTGGGAGCCGACTGTGCCTTCTTTATCACTGCCAACCCCGAGGATGGCGATACATGCTGCTATGCGGAAGGCATAGGCAATGTGCTGATGCCGGCAAGCGTACCCAACGACAACCTAAGCGGCAAATATCTGGTGGTGGTAAAATGCGACAATATCGCTGTAAGCACCAAGGAGGCATACGCTGCCATCACCCCCAAAAAGCCTACCAAGTGTTGTCGTGACATCGTACGTCAACCTATCGATACTTGGAAAGAAGAACTCGTCAACGACTTCGAGGCACCTATCTTTGCCGTGCACCCAGAGTTGGCAGAAATCAAACAAATGTTCTACAACCTCGGTGCCGTCTATGCCGCCATGAGCGGAAGCGGAAGTGCTATCTTCGGCATATTCAAGCAAAAGCCAGCCAACATCGAGGAACAGTTTGAGGGCATGTTCTGCAAGACGATGAAACTTTAAAAGTTAAATGTTACAAGTTAAAAGTTACAAGTTAAAAGTTAATGGAAGAAACACATCAGAAACTAATGGAGATCAAGCGTAGCTTTCGCTTGATGATGAATGGTCCTGGCTCGCAGTCGATGCGTGACAAAGGACTGGGATACAAACTAAACTGGGGGGTACCTTACCCCGAACTGAAGAAGATGGCACAGGAATACGGCAAGGACTATAACCTTGCCATCGAACTTTGGAAAGAGGACATCCGCGAATGCAAAATCCTCGCTACCCTCATCATGCCGGCCGAAAAAATGTTGGCAGAGATAACCGACCTCTGGATGGAACAGGTGCAGAGCCAAGAAATGGCAGAGATGCTCGCCTTCAACCTACTGCAATATGTAGACTATGCGCCTGTCATCGCCTACCAATGGATAGCGAGCGACAAGCCCCTCTACAATATCGCAGGTTTCCAGTTGCTTGCCCGGCTCTTCGCCAACGGCAAGGAGCCCAATGAACGAGGCATCAATGAATTTCTAGACCAAGCAGCCGCAGTCCTGCAAGGCGACAACATGGGTGTAAAGCATGCAGCCGTTAATGCGGTGATGAGATTTTGCGACTTTGGTGAGGAGTACGAAAAGATAGCCCGCGGAGCCTTGAAGGGAATCTTGGAGATATAAGAAGTATCATTCTTGCTTGCTGATTCTTTATCTCCCACAGATTTCACAGATGACAAAGATTTATCTTCGCTAGCGAAAAACTGAAAACACAAAAAAATCTGTTTCATCTGTGAAATCTGTGGGAGGTCTACTGCAAGCAAGAATGCACTATGCGAATCTGCGTGAATCATCCCTTACTTTAGGAAGAATTTCTTATATTCGTTCTCGAAATTCGGGGTAAAGACATCCTTGCCCAAACTGGTCTCTATTTCCTGTACAGACCAGAAGCGTCCGCCATCCAGTTCCTCTTTGCTCGGCCTTACTTCATCATCATACACGCAGCGATGCACATACACCAATTCTTTCTCTCGTTTGCTTTCGAATACATAGCGGCCTAGAGACTCCGGCAGGAAATCGGAGATGCCCAATTCCTCTCTCACCTCGCGATGCAAAGCCTGCTCCACGCTCTCGCCTAGGTCTACATGGCCACCACAGGCAGTGTCCCACTTGTCGGGCTGAATGTCTTTCCAAGCAGGCCGATGCTGCAAATACAGATCGCCCTTGCTATTGAATACATGCAGATGAACCACAGGATGCAGTATCTTACACCCATCGTGGGCATGTCCCCGGGTAATCGCACCCAGAATATTGCCCTGCTCATCCACTATCGGAAATTCCTCGTTCTTATTATCCGTCATCATCTATCTACAAAAAAAACTTCAAACTTACAAAGTTCCATATTCATCCGAGTAGCGCAACATCTGATTCACAAAACTCTCCTCATAGTCAAGTTTCACGTCTATAGGCTTGCCTTCCTCATCATACTCCAAGGTCATCTTGGGATTAATAAAACCTTTGTATGGAGCAAGATTCAGTTTCTTGTATCTTGCCAAAATCTCACGATGCAAGTCAGGGTCGATGTTTACCGCATACTTCTCCACCAAATCACGGGCAGCCTCATAGTCGCCCTCACTCTTGATGCGCTGTATCTCAGCCAAAAGGCTACCGAACAAGTGGCGTAACCGTTCGTAGTCATTCACCTTCACAAAGGTTTTTCCTTCTATCTCGACCAATTCCACAGCACCTTCGGCATGTTCCAAAGTCCAACGGGCGATAAGGGCACGGTTGCGCATGTGCGCTTCCTCTATCTTGTCTCCCTCCTTGATACGGATAGTCTGAGTGAGGAGTCCGTTCATCAGATAGGTGTAGTACTGAGCCTTATATGCCTCACCGTCGGGTGTCAAGCCTAGCTCTACCAACTTACGGTCAGCCACGTAATAGAGACCAAAGAGGTCGGCACGAGCTTCCTCTATCGTGTTGCCATAAGCCTTCAAGGCATCAGGATCGGTACCTGGTAGAAGTTGTCCGCTACCATGTCCCAGACACTCATGCAGATCGGTATGCAAGTCATCGGTAATATCGCCATACATATCAATAAGGTGTACCGTCTCCTGGTCGATGACAAACTCATCACGGAAGCCGTTGCCCTGCGCAGCCTTGTTGTAGGCATCCGTCAAGTTGCCGATGGTAACACTCTTCGAACCGTGCTCCTGGCGTATCCAGTTGGCGTTGGGCAGATTGATACCGATGGCAGACGCAGGATATTCTTCACCGCCGAGCATGGCTGCGCAAATAACATTGGCTGTAACCCCCTTCACCTCAGGTTTGCGGAAGCGTGGGTCTACCGGTGAATGGTCCTCAAACCACTGTGCATTCTGACTAATGGTCTGCGTGCGTTTGGTAGCCTCCAAGTCCTTGTATTCCACAATGCCCTCCCAAGTACCTTTCAGTCCGAGCGGATCACCATATACCTCTATGAATCCATTGATGAAGTCTACAAGCCCCTCTTGCTGCTCCACCCAGGCGATGCTGTAACGATCGAAATCCACGAGGTCGCCTGTGCGATAAAACTTAATCAAGAGGTCGATAACGCAGCGCTGGCTCTCGTTCTCGGCATACTTCTGTGCCCTAAGCAACCAAGCCACGATTTCCTTGATGGCTGCGCCATAGAGTCCGTCCTCCATCCACTTCAATTCCACGAGTTCACCATTGCGCTTGGTAAGTTTAGAGTTGAGCCCAAAGGAAGGAGGCGTAGCTGTACTCTCCTTTTTCATCTTGGCGTAAAATCGCTCTACCTCAGCCTGCGTTACCCCCTCATAGAAGTTGCAAGCAGAGGTAAGTACCAAGTCTTCGCCGTCCGTCTGATTCACACGCTTTGGCATTATAGAAGGTTCGAAGATGACTGGCACGAGTTCGTCGAGCAAATCCTCCTTGCTCTCCCCTCGGGAAAGCGGAAGATGCTTTTCGTCTATCTTTCCGACAGCTTCATAGAAAAACTCCTCAGAAAAGCCAGGCTTGAATTTCTCACACCCATAATGGTGGTGGATGCCGCTGGAGAACCACACTCGCTTCAAGTACACCTCCAAAGCCTGGAAGTCGGAAGACTCGCGACTACCCTCATAGTGGCGATAGATGGCCTCCAGGGTCTTGCGAATTCGCAAGTTATACTTACCCTGTTGGTCGAAAGTGATGTCACGCCCTATCAACGTTGCCTTTGACAGGCAATAAATATATAACTTTTGTGAGAGCGAAAGTTCCTCAAATCCCTTCAGCTCATAGCGGAGCATCTGGATATCAGCGAATCGCTCACCGGTATTTACATTACATTTAGCCATTTATCATTCTATTAACGATGCAAAAGTAATACAATATTTTCAGATTTCAAACTTTTTTGGTGCTTTTTCGTAGTTTTACATCTATAAAGTCAGCATTTCTCTATTTTTATTGTTACCTTTGCATGAAAATCTGCAAAAATGAATATTAACGAAATATTAAGAAACTATTTTGGTTACGACTCCTTCCGACCGAATCAGGAAGCCATCATCCGTGAGGTGATGCAGGGGCACGACTGCCTGGTACTGATGCCTACAGGCGGAGGCAAGAGCCTCTGCTATCAGATACCAGCCCTTGCTATGGAGGGTACAGCCGTCGTCATATCCCCACTCATCAGTCTGATGCACGACCAGGTGGAGGCACTCAAGGCAAACGGCATCCCAGCAGAAGCACTCAACAGTGGCAACGACGAGACCGACGACCTCATCATCCGACGCAAATGCGAGGCAGGACAACTGAAGATTATCTATGTATCGCCAGAGAAGTTACTGAGCGAGATACCTTATCTATTCAGCAATATCAAGATTTCCCTCTTCGCAGTAGACGAGGCCCACTGCATCAGCCAATGGGGACACGACTTCCGGCCAGAGTACTCCCAGCTAGGACTTCTGCACGAGCAATTCCACGGCGTACCCGTCATGGCTCTCACCGCTACGGCCGACAAGATTACGCGCGAGGACATCATACACCAACTGCACCTCAACGGTTCTACGTTCGTGAGCAGTTTCGACCGCCCCAACCTAAGCCTTACCGTACGACGCGAGAGCACCAAGAAGGAAAAACTCAAATATATATTCCGCTTCATCGCCAACCGCCCAGACGAAGCAGGCATTATCTATTGCCTCTCACGCAAGAACACGGAGATGGTGGCTGAAGAACTCAAGGAACACGGCATCAATGCTGAAGCATATCATGCGGGACTGTCGAGCCAACAAAGAGCATCTGTGCAGGAGAGATTCAAGATGGACCAGATACAAGTGGTATGCGCCACCATCGCCTTCGGCATGGGAATCGACAAGGGTAACGTGCGATGGGTCATCCACTACAACCTGCCGAAGAGCATCGAGAGTTTTTATCAGGAGATAGGACGTGCCGGGCGAGACGGCGAACCTGCCGACACTATCCTCTTCTACTCCATCGGCGACATCATCACCCTACGCTCTTTCTGCGAGGAGAGCGGACAACGGGAGGTTAACCTGGAGAAACTGCGCAGAATGGAGGAATATGCCGAGTCGCGCGTGTGCCGACGCCGTATCCTACTCAACTACTTCGGCGAGACATCGGCATGCAAATGCAACAACTGTGATGTCTGCAAGAATCCACCTCGCACCTTCGACGGCACCATCCGTACCCAAAAGGCACTGAGTGCCGCAGTTCGATCCGAACAAAAGATTACGGTAGGCACGTGCATCGAGATACTAAGAGGCATGCACTCTCCTACCGTTACCAAAAACCATTATAACGAGATGAAAACCTTTGGAGTGGGCAGGGATACAACAACCAAAGACTGGCAAAACTATCTCCTCCAAATGCTGCAAATGGGCTTCTTCGAAATCGCCTATAATGCGCACAATGCCATGAAAGTAACCGAATTGGGATGGAAGGTATTGAAGGGCGAGCATCATGTATCGCTTGCGTTTATCGAGGAAGACAAGGAAGCCGTGAAGCCTAACGGCAAGAGAGGGCTGACAAGAAACTACGAGGGCGGCACCCCCGTGGTACATGCCAGCAAAGTACTCTTTCAGGAACAACATATCGAGGACAAACAACTCTTCGAGCACTTGCGACAACTACGCAAGCGCCTCGCCGACGAACAGGGTTATCCTCCTTACATCATCCTTTCAGACAAGAGTCTGCACGAGCTGGCAGCCATGAAGCCCACCACCATCCAGGCATTCAGCCTCATCAATGGCATCGGTGAATTCAAATGCAAGAAGTATGGCGATACATTCATTCGCGCCATCAAGAAATACACGGGATAATGAAAAAGAGGTAGCATCCAGAATAAGGAGCTACCTCTTTTTTTATTCTATTATAATAGGAAGAAACTTATTTTGAGCTTCCTCCCACAATATCGAGCAATTCATTGGTAATGGCCTGTTGACGACTCTTATTGTACTGCAAGTTGAGCGAGCGCAAGAGTTCATCGGCATTATCCGTAGCAGTCTGCATCGCCACCATTCGGGCAGCGTGCTCACTGGCCTGGCTGTCAAGCAGAGCGGTGTAGAGCATCAAGTGGAGCTGCTTAGGAATCAAGACTCCCAAGACGGTTTCCAGGTCTGGCTCTACGATAAAGTCATCGTTAAGCGGCTTTGCCTCTGCCACCTCACGATCCTCTGCCTCCTTCTTCTTGCGAAGATATTCCTGAGCCTTGGCTGTGACTACTGTGCCACCCAACTCTCGGTCGTTATCCTCGCCTATGGCTTCCGTAGAGAGGTCAATAGGCAAGAAGGTCTTGCGAGTGAGAATCTGCGAACCGGCACTTTTGAAGTGGTGATAAATCATCTCTACCTTGTCGAGTTCGCCTGCAGCATACTGCTGAGCCAAGCTGGTTGCTATCTGGGCACAGTCGCTAGAATTGGGTTTGTCTGCAAGTTCCGTAAAGTCGCCTGCCGACTTCAGCCCGAGTTTCTGCACCTTCTCAGCCACTTTTCTGCCGATAGGATATACCGTGATGTCGTCAATGCCTTGAGCCTTATACTCGTCGATAGCCTGAAGCATCATCTTGATGACGTTGGAATTGAATCCACCACACAGCGAACTGTTGGAGCTGTATACCACAAGAGCCACACGCTTGGTCTCCTTGTGCTCCACCGCCAGGTCGCACTGTACAGACGGAGTACTTACCAAGAAACTCTTGAGGATATGTTCCAGCATATTCTCGTATGGCAGCATATTCTGTATAGCCACCTGTGCATGATGCAACTTGCTCGAAGCCACCATCTTCATGGCACTCGTTATCTTGCGGGTGCTATTGACGCTGGCAATACGAGTTTTAATCTCTTTTAACGACGGCATAGGCTATTACGCTTTATATTGTCCTGCAATGTTGGCCATGGTTTCCTCTACTGCCTTCACAGCCTCGTCGGTAAGCTGACCGCTACCGAGGGTAGCAATGACGTCGGCATGCTGAGAGCGCATAGCGTCGAGGAACTGTTCCTGGCACTCACGCACCTTATCTACTGGCACATCGTGCATCAAACCATGTACACCACAATACAAAATGGCAATCTGCTCACCTACTGGCATCGGACTGTACTGAGGCTGAATCAAGAGCTGATTGTTCTTACGACCACGGTCCAAAGTCATGGCGGTAACAGCATCCATATCGCTAGAGAACTGAGAGAAACTCTCCAACTCACGATACTGAGCCATATCAATCTTCAGAGTACCTGCCACCTTCTTCATACTCTTGATCTGAGCCGAACCACCCACACGAGATACAGAGATACCAACGTTGATAGCTGGACGGAAGCCCTGGTTGAAGAGGTTAGTCTCCAGATAGATCTGACCGTCGGTGATGGAGATCACATTGGTAGGGATATAGGCGGAAACGTCTCCAGCCTGGGTCTCGATGATAGGCAGGGCGGTCAAAGAACCACCACCTCTTACATGACCTTTCATACACTCTGGCAGGTCGTTCATCTGCTCGGCTACCTCCTGCTGGTCGTTGATACGAGCAGCACGCTCCAACAAACGAGAGTGGAGATAGAATACATCGCCTGGATATGCCTCACGTCCTGATGGTCGACGAAGAATCAACGACACCTCACGATAAGCTACAGCCTGCTTACTCAAGTCATCGTATACCACGAGGGCTGAGTAACCACGGTCACGGAAGTATTCACCGATAGCAGCACCGGCAAAAGGTGCATAGTACTGCATAGCTGCCGGATCGGCAGCAGTGGCACTAACGATGATGGTATAAGGAAGGGCACCGTGTTCCTTCAGGTTCTGCACCAATGCGGCTACAGTAGAAGCCTTCTGACCGATGGCTACATAGATACAGTACACAGGCTTGCCTGCGTCATAGAAACTCTTCTGGTTGATGATGGTATCAACAGCGATGGCAGTCTTACCTGTCTGACGGTCACCAATGATAAGCTCACGCTGACCACGACCGATAGGAATCATGGAGTCGACAGCCTTCAAACCCGTCTGTAGAGGTTCCTTTACAGGCTGACGATAGATTACACCAGGAGCCTTGCGGTCCAATGGCATTTCAAAAGACTCGGTAAGGTCGATGTCGCCCAGTCCGTCGATAGCCTCTCCCAAAGGGTTCACCACGCGTCCGAGGAAGTTGTCGTTCACGCGGATGGAAGCAATACGGTGAGTACGCTTCACGCTCTGTCCCTCCTTGATGCCAGCCGTAGGACCGAGTAAGACACAACCTACATTGTCTTCCTCCAAGTTCATGACAATCGCCATCGTGCCATTCTCGAACTCAAGAAGTTCGTTAGCCTCAGCGTTGCGAAGTCCATAGATACGAGCCACACCATCACTGACAGTGAGCACAGTACCTACCTCGTCAAACTTCTCAGAGCCATTTACCTCCTGGAGCTGTTGCTGAAGTATTTCAGACACTTCACTTGGTTTTATTTTATCTGACATTGTCTTGTTACTTTATTAATTGTTTGAATTAGAGAAAACATGAAGAGAAAAGCACTTGAATTCTTTATTCCTCGTTCTTCACTCTTCACTCTTCCCTTACTTTTTGAGCTGTTTCAGGATAGCATTGAGCTTCGTCTTGACGCTCGCATCCATTCTGTAAGTATCATATTCGAGGATGAAGCCACCGATTATATCAGGGTTCACCTCCGTCTTGAACTCCACAGCTCCTTGCGTTCTCTGCTCCACCATCTTGCGCATCTTATCCTCAGTCTGAGAATCGACGGCAGTGGCGGTGATCAGTTTGCCACGGATGATGTTCTTCTGTTTCCTGTAAAGAGTGATATACGAAGCAGCCATGAATT
>CAVDKC010000005.1:0-50713 GCA_963609615.1 Oribacterium sp.
TGCGGTAGAAGGCAAGTTTTTCGCCGTTAGGGCTCCAGAAGGTTCCCTTCGAGATACCGAACTCGTCACGGTGTACGCTCTGTCCGTAGACTATTTCACGGCTGCCGTCCTGGCTAATCTGGGTGTCTGTGCCGTCGGCAGTGCGCACACTGAGGTTGCTGCCCTTCAGGTAGGCGAAGGCACTCTTCTGTGCGTTAGCCTCCAGGAGGCTCTCGCCGTCCTCAAACTCCATGGTACTCACGAGTTTGCGCTTCTTCCAGTCTATGGTGTAAGTTTTGCTGCCTGCGGTGATGACCACGATGCTCTTGCCTGCGAAGGGGAACTCGGCATTGTAGAGGGCGTAGACCTTGCGGTCTTTGGTGTTGCTTATCCACTGGTTGATGTCGTTGATGCCGAAGAGCTTGGTCTCTTTGCCGTTCTTCTTGTTCACGAGATAGCAGGCATCTGTGTCCTGGTGTACGAGCTCATCGCCCCACCAAGTACACCAGCGGTTCTTTGCCACCATGTTACGGTAGTTGTAGCCACCGAAATTCAAGTCTTCCAGGGTGAAAGACTTGTCGCCCTTTTGGGCAGGAACTACACCCTGTGCTTCTACGTTTGCAGTACTTAATACCATCATAGCAGCAAAAGATAGTTTATAAATAGATTTTTTTAGATACATCATTTTCTATAGTTTTATGAAGCCTACGTAATGTTTTGTTACGTAGGCTCTAATAATTAATCCTCATCATATTCAGAGAAGTCTGGCTTGCTGCCACGCTTGAAGTCTCTGCCGCCCTTTCGGTCGCCCTTGAAACCTCCTCGCTTGTCGCCCTTGTCGAAGCGCTTGCCTCCGAAGTCGCCGCCACGCTTTCCTCCGAAGTCACGTCCGCCCTTGCGGTCGCCCTTGAAGTTGCGGTTTCCTCCACGCTTGTTGTTGTCCTCCTCACGGCTGCTTCCTACGCGGGGTCTTCCGCCACGACGAATATCGGCACGCTTCTTCTCGAAGTCCTCCAGCCGATGGCTGTGGAACTGGAAGCTGCGGATGTCGCCATCCTCGTTTTCTGTCTCCTCGGTGATGCGCTTTTTAAACTCACGCTCCTTCTTGAAACGGTGCTTCTGCGCCATCTCGCGCTTCTCGCTTTCGGTCTTCACGACACCGCCCTCAGAGCGGAACTCTTTCATCTTGCCGTCGAACATCACATACTTGCGGAACTCGCACTCCAGTGAGCCGTTGAATACTGGTATCTTGATGCTGGGCTTCAGGCCTATCTGCTCGAAGCACTCCTCCCGGTAGCTCAGTACCCAAGCCTCGTTGCCTGTAAATGCCTTCTTGAAACGCTCGCCTATCATCTTGTAGGTGCCTAGGAGGTTAGGGGTGGAGATGCGCTCACCGTAAGGAGGATTCATCACGATGATGCTCTTCTCCGCTGGCTGTGTGAAGTCCTTGAAGTCTTGCTGGGCGATGGTGATATCCTTGGTCATGCCAGCCGCACGCACATTAAGACAGGCTGTGTTCACCGCCTTCATGTCGATGTCGTAGCCGTAGATGTGGTGCTCGAACTCACGCTCCTGTGAGTCATCGTTGTAAATCATGTCGAAGAGCTCCTGGTCGAAGTCGTTCCACTTCTCGAAGGCAAACTCCTTGCGGAATACGCCTGGCGAGATGTTGCGGGCGATGAGGGCTGCCTCGATGGCGATGGTACCCGAACCGCACATTGGGTCGATGAGGTCGCACTCGCCCTTCCAGCCTGTCATCAGAATCATGCCTGCAGCCAGTACCTCGTTCAGTGGGGCTTCCACCTGCTCCTGGCGGTAGCCACGGCGGTGCAGACTCTCGCCGCTGGAGTCGAGACTCAGAGTGGCGTTGTCCTCTGCGATGTGGATGTTGAGGCGGATGTCTGGGTTGGAAACACTGATGTTAGGACGTGTGCCCTGCTTGTCGCGGAACCAGTCGACGATGGCATCCTTCACTTTGTAGGTTACGAAACGTGAGTTGCGAAATTCCTCGCTGTAAACTACGGAGTCGACAGAGAAGGTCTTTTTTACGTCCAAAATGTCATCCCACTTAATCTTCTGTACCTCGTCGTACACTTCCTCGGCAGAGCGAGCCTTGAAGTGCTTGATGGGCTTCAAGATGCGGATAGCAGTGTGCAGCTGGAAGTTAGCACGATACATCATTTCTTTGTCGCCAGTGAATGATACCATGCGGCGACCGATTTGTACATTGTTAGCACCCAGTTGGGTGAGCTCCTCAGCCAAGACGGGTTCCAGACCCATGAAGGTCTTGGCAATGAGTTCAAATTCCTGTTCCATTATTGAATTCAATATCTAATAAACTTTGTTTTTCTTTCTTGTATTTCTTCGTTTTCGGCTGCATGTCCTTGGTCACCCATACGTTGGCACCCACTACGCAGCCTTTGCCGATGGTGATACGCCCCAGGATGGTAGCGTTAGCATATACGATGACGTCGTCCTGAAGGATAGGGTGGCGGGGGATCCCCTTGATAGGGTTGCCGTCCTTGTCGAGCGGGAAGCTCTTGGCTCCGAGGGTTACGCCCTGGTAGAGCTTCACATTGTCGCCGATGATACACGTGGCTCCGATTACCACACCTGTGCCGTGGTCGATGGTGAAATGTTTGCCGATGGTAGCCTCGGGGTTGATGTCTATACCTGTCTCCGAGTGTGCCAGTTCGGTCATCATACGGGGGATGAGCGGTACGCCCAGCTCGTGGAGTACATGGGCGATGCGGTAGTTGGTTATCGCTTTGATTACCGGGTAGCAGGAGATGATTTCACCGTGGCTCATGGCAGCGGGGTCTCCCTCGTAGGCTGCCTCCACGTCGGTGGCTAGTATCTTTCTGAGTCTGGGAAATTCCATGATGGCCTTGGCTGCGATGACGCCTGCCTTGGCACGCTGGTGCTGTAGTTCTGCCTGGGTTTCGGTCTCGCAGTCGTTGGCGAAGCAGAGACCTGCCAGTATTTGTTCGGAAAGCATCTCGTAGAGTTTTTCCACTCTTACTCCGATGTGGTATTTGATGGTGGAGATATTTACAGACGAATTGCCGAAATATCCCGGAAAAAGGATGGAGCGAGACAGACTGATAATTTCTTCGAGCGCCTTGCCCGAAGGAAGTGGGTTCCCGTCTCGATGCTGATGGAATAGTCCTCTGAACGACTCGGCACTGGATAGCTCGTCGATGGTCTCCGTCAGCTGATGAGTTAGTGTATCTTTACTCATTATTTATAGTGTATCAATAAAATCCGATGCAAAGATACGATTATTTTGAGAAAGTACAAAGAAATAAAGGCAGTTTTTTGCCTAGTTAGCAAAAAACTGCCTTTTATAGTATGCTTATCCTGCGATGCTGTCCAGAAAGAGCAGCAGACGATTGGTGACGTTTACTTCGCTTACGCCCGAGTCGAAGTCGAGCGATACCAGGTTGAGGTTGGGGAAACGGTCGTGCAGCCGCTTCTCTATACCCTTGCTTATCACGTGGTTGGCGATACAACCGAAGGGCTGGAGGGAGATGATGTTGTCTACGCCGTCACGGATGTAGCCCACGATGTCGGCAGGCAGGAGCCAACCCTCGCCAAACTGTGCTGCCAGCGATATCAGGCCGTCCACTTCCTTGGCATCGTCGTAGATGTTGGTGAACGGGCGGAAGTAGCGGAATCTGGAGGCTGCTTTGTTGACTTGTTTCAGTCGGCGTCCTACCAGTCCCTTGTAGGCTCCCCTCACCACGAAGTCGGGCACCTTGCTGCAACTCAGTCGCATGTGCTTCTGTACCTCCACGTTGACAAACTCCTGGAGGAAGAAGGGGGCGAGCAGCGGCGGCACTACTTCGATGCCTTTGGATATGATAAATCGTTCCAGGAACTGATGGCTGAAGGGATTGAACTTCAGGAAGATTTCGCCCACGATGCCCACCCGGGGCACGTTCCGGTCAAGGGTCATTTGGTCGAACTCCTCGGCAGCTTGCTCCAGGAGTGTGATGAGTCCTTTGGCTGAGTTTCGGGCGATAGGTTCGTCTATGAGCCGCATGTACTTGTTGCGCAGCTCCCTGGCGATTCCCGGCTTACGCTCGCGTACGATGCAGGCATTGTACATCTCGTTGACGGCATCACCGTAGAGGATGGCGGTCACGATGATTTGCGAGTACTTGAGCCAGGGGATGTTGAAGCCTTCCTGCTCGTTGTAGTCCTGCTTGTCGTCGGTAGAGCCGTTTGCTTCGCCTGTCGATGCGGTCACGCCGAGGGTGAGTAGGGGCACGTCTTGGAATCCGTTTGCCACCATCGCTCGCTTGATGAGTCCTGCGTAGTTGGTGGCACGGCATTGTCCGCCCGTTTGGCTCATCACTACGGCGGTGTTCTGGAGGTTGTACTTGCCCGACTTCAATGCCTTGATGATGTCGCCCACGATGAGGGTGGCAGGGTAGCATACCTCGTTGTTGGCAAACTTCAGTCCGAGCTCGGCACTCGCCTCGTCGCTCATCGGCAGCACTTCCACATCGTAGCCTATCAGTTTGAGGATAGGGGGGATGATGGGCGTGAGGTATTCGGTCATGAAGGGGGCGAGTATCTTGCGATGCACGTCCACTTTGGTGAAGACTTTCGTCTTCGGAAGTGAAGAGTGATGAGTGATGACTGAAGAATTCTTCACTCCATTCAGGCTTTCCACGAGCGAGCGGATACGTAGCTTGAGGCTTCCGATGTTGCTCACGTCGTCTATTTTCAGAAGCGTGTAGGGCTTGCCGTGGCGGCGCATGATGTCGCGTATCTCGTCTTGGATAAACGAGTCGGGTCCGCAGCCGAAACTGGTCATCTGTACCAGGTGTACATCGTCGCCCTGCTCGGCTACCCATTGTGCCGCCTTCATGATGCGGTTCATGTACGCCCACTGCTTCACGAGATAGGTCTCGGGCTGGATGCTTGGGTCGTTGCGCACGATGTCGTCGCTGATGACGTTTACGCCCAGGTTGGCTATCATCTCCGACAGTTTGTGCTGCACGAGCGGGTCTGTATGATAGGGGCGACCTGCGAGAAGGATGGTCAGTTTGTTCTTATGCTTGTCAAAACTGAGATTGTTGTTATTGAGACCGCCCGATACGTTGTGTTCTGTAGCTGCGGCATCTGCGGTAGTCTGCGTGCTGGCTAGTATTTCCTGGTTCTTTACCTTGATAGCCTTGCAGTATTCTGCTTGCGCTTCCAGTGCCTTTTGCAGGGCGGCTTTAGCCGTCTTCTTGCTCACGCCCAATCCTTTGAGATAGTCTGCGATTTGCTTTTCCAGCAACTGGGTGTTGGCGAAGTTGATGACGGGCGCATCGAGCGGCTTCTTGAGATTGATGACGCTCTTGATGACATCGCTATAGCCCGATACCACGGGACAGTTAAATGAGTTTAGCGTATTGTCTGGGTCATCGTTGTGCTCGTAGACCACGTAGGGCATGAGGATGCGGTCTACCTCAGGATTCTCGTTCAGTTCTTTCAGATGGCTATGGGCGAGCTTGGCAGGGAAGCAGATATTGTCGCTCATCACGGTGCTCAGGGCACTCTCATATTTCTTGAAGGTAGACTCGGAGGAGAGAATGATGTCGAAACCAGCCGCATGCAACAGGGCATTCCAGAAAGGATATTCCTCATACATGTTGAGGATACGAGGAATGCCTATCCTTACGTGATGTTTTGTTTCTATATGTAGGTTAACAGTCTCTCTGTTAAAGAGTAACGGATATTTGTAAGTATAGATGTTTTCGCCCTTCACCTCGTTCTCGCCCTTGCTGTTGAACACTCGCTCGCACTTGTTGCCCGAGTAGAACTTGTTGCCGCCAGCAAAGGTGTAGCGAGATACATAGCAGTGGTTTTCGCACCCCTTGCACTGGAGCTGCTTGGTGTCGTAATGGGCAAGGCTGAGGAGGTCGTCGATGGAGCGAACCTGGGTCGGGAGGTTTCTGTGCGACAGTTCGGCGGCTGCGTGCAGTGCGCAACCGTAGGCACCCATCATCTCGGGCATGTTGCTTCGTGCCACTTCGGTGTGGGTAAGCAGTTCGAAGGCGCGTACCACGGAATCATTTCTCAGCGTGCCGCCCTGTACCACAATCTTGCCGCCGAGGTGGTCGTTACCGTGTAGCTTCAGTACCTTATAGAGACAGTTCTTGATGACGGAGTAGGAGATGCCGGCAGAGATGTCGGCAACGGAGGCTCCCTCGCGCAGTACCTGCTTCACCTTCGAGTTCATGAAGACGGTGCAGCGGGTACCTAAGTCGCAGGGTGCCTTCGACTGACACGCCAACTTGGCGAAGTCAGCCACGCTGTAATTCATGTTCTTGGCGAAAGTCTGGATGAATGTTCCGCAGCCCGACGAACAGGCCTCGTTCAGTTCCATGCGTACCACGGCCCCATTCTCCACAAAGATGGCCTTCATGTCCTGGCCGCCGATGTCGAGGATAAAACTCACGTCGGGCATCAGCGATGTGGCGGCGAGCTTATGTGCCATTGTTTCTACGATGCCGCTGTCAAGCCCAAATGCGGTCTTTATAAGTTCTTCACCGTAGCCGGTGGAACAACTGCCCACAATCTCCAGTTCAGCCCCCCTAAGAGTCGCTTCCTGTTTCAGAGCGGCAAGTCCGTCGGCTACTGCTTTGATTGGATTGCCGAGATTCAGCCGATAGTTGGTGAAAACGATGTCTGGCCCCTGGATGGATTCCCGGGATTCACCGATGGTTTGCGATGGCAGTCTTACGGCCACGATTTTGGTGGTGGTAGAACCTGAATCTATGCCGATGACCACTTGCTGCTTGCCTTTTCCTAAAGGTTGGGTTTCGGTAGCGAATTTTTCTTTCGACTTAAGCCACTCCTCGTGCTCTCTGTCGCTCTTGAAGAGTGGCTCTAGGCTGCTGTGCCACTCGTTGCCGTTGTCTCTCTTAAGGCGCATTTCTAACTCTGCAATGCTTGTGAAGCCAGAATTTAGCTTTCTTGCCCGGTAAGCGCAGCCTAGTGCAGGGATGAGATTGCTGTGCTCCGATACGATAAAGTCCTCGGGTGTCAGCTTCATATAGTCGCAGAAAGCTTTTCTTAGTGCAGGGAGGAAGGTGAGCGGACCGCCGCAGAGCAGGATGGGGGCAGAGAAGTCGATGCCGTGGGAGAGTGTTACTACCGTCTGTACGGCGATACTGTGGAAGATGCTGGCTGCAATGTCTGTTTCGGGCAGGTTGCGGGCCATGAGGTTCTGGACGTCGGTCTTGGCGAATACACCGCAACGGGCCGCCATCGGGTAGACGTGCTGGGCTTGCATTGCCAACTGGCTCATCTGCTGGTTGTCTATGCCCATCAGTACGCTCATCTGGTCGATAAACGCCCCCGTGCCACCAGCACAGTTGCCGTTCATGCGCAGTTCTGTGCTGCCGTTGTCCTTGAAGAATACCACCTTGGCATCCTCTCCGCCGATGTCGATGAGTGCTTTGGCCTCGGGATGTGCGTTTCGGGCATAGATACTGGCTGCCACCACTTCCTGTACAAAATCTGCCCGGAACTGCTCGGCGGTAGCCATGCCTACGCTGCCGGTTACGCAGAGATTGACGAGAATGTCGTTTCCTTGCGTTCTAAGTGTTTCTTTCAGTTCGCCCAGATAATTTGTTGCCAGTTCACTTACTTGGGCGTTGTGACGCTCGTAACGGTTGTATACGAGATTTCCTTGCTCGTCTATGACGGCAATCTTGGCGGTAGTGGATCCTACGTCGAGCCCGATATGATATTTCGCTATTCCCATTTCTTGACCTTCACTTATGATTTTGTAAGCAAAAAAAGAAGCCAGGCAGAAGGCTGCTTTCAGTTTTTTGCACTGCAAAATTACGAAAAACTTTTAAGCTGGCGAAATTTTCCCTTGTTTTATTGCTAATATGTAGTTTAAAGGGAACTGAAAGTGTACTAAAAGGTAGTCTTCAGTCTTGTCAAGCAGGAAGAGTTCTGGACCTCGGGAGGCAGGAAAGAGTTTCACCTCGTGGAACTCGGAGTTTCATGCCGATGGAACAGTCTGTTCCACGAGGTGAAAAATTTTAAGGTATCGTTTGGTGTATAAAGGTAACTCCAGCAGGAAACGTGTTACTCAAGCTTGCCTCATATCCCTGAATGCACTCCAGGCGATAGGCACAGCCATGGAGAAGGAGCAGAGGTCTGCCCAAGCCTGGCACATCTCCACGCCCAGCAGTCCGAAGAAGTGGGGCAGGATGAAGATGAGCGGAATGAAGAAAAGTCCGCTTCTCGCAGCTGCCACGAGATTGGCACGAATAGGCTTGCGGATGGTCTGCATCAGCATGTTGGTGAGCACGATGGTGGAGACAAGCGGATAGCTGATTACCTGCCAGCGCAAGGCTACGGCACCCACTTGGATAACCTCCGGGTCGCTGCGGAAGAGTGAGATGATAGGTTCGGAAAACAGAAAGCTCAAGATGGCGCAGATACTCAAAAATACAGTTCCGCACTTGATGCAAAAATAAAAAGCATCCTTTACTCTGTAAAATAATTTTGCGCCATAGCAGAAGCCGCAGAGTGGTTGGAAACCCTGTCCGAGACCGATAACGACAGCATAAATAAAGAAGGAGATGCGGGTAACAATGCTCATGCCGGCTATTGCCGCATCGCCATAGGCACCGGCTGCCACGTTGAGCAAGAGGGTGCTCACACTGCCCAGTCCCTGGCGGGAGAGGGAGGGCGTGCCGCCGAATACAATCTCCTTGGCAAAAGCCTTGGAGGGGGTGAAGTCGCTGAGGCGGATACGGATATTCTGCCCCCTGCCGCTCATGGCGAAGAGTATGCAGCAGCCGAAGGTCTGGCTGATGAGGGTGGCGACGGCGGCTCCCGTAATGCCCAGTTCGAAGTAGAGGATGAGGAGAGGGGCGAGCACCAGATTGAGCAATACGCCCGACAGGATGCCCTTCATCGCATACGCTGCATTGCCCTGGAAACGCATCTGATTGTTGAGCGTGAGCGACACCGTCATGAAGGGCGCACCCAGCAGGATGATGCCCAGGTATCGCTCGGTATAGGGCAGAATGGTGGGCGTAGATCCGAGGAGCACGCAGAGTGGCGTGAGCCACAGGTGCCCTAGAATAGCGATAACGAGGCCCGCCATAAAACTCCATACGAACCCCGTGGCAGCCATCTTACCAGCCAGCTCGTTCTCTTTGGCGCCCAACTTGCGTGAGATGTAGTTGCCCGACCCATGCCCGAAGAAGAAGCCTACAGCCTGTATCACCGACATCACCGAGAAGGAGATGCCTACGGCTGCCACGCTCTGGGTATTGATGCTGCCTACGAAGTAAGTGTCGGCGAGATTGTACATGCTCGTCGACAACATGCTGATGATGGTGGGGACGGCCATCGTAAATATCACCCTGTGGATGGGGGCATGGGTGAGGAAGGTATAGTTGTCTCTCTTAGCTTTCATGCTTGCAAAGGTACTCCAAAACGGAGAAAATGCAAAGAAAAATATGGAAAAATCGCACATTTTGTGGTATGAAATGCTACTTTTCTATAAAATTAAGGTATGGAAAAGTTGCGTTTTCAAAAAAATGTAGTACTTTTGCAAAGTTTTCCGAACATTTGGGAAACAGTCGATACGAAACAAAGATGTTATAAAAATACGGATGACCGAAATAAGAATACTCCCGATAACGACCAAGAAAGGTCTCAAGGCATTCATACAGTTCTATTATGACCTGTATAAAGGCGACAAGTATGCAGTGCCATTCCTGAAGTTTGACGAAATGAATACGCTGGACCCCAAAAAGAATCCAGCCTTCCAGTTTTGTGAGGCGCAATACTTCATCGCCGTAGACAGCGAGATGCATATTGTGGGCCGCATCGCAGGCATTATCAATCATCGGGCCAACCATGATTGGGGCAAGAAGCAGGTGCGCTTCGGATGGTTCGATTTCAAAGACGACATGACGGTGTCTCGCAAATTGCTCGATGCCGTCTGCGCATGGGGCAAGGAGAAGGGTATGGTCGAGATAGTGGGCCCTTTGGGATTCACTGACATGGACCGCGAGGGAATGCTCATCGAGGGCTTCACCGAGAAGTCTACCATGTATGTCAACTATAATTTTGCCTACTATCCCATGCACATGGAGAGGCATGAGTACGAGAAAGACAACGACTGGCTGGAATACCGCATCAAGGTACCAGAGGTTACCCCACCCAAGTTTGCCATGACCGCCCAACTCATAGAGAAAAGGTACAATCTGCACGTGCGTAAATTTACTTCCCGGGAACTCGTGAAGGGAGGCATGGGTAGGGAGATATTCCATATCCTCAACGAGACCTACAAGGACCTCTACGACTTCCAGCAGCTCACCGAGGCGCAGATAGACCAGTATATAGACTCTTATATCAAGAAGGCCGACCTCAACCTCGTGACTGGTGTAGTGGATGGCAACGATGGCAACAAGCTCATAGGCTTCGGCATCTCCTTCCCTTCGTTCACCGATACCTTGCAGCAAATGAAAAATGGCAAACTTTGGCCAACGGGATGGTACAAGATACTGCACCTGTTGAGAAACCATGCCACCGATACAGTAGACCTCCTGCTCATCGGCGTATTGCCCGAATACAGGTGCAAGGGTGCTAATGCGCTCATTTTCGCCGACCTCATCGAGCAGTATCGCCAGTACGGATTCAAGTGGGCAGAGGCTATGCCGCAGATGGAGAGCAACAAGGGCGTACAGAGCCAGTGGGAATATCTGGAGAGCAGGCAGCATCGTCGTCGTCGCTGCTACAGGAAGATACTGTAGGAGTAGGGGGACGTCACAGAAAAAGAAAAAATAGAGAAAAGATAAATGAAATTTGCAGTTATAGCAGCAGGCGAGGGAAGCCGTCTCTCTCAGGAGGGGGTAGCGCAGCCCAAGCCTCTAGTACCCTTGTGCAGCGAGCCGATGATAGAGCGCTTGCTGCGCATTTTTATAGATTGCGGAGCCACAGAGATTGTGGTAATCGTCAATGAGTGGAGCACAGCGGTGCGTGAGCATCTGGAGAGTATGACGCTGCCTGTGCCGTTGCGCCTCGTGGTGAAGACCACACCTAGCTCCATGCACAGCTTTCACGCACTTTCGCCTTATCTCAGGGGCGAACGATTCTGCCTCACCACGGTAGACACCATCTTCCGTGAAGAGGAATTCAAGAAGTATATCCGTCACTTCCAGACGGCTCAAGATATAGACGGATGCATGGCTGTTACCCCCTACGTAGACGACGAGAAACCGCTCTGGGTAGGAGTGGAGGAGACAGCCGAAGGCAACATGCCAGGTACCAAACCTCTGCCTCGCATCACAGGATTTCATGACCGGCAGGAGGCAGGCGATCATCTCATCTCTGGTGGTATTTATTGTCTCGGCGACAAGGCTCTCGATGTGCTAGACCACTGCATGGAGCAGGGTATGAGCCGCATGCGCAATTTCCAACGCCAACTTGTGGCGGAAGGGTTGCACCTGGAGGCTTTCCCGATAGAGAAAATCCTGGATGTAGACCACAAAGAAGACATCCTCAAGGCTGAGGCTTTCATCCATCCCTTGGAGGGCAAGAGCCTCTTGGGCGTATGCAGGGGTAGCCAGTTCTCGCCTAACTGTGTGGACAACGATGCCGCCATCATGCTGGCCGTCAAGCGACAGCTGGAGGCACTCGGTGCCCAGGTATTGCTGAATGGCGAAGACCAGTTGGGGGCGGAGCAGACAAGTGGCTTGCTGTATGATGCTTATTTCAGTATGGCCCGCAGCGAGAGTGCTCTCGATATCTTGCAGACGGCCGGCGAGGCAGCAGTGCCAGGCATCAATATGAGCCAGGGCGTGAGAAACTGCGTACGCTCTACGATGACGGAGGTTTTCCTGAAGAACGGAATACCAGCACCCGAAAGTTTCATCTTGCAGCATGGTGAGACGATGCCAGTTATCGACTATCCCTGCTGGCTGAAGCGTGGCGACGGTTGCGCCCAGCAGAAGGAGGATACCTGTTACGCCGAGACGGTGCAGCTGGCCAGTGAGATGTTGGCTGGCTTCTGGAGCCGAGGCGTGAAGTCGGTGGTGCTCAACGAGCACTTGCGGGGCGACCTCATCAAGTTTTATGGCGTGGAAGGTACCGACTTCTTCTACTGGTTCTACCCCTCGAAGTGCGGACATCGCTCCAAGTTCGGACTGGAGGAAATCAACGGTGAAGCCGTGGGCTTGCCCTTCGACGAGAACCTGCTGAAGCAGGAGGCTGACAAGGCTGCCAAGTTGCTCGATGTGCCCGTGTATGGCGGTGACTGCATTGTGGGCGAGGACGGCAGTGTGAAGATTATCGACTTCAACGACTGGCCCAGCTTTGCCCCTTGTCGCGATGAGGCTGCCTACTATATCGCCAAACGACTGGAACAGGAAATCCAAAAGAATAAAGAATAAGAAAAAATCAAGTTTCGGAACTATTGAAAGTAGAATAAGAAAACGATAAAAGATGGCTAATCAGGAATTTCAAGCTTCTCTTAAGTCTGCAGACACAGAGGAGCATATCGACATTTATTTCTATCGACCGATAGGTTATCAGTGGGCTAGGTTCTTCCGTATGCTCCATGTCACCCCCAATGTGGTAACCGTCCTCTCCATCATTCTGGGAATGGGGGCAGGTATTTGCTTCGGGTTCGATGACCTGAAGATTAATATCATCGGCATCCTCTTGCTCGTGTGGGCGAACATGTATGACAGTTGTGACGGTCAGTTGGCCCGACTCACCAACCAGAAAAGTGCCCTCGGCAGAATCCTCGACGGTGCTGCCGGCGACCTGTGGTTTATCTGCATCTATGCCTGCATCGCCATTCGTCTTACCCCAGAGTGGGGCATCTGGATATGGCTGCTCGCGGCAGTGAGCGGACTGCTCTGCCACTCCCGCCAGTGCCGACTGGCCGACTATTATCGGCAGATACACCTCTTCTTCCTCAAGGGCAAGGAGGGCAGCGAGATGGACGATGCCTACAAGCAGGTGGAGGTATATAGGCAGATGAAGTGGAGCGAGGTGCCACTCCAGAAGTTCTTCCAGTTCTTCTACAAGAACTACACACGGGCACAGGAGCGGGAGACTCCTTGCTTCCAGAAGCTCAAGGCTGCTATCCGTGAGAAATATCCACAGCAGTTGCCAGACAGTCTGCGTGCCGACTTCCGCCAGGGCAGTCTGCCACTGATGAAGTATGCCAACTTCCTTACCTTCAACTGGCGCAGCATCACGCTCTTTGCCAGTCTTCTGGTGGGCATGCCTTGGATATACCTCTGCGTGGAGATTGTGGTCTTTACTGGTGTGTACTTCTACATGCATTATCGTCACGAGAAGCTTTGCTGCGAAACCTTGGCGAAGTTGGATAGCTATCAGTAATTTTTACGGCATATTATCCTTATGAACAGTAAGTTTAGAAATATCTTCATGGCGTTCGGCATTATCGCCATCGTCATCATGCTCTGCACGATGGACATGGACTATACCGACATCTGGCGCTACTTGAAACAAGCGGGCATCTACTTCCCCCTCATATTGGGGCTATGGCTGGTGGTCTATCTGGTGAATACCATCTCATGGTGGCTTATCATCACCGACGAGGGCAAGGTGAAAGGCCTGTCGTTCTGGCGGGTGTACAAGCTTACCGTAAGCGGTTTTGCCCTCAACTACACCACGCCCTGCGGACTGATGGGCGGCGAGCCTTACCGCATCATGGAGCTGAAGCCTTACACGGGCGTGAGCAAGGCCACCTCATCGGTCATACTCTATGTGATGATGCACATCTTCTCCCATTTCTGGTTCTGGTTTCTCTCGATATTCCTCTTTATCGCTCTCTATCCGATAGGATGGTCGATGGGCGTCATGCTCGCCGTGATAGCAGCGTTCTGTATGCTCGGCATCTACTTCTTCTCCCGCGGTTACAAGACGGGTATGGCACAGAAGGGCATCCAGCTGCTCACCCACGTGCCTTTCGTCAAGGGATGGGCCAGGCGGTTTGCCGATTCGAAGCGCGAAACCCTCGAGCAGATAGACTCCCAGATAGCCCTTCTCCACGGGCAGCACAAGCGCACCTTCTATTGCTCGCTGCTCTTCGAGGTGTCGGCAAGAGTACTCCAGAGTCTGGAGATATACTTGATATTGAAGGCCTTTTCCGCCGACATCAGCATCGCAGACAGTATCTTGATACTTGCCTTCTCATCGCTTTTCAGCAATCTCATCTTCTTCTCCCCGATGCAGTTGGGAGCCAGAGAGGGTGGTCTTGCCTTGGCGGTAGACGGGCTGCATATTACGGGTGCTCTGGGCGTGTATACGGGGCTTATCACCCGAATACGCGAACTGGTATGGATAGCCATTGGCATCCTGCTCATCAAGGTGGGCAACAAAGACTTGGCTCGCATACAGCGAGAGTATGAGGAAATGCAAAACGACAAAGCAAATGAATAAGCAGAATATAAAAGGTATCATTTTTGACTACGGTGGCACGCTCGATACAAGGGGCGACCACTGGTCGGAGGTGATTTGGCAAGCATATTTGAAATTCGCTTTCGGCGTGAGCGAAAGCTGCGAGACAGGGGGAGGCGTATCTGTAGACAAGTCTGCCTTCCGCCTCGCTTATGTCTACGGCGAGCGAGCCTTGGCAGTAAATCCTATCGTTACTCCCAGCTTTCACTTTGTAGACATCCTGCGCGAGAAGATACGCCTGCAGTTGTCTTTCTTGTCTGGCAGACCGCTCTTGCCCACGGGCAAGGACGATGCAGAGCAGCAGGCAGGCTTGACTTGCCCCCTGGTGATGAGCGATACAGAACTCAATACGAGATCGGCCGATATGGCTCGCTATATCAGCCGGGAGACCAATGCCCTCTTGGCAGAGAACAGGCTGGTGCTGGAGTGGCTCAGGCAGCAAGGCTATCCGATGGTGCTCGTTTCCAACTTCTATGGCAATGTCCATCAAGTGTTGAAGGATGCGGGGATAGACGGGTACTTCCAGGAGGTAGTAGAGTCGGCAGTGGTAGGTGTGCGCAAGCCCAACCCTGCCATCTTCGCCCTCGGTGTATGCGCTCTCGACCTGCCAGCCTCCCAAGTCTTGGTAGTGGGCGACACCTATGGCAAGGACATCGTACCAGCCCATCAGCTAGGGTGTCATACCCTCTGGATCAAGGGATTGCAGTGGGAGGAGAAACAGGTAGACGAGACTGTGCCTGACGGTATCATCCATCAGCTTTCCGAGATGAAGGAGTTTCTCTCATAGGTATCAGGCACGTGGGGCAAGGATGGTTAGTCCTAAAAGTAGTAAAGAATCATAGAAAACTCTCGTTTTCTCATAAAAAACTTAAATTGATAAATAGTTTTCTCTGAAATCTCGAAGAATATGCTTAACTTTGCACCCCGAATTTACAGAGTGCATTTTATAGTATTAATATTCTAAAGAAAAGGGGGAAGTTCCTTACAGCCCCTAGATATAATAAGGTATGAAAGGTTTAAGAAAATTGTATTTGATGGCCATGCTTCTGCTGGTTTCCAGCCTGCAGATGCTGGCTCAGCAGAAGATAACAGGCCGTATTATCGACGAGGACGGATTCCCTGTGTCGTACGCAAGTGTGCAGTACAAGGGGCATCATATAGGCGTGTCTAGCGATAGTGAGGGTAAGTTTACCATCGAGAAGCATCCGGCATGGCAGCTTACGGTGAGTGCCATCAGCTATAAGACCCAGACGGTGAAAATAGACGAGAAGGTCAACTTCATCGAGGTAACGCTCAAGGATGACAGCCATAAGTTGGGTGAAGTGGTAGTCAAGTCGAAGAAGGGACGCTACAAGCGCAAGGACAACCCTGCCGTCGAGCTGATGCGCCGTGTCATTGCTGCCAAGAAGCAGACCGACCTTACCAATCACGACTATTATCAGTACGACAAGTACCAGAAGATAACGCTCTCGCTCAACGACCTTACCAAGGAGCAGCTGGAGGGTAAGTTCTTTACTAAGCGCCAGTATCTGCTCGACCAGGTGGAGACCTCGCCCTATAATGGCAAGCTCACCCTGCCAGTCTCCATCGATGAGACTGTGTCGCAGCACATCTACCGCAAGGACCCGAAGACCGAGAAGGACATCATCAAGGGACAGCAGAGCAACGGTATCGGACAGGTTATCCAGACGGGCGAGATTCTCAATACCGCCCTCAAGGAAGTGTTTACCGACGTAGACATCTATGACGACTATGTACGCCTGCTCCAGTTCCCCTTCCCGTCGCCTATCGGCAAAACGGCCATCAGCTTCTATCATTATTATATAGAAGATACAGTCTATGTGGAGCGAGACCTCTGCTATCACTTGCAGTTTATCCCTGCCAATACCCAGGACTTCGGCTTCCGTGGCGAACTATATGTGCTTGCCGACAGTACCCTGCATGTGAAGAAATGTAATCTCTACATGCCTCACAATAGTGATGTAAACTGGGTGCAGGACATGAAGATAGAGCAAGAGTACACCCAGCTCGACAATGGCGAGTGGGTACTCTCCAAAGACGATATGATAGCTGAGCTGCATGTCAACAAACTCCTGCAAAACCTCCTCGTGGTGCGCAATACCCGACTTACCGACTATGCCTTCGACGAACTGCCGAAACAGCTCTTCAAGGGGAAGGCGAAGGTAAGGCACGACATGGATGCCATGAACCGCGACGAGGCTTACTGGAACAAGTATCGACAGGTGGATCTCACCAAGAGCGAGTCGTCGATGGACAGCTTTATCAAGCGCATGGAGAACTCCAAGGGATTCAAATACATCATCTTCTGCGTAAGAGCCTTGATGGAGAACTATGTCGAGGTGGCTCACAAGACCGACAAAAACGGCGAGAAGCGGAGCATCTTCGACCTAGGACCAGTGAACACCTACCTCTCCAATAACTTTGTGGATGGTGTGCGCTTGCGTCTGGCAGGGCGTACGATGGCAGCCCTCAACCCTCACATCTTCTGGGACGGATATGGGGCATACGGTACGAAGAGCCACGACTGGTATTATGGGCACATCTTCACGTATTCGTTCAACAAGAAGAAAAACAGTCCGTTCGAGTTCCCGATGCGCAAGTTGACCTTCGAACTGGGCCATGACATCACATCGCCATCCGATGACAACTTGCTCCATAACAAGGACAACTTCTTCATGACCCTCCGGGCCACCACGCAAGACCAGATGTATCTCTACCAGCGCCAGAAGGTAGGCTTTACCTATGAGACCGACTGGGGATTCCGCTTTGATACCAGCCTGCGTTGGCAGAGCAACCGCACCGTGGGCAACCTGCATTACAAGAGGGTAAGCGACGGAACTGAGGTGAATAAGATACGTACTACCGAGGCGAACGTGAGTGTCAACTACCATCCAGGTGTAACCTATGTCAACACCAAGCAGCAGCGATTGCCCATCAACCTCGACAGTCCTGAGTTTACCTTGAGTCATACCACGGGATTTGATGGCTTCATGGGCGGTCAGTACAAGAGCAATCTTACTACTCTGGGCATCTACAAGCGTCAGTGGTTGGGTAGCTTCGGATATATGGACTTCAATGTAGTGGGCAAGGTACAGTGGAACAAGGTACCGTTCTCCATGCTCATCCAGCCACCAGTCAACCTCTCCATCTTTGAGCAGGAGGCCACCATCAGTATGATGAAGGACTGGGAATTCTTGAGCGACCGCCAGGTGTTCTGGTCGGTGGCATGGGATATGAACGGCAAGTTGCTCAACCGTATTCCGCTCATCAAGAAGTTGAAGTGGCGTGAGTATGTGGCAGTGAAAGGTGTATGGGGACAGCTTACCGACAAGAACGACCCCAGCAAGAATTTGAACGATAATATCCTCTTCCAGTTCCCTACCAACTCTTATACCTTTGGCCATACGCCATACTGGGAATTGGCGGCAGGAGTGCACAATATCTTCAAGTTCTTCGGTGTCGACTACGTGCGCCGTCTCAACTATCTAGACCATGCAAATGTAAGCAAGTGGGGTATCCGCATGAGCTTCCTGATGTCATTCTAAATATAGGAGAAATCTACGATGAAAATATTGCTAGCAGACAAGCAAGACATAACAAGGGCCGGACTCCAGTACGTTATCCAGCAGTTGGGAGACGAGGTGGAGACCGAGTATGTAGAAGACAAGGCAGAGCTGCTGCTCTCCCTTCGAGAGGACGAGGATGTGGTCGTAATCATCGACTTCACGCTCTTCGACATCAATGATGCCGATGAACTTCTTATCCTCAACCAGCGATTCCCATACACCCGGTGGTTGCTCTTCAGCGAAGACCTGAGTACCGACTTCGTAAGGGTACTCACTGCTAGCAGTCGCCAGTTCAGTATCCTGCTGAAGGAGAGCCAGATGATAGAAATCAAGGAGGCCATCCGTTTCAGCATGGCTGGCAACCGCTTCGTGTGTCAGCGTATGATGGAAGTGCTGCTCGCCCCTCAGCACGATACAGAAGAAAAGATAAAACTCACCAAGACCGAGACTGAGGTACTGAAGGACATTGCCCTGGGCATGACTACCAAGGAAATAGCAGAGAAGAGATTCTCCAGTTTCCATACCGTCAACACCCATCGCAAGAATATCTTCCGTAAGTTGGGGGTCAACAATGCCCATGAGGCTACAAAGTATGCACTGCGAGCAGGACTTGTAGACTCTGCGGAATACTATATTTAGAGATGCGATACAAAAATAAGGCTTCAGATTGTCTCCCGACATTCTGAAGCCATTTTGGTTTCTAACTAACTTATTATCAACTATTCATTACTTTTGGGTGCAAAATTACAAGTAATTTCAGAAAAACACCTACTTTTCATAGAAAATAATCACGTAAACGTTTGCAAGTTTACAGAAAATTATTAACTTTGCACTTAGTTGGGGATATGGTATCCCAAAACGTTCAAAGTACAGTCAGGAGAGGTAGCTCTGCACGTGTAGACTTCCTCTCTAGAAACAGTATATATATCATAATGAAGAAAAGAAGAACATCCCTAAAGGACCTTGCCGACCAGCTGGGCGTAAGTATCGCTACCGTGTCGAGAGCTTTGCGTAACAGTCATGAGGTAGGCGAGGAAATGACCCAAAAGGTGAAACAGTTGGCCAAGGAATTGAACTATCGTCCTAATCCCTTTGCGCAGAGCCTTCGCAAGGAAGCACCTAGAGTGATAGGGGTCATCGTACCCAATCTGGTGACACATTATTATGCAGCCGTGCTCGATGGCATCGAGGACTATGCCTCCAAGCAGGGCTATTCTGTGATAAGTACCAATAGCCATGAAGACCATGAGCGCGAGGCAAAAGCTCTCGATAACTTTCTCGACATGCATGTGGAGGGCATTATCGCCTGTCTGGCACAAGATACGGTAGACTATTCTCATTTCGAGGAACTCCACCAGATGGGCATCCCGCTCGTCTTCTTTGCTCGCTGTTGCCTGGAGGATAAGTTCTCGCAGGTGGTGGGCAATGGAGACGTGGCAGCTCAAGAGGCTACGCAGCACATGATAGACACGGGCTCTCGTCGCATCGCCTTTATCGGTGGTCCCAACCATCTCGACATGGTGCGCCGGCGCAAGCATGGCTATCTGGAGGCTCTGCGGGAAAACAAAATACCTATCGACCGCAATCTAGTGGTATGCGACAAGATAGATTTCGAAGTGGCCCGTAATGCCACGCTTCGTCTCTTGGAGGGCGAGAACCGGCCGGATGCCATCCTTGCCTTCAACGACATCATCACCTATGCGGCTTTTGATGCCATCAAGGCAAAGGGCTTGCGTATACCGCAGGATGTCGCCATCATCGGTTTTACCGATGGAGATACTGCGGCATTCGTGACTCCTCGTCTCACTGCCATCATGGACAAGGCGCATGAGCAGGGCACCAAGGCTTGCGAACTTTTGATGCGCAGTATCAACGGAGATGAGAAAATCTACAAGGAGGTGGTGCCTATGATTCTCAAGATAAGGGAAAGCTCAGAGAAAAGTTGACGGAAGACAAACATTTACCGTAAATTCATTAATACTAATACTTAATTAAGCATGAAACTAACCAAGACATTTATCATTTCTGCAGTGCTGTTCTTGAGTGCTTCGGGCCTCCAGGCTGCAGGGTTTACTCAGCAGGGTAACTACGTTACCGTGCTGTTGAACCAACATCAAGACTTCGGTCCTTCGCAGATTCGCCTACAGGTGGTGGGCGACAAGATTGTCCGTGTGCAGGCTACGGCGGAGCAGAACTTCCGTAACAAGCAGAGTCTTATCATTGTGCCTCAGACTGCCAAGCCCAATTACAGGGTGGAGGAGCAGGGCGACCGTCTCGTCATTACTACCGCAGCCATGCGTGTTGTCTTGAATGAGACTACTGGGCATATTACCTTCTATGACCTTAAGGGTAACGTACTCCTCAATGAGGTGGCTCAGGGCGGCAAGACTTTCAAGTCTTTCACCGTGCCCGACCATGAGATAGGCGTAGACATCGCCAAGGTGCCAGAGGCGCAGAAGCATGGGTGGTCGTGGCGTGCCCTCTTCGATTCTCCAGACAATGAGGCTTTCTATGGTCTCGGACAGCACCAGAGCGAGGAGCTCAATATGAAGGGCAAGAACGAAGACCTCTTCCAATATAATACGAAGGTGAGTGTGCCTTTTGTTATTTCCAACAAGAATTATGGTATTCTATGGGATTCTTATTCCTACTGCCGTTGGGGTAATCATGAGGATTATCTCCAACTCAACCGCGCCTTCAAACTCTATGACAAGGATGGAAAGGAAGGACAGTTGACAGGTACTTATGTAGCTAAGAACGGGCAGAAAATAGTACGTGGCGAGGATAGCATCTACTTCGAGTATGCGATGCCTGAGGCTTCTGAGGTTTGCAAAACTACCGATAAGGGTGGCATCCAAAACTTGCCGAAAGACTTTGCCTTGAACGGGTCCAAGGTAGTTTATGAGGGTTATGTAGAGGCTCCTGCCAGCAGCTTCTATCAATTCATCCTCTACTACGCAGGATACATGAAGATTTACATCGACGGCAAGTTGGTGGTGCCGGAGCGTTGGCGTACAGCCTGGAATCCTAACTCTTATAAGTTTGACGTTGCTATAGAGAAAGGCAAGAAGACTCCTGTCCGTATCGAGTGGCAGCCAGACGGCGATGTGTCTTACTGCGGTCTGCGTGTGGCAGCTCCCCGCTCAGAGGCAGAGAAGAATCAGTTGAGCATCTGGAGCGAGATGTCGCCCGATATGGACTACTACTTCATCGCTGGTCAGAATATGGACGAAGTCATCTCTGGCTACCGTACCTTGACGGGCAAGGCTCCCGTTTATCCTAAGTGGGTGCTCGGTTTCTGGCAGAGCCGTGAGCGCTATCAGAGCAGTCTGGACATCGAGGAGAACCTGAAGAAGTTCCGAGACCTTCATATACCTGTGGACAACATCGTACAGGACTGGAACTACTGGAAACTCGATTCTTGGGGTAGTCACGAATTTGAGTCGTCTCGTTATCCTAACCCACAAGCTATGCTCGACAGCGTACATGCTATGCACGGAAGATTCATGATTTCCGTATGGCCTAAGTTCTACGATACAGTGAAAAACTATAAGGAACTGGATGGCAAGGGATGGATGTATCACCAGGCCATCAAAGACGATATCCATGACTGGCTCGGTTTTCGTGGCTCTTTCTATGATGCTTACGATGCGGGTGCCCGCAAGATGTTCTGGCGTCAGATGGACGAGAATCTCTATAGTAAGTATCAGTTTGGCGTAGATGCTTGGTGGATGGATGCATCCGAACCTAACGTGCGCGACTGTACCCCGATGTGGTATCGCAAAACCCTCTGTGGTCCTACTGCCCTCGGTACTTCTACCGAATACTTCAATGCCTATAGCATCGTGAATGCAGATGCCATCTACAATGGGCAGCGGTCAGTGAACCCCAACCAGCGGGTATTCCTCTTGACCCGTTCTGGTTTTGCGGGCGAGCAGCGTTACAGCACCGCTACTTGGTCGGGCGATATCGCTACCCGTTGGGAGGATATGCGTGCGCAGATGACTGCTGGTATGAACTACTCTTTGGCTGGTCTGCCTTTCTGGGGTATGGACCAAGGTGGTTTCTGTGTAGAGAACCGCTATGTGTCTGCCCAGCAGGAGTTTGACAAGACTGGCAAGGAGAATGCCGACTTGAAGGAATGGCGTGAGTTGCAGGCCCGTTGGAACCAGTTTGGTTGCTTCGTTCCGCTCTATCGCACCCATGGTCAGTGGCCTACCCGTGAGGTTTGGAACATTGCTCCTGCCGATCATCCTGCTTACAAGACTATCGTGGCTTACGACAAACTCCGTTATCGACTGATGCCTTACCTCTACAGTATGGCAGGTATGGTTCATCTGAAGGACTATACCATGATGCGTGCGCTCGTGATGGACTTCAATGGCGACAACCATGTTTACGACATCAAGGACCAGTGGATGTTCGGCTCAGCCTTGATGGCTTGTCCTGTGGGCGAGTACCAAAAATATAGTCGCAACGTCTATCTGCCTCAGCAGAAGGGATGGTACGATTTCTATACAGGCAAATACTATATAGGAGGCCAGACCATCGTGGCAGACGCTCCATACGATAAGATACCAGTATTCTGCCCTGAGGGTGCCATCCTCCCTGTAGGTCCGGAGATGGAATGGAGCGACCAGAAGAAGCCAGAGCTTATCGACCTCTATGTATATGCAGGCAAGGACGGGCAGTTTACCATCTACGAGGACGAGGGTACCAACTACAATTACGAGAAGGGCAAGTATAGCACGATAGACATCCAGTACGATGATGCCCGGAAGACCGTTACCATCGGTGCCCGCAAGGGGGCATTCGACGGTATGCTCCAGAAGCGTCGTTTCAATGTCATCCTCGTAAGTGCGCAGAACAGCCAGGGTGTCAACCTCACTAAGGCTCCAAAAGGAAAAATGGTGAAATACACGGGGCAGGCAGTCACCGTAAAATGGAAGTAATTCTCAGACTTCTACCTCATCATGTTTCTAGAAATCGCAAGGCAATGCGGAGAGCTGGTACATGATGGTCTTCGCCATGCGCTGATGCCCTAAGTCATTAGGGTGCAGGCGGTCGGTATCCATCTTGTTGAACATCTTGGCACCGGCGTCATAGATAGGAAAAAGGCCGGAGAGGGAGTTGAGGTCTATGACAGGCACTGCCCATACATTGCCCGCCTCCTTCACCGCCTTCACATACTCGTCGAAGTAGAGGCCGCGCACGTTCTCGTACATTTCGTCTGGCTGGATGTTCTTGTCGCTGCTGCCGAAGTAAGCGCGGTGGATAGGAGTCATCAATACGATTTGCTTCGTAGGGTACATCTGCTTCAATTTCGAGAGGGCGATGTTGATTCTGCCGCGGAAGGTGTTCTTGTCCATGGCAAAGTGGCGGTGGCGACGAGCTACAATCTCGCTGGGCTTATGTACGGCGGCTTTGACGGAATCTACTGTCTCTGTGTACCATTCGCCCAGAGCGATGCCGGCATTATAGTCGTTGGTACCTATAAAGATGAGGATGGCGTCGAAGTCGTCGCCGTGCTCCTTCTGTAGGGCATCCGCTTGGCGGGGAATGTCATTCCACTGTCTGCCGCTGATGGCATAGACATAAGGGGTGATGCCGAGCCAGTCTTGTAGGAATTCCCAGTACTTTACCTTGGATGCCTTGACGCGAGGGTCGGTGATGGAGTCGCCGAAGTAAGCCACCCGCTTGCCCTTCCAGGGGTGTTGCAAGGCCTTGAACTGCTTTTCCTTCTCAGCTATTTCTTTCTTGGTCATCGCCTTTTGGGCGAATGTAGATGTTGGCAAGCCCAGAGAGAGGGCGAAAGCCAAAGTGAGGAGAGATTGTTTCTTCATTGTCTTAGTCTTGATTTGTTTTTGCTGGTTGCAAAGGTACAAAAAAAACTACAATGACGCTGCATGAAGTTCGTTTTTTTTCCCCCTTCAAAAGTATATGTCTCGATTGCCAATGCCCGTTGCGTCGATGAACATGATATAATAGATTGGCATATAGGTGAGCATGCCGACATCATTCAGGCGACCGTTTCAACAGATTCTGCTGAAACGGTCGCCTTCTGTGTCTCGTATGTCTTTGGCTACAATATTTTGATATGCGGCCATCATTTTCGTGCAAATGTCATTTTTATTCTACTTTTTTTCGTAATTTTGCAGCCGCTAAGATTAAAAGGTAATATATAATTAAGAAATAAAAGGATGACAAGTTTTGAACAAGCAAGAGATTTGCGTCGTAAGCGCCTGGCCGTGGCTGCTTACTATTTTGTGCCGGGAGCCGTGTTTGCCAGTTGGGCAAGCCGTATACCGGATGTTAAGCACATGCTCGGGCTGAGCAACGGTCAGCTGGGAACAGTGCTTTTCGCCATACCTATCGGACAACTCCTGATGATGGCTTTTTCGGGAGTCTTGGTCAATAAGTTTGGAAGCAAAAAAATGCTCGTGCTTTCAGAAGTACTTTATGCCGCCGTATTGGTGGGCATCGGGGGCAGCAGTAGTGTTTTCCGCTTGATATTGGCATTGGTGGGCTTTGGTATGATGGCGAACCTCATGAACATTGCCACCAACACGCAGGCTTGTTTGGTGGAGAAGATGTATGGGCGCAACATTATGTCGTCCTTCCACGGTCTGTGGAGCCTGGGCGGATTTGCCGGAGGCATCATCGGAGCCATCTTTGCCAACACCATTCTGCCGATAGAGGTGCATTTCGGAGCCATCTTGGTGATGAGCCTCGCCATCGTAGCTGCGGGATTCAGGTATCTTGTCAACGATGCCACGGCACAGGCGGAGGAAGAGGATGTGCCGAAGTTCTCCTTCAAGACCATCGACCCCGTGCTCTTCCTGCTCGGACTGATGGGCTTCGCCGGAATGTTCTGTGAGGGAACGGTGTACGACTGGAGTAGTGTGTATTTCTCTTCTGTAGTGAAGCCCGATGAGGCTTTCATCCGTGCCGGGTATGTAGCAGGCATGGGAGCGATGACCTTGGGGCGGTTCCTTGCCGACGGTTTTGTTACGAAGTATGGACCGTCGAGGGTGTTGAAGACCTGTGGTGCTCTGATACTTGTGGGCTTATGGTTGGCTGCGGCTTTGCCTTATCTCATCCCTGCCACTCTTGGCTTCCTGCTCGTAGGCTTCGGCATCTCCTCTTCCGTGCCTATCTGCTATAGCATCGCCGGCAAGCTCGGCACCATCAAGGCGAGCATCGCCATCACCATCGTTTCGAGCATCAGTTTCTTCGGCTTCCTGGTAGGTCCTCCCGTCATCGGATGGCTCTCTGAGGCTACCAACTTGCGGATAGCATTGAGTATTGCTGCTTGCTTGGGACTGATGATTGCGTTTATATCCATCAAGGTAAGCAAAAGACTGAAGGAAGAATAAATGAACTGTATAGCATATGCTTCCATATTTCTTGATAGCTACACATAGGCATGACAAGACGTGACTATGTGTAGCCATTTTTTTGTGTTTTTTAGTCAAAACGTATAGTTGACTATCAGACAAAGTGACTATCTTTGCAACAGTATTATAAACCTAAACGAAACCGTAGATGAAGAAGAATCTTATTTTGTCGGCATTGACTGTGCTGTCGCTCCTGTCTGTGGATGCGCTGGCACAGATTCCTGCCCAGTCTATCAGTTGGGATGAACACAGCCTTGTCTTCGACGGCAAGCGGGTGGTGCCTGTCATGGGCGAAGTACACTATTCCCGCATTCCGAAGGAAGAATGGGCGAGGGAAGTGCGGAAGATGAAAGAGGGTGGCGTTACCATCCTTGCCGCCTACGTGTTCTGGAACCATGTGGAGGAAGTGGAAGGCGTGTTCAACTGGAGCGGACAGCGCAACCTGCGTGCCTTCCTCGAGATATGCAAGCAGGAGGGTATGCCCGTGGTGCTGAGGCTCGGTCCCTTCTGCCACGGCGAGGTGCGCAATGGCGGCATCCCCGACTGGATGTTTAAGAAGGGCTGCAAGATGAGAGAGGAGAATCCTGTATTCCTCAAATATACCACAGAACTGTATCGCCAGATATTCTCGCAGACACAAGGGCTGCAGTGGAAGGACGGAGGCCCGGTGGTCGCCGCCCAGTTTGACAATGAATACCGTGGTAGGGGGAGCTACCTGATGGCACTGAAGAGGATAGCGAAGGAGGTAGGTTTCGACTTGCCTTTCTATACCCGCACTGGGTGGCCAGAGCTTCGCACGCCAGTGCCTTACGGCGAGATGATTCCGCTCTACGGCGACTATGCTGACGGCTTTTGGGAGAGAGAACTGAAGGAGACCGCCGGCAACTACTACAAGGCTTTCAACTTCAAGGCTTTCCGCAGCAGCACTGCCATTGCTACCGAGCAGCTGGGCAAGCAAGAGGCCAAGACGAGCCAGGAAGACAGCAGGTATCCTTACTTCACTTGCGAACTGGGAGGCGGCATGGCTACGGCCTACCACCGCCGTCCGTATGTTTATCCCGAGGATGCTTATTCGATGGCCGTCGTGAAGTTGGGCAGTGGCAGCAACCTCTTGGGCTACTACATGTATCACGGCGGAACCAACCCTACAGGACTTATGCCCGGAGGCAACGATGACGGTAGCGCCACGTATCTCAACGAGAACCAGCGCACTCCAGCTACCAACTATAACGATATGCCAGTAAAGACCTACGATTTCCAGGCACCGTTGGGAGAATTCGGACAGAAGAATCCCCATTACTTCATGCTCAGAAAGTTGCATCTCTTTATGCACGACTATGCAGAAGTGCTGGCACCGATGGAGGCTACTTTCCCTTGTGCACAGGACATTGCCAAGGGCGACGACTCTCATCTCCGCTGGTCTTACCGCTCAAAGGGCGAAAGCGGTTTTGTCTTCGTCAACAACTACGATCGACTACAGAACCTCACGGCCAAGAAGAATGTGCAGTTTGAGGTGTGCGGCGTGAAGTTCCCCCAGCGTGCAATGACCATCCCTGCCGGTACGACGTGCATCTTCCCCGTAAATGTAGACGACATCCGCTACGCCACCGCCCAGCTCATAGCCCGTCGCGACGGCAAGATATACTTGGAGCAAATCAAGGGTGTACCCACAGAAATTGCTGTTGATGGCAAGGTGTTGAGGAATGTGAAGGCCAGGGGCATTGCCAAGCCTGTCTATAAGAACATCTATCTCTTGGAATCGCATGATGCGGAACGCCTGTTCCTCAGCGATGGAGAAGCGAAGAACGATGGTAATGCCCCGAACGAAAAGCTGCAGTCCCCTTCATTCCGTAAGATAAAGGAGGCGGAGGGTGAACGTACTGTCACCCTTGGCGTACAGAAGGTGGCAGAGGAGCCTGCCGATGCCGACTTCAAGAAGGCTGCCGTGTACGAAATCAATCTCTCGGGAGATATGCTGGAGGGAAGAAAACTCATGACAATAAACTACCGTGGCGACTGTGCCCGACTGTATGCCGACGGCAAGTTGATAGGTGATAACTTCTACAACGGTCGTCCATTCCTGATGGGCTTGTGGCGATTGGCGAAGGAGTGCAAGACGCTGGAGCTGCGCATACTCCCCTTGCAGAAGAACATGCCGGTGTATTTCCCACGTGAGGCCGACACTTCGAAGGAAGGAGAGGCAGTATTGTCTATAGACTTAAACGAAGAAAAATGATGATAAACAAGAAACTGCCAAAGAAGGGAACTGGTTCACCTTCTTTGGCATATCATCAAATAGGGTGTTTTTATATAAACAGGCTTCCTATCTGGAATACCACTGCCGATACTACCCATGCCAAGAGCGTGGTGTAGCCAGCGGCGAATCCTGCCCATTTCCAGCTGCCCGTCTCGCCCTTGATGGCTGCGATGGTGGCGGTGCAAGGGAAGTAGAGCAGTACGAAGAGGAGGAAACAGAAGGCTGTGAGTGTGGCCTTCGATGCAGCCTCGGCATCCGTGTAGCCGTAGGTCTTCTGCAGGTCGCTGGTCATCTGCTTCTTCAAGACCTCGTACTTGCCGTTCTCGTCGTTATAATCGTCATCATCGCCAAAACTGTCGTTGTTGCTATAGAGTACGCCCATAGTTGAGGCAACAATCTCCTTGGCGCCTACGCCCGAAACCAAACCCACGTCGAGCTTCCAGTCGAAGCCTTGGGGGGTGAAGATGGGCTCGATGGCCTTTCCTATTCTTCCGAGGTAGCTCTGCTCCTGCTGAGCCTGATTGTCAAGCTCCTCATTGTGAGGGAAGTAGCCGAGTGCCCATACGATGATGCTGGCCACGAGGATGATGCCACCCATTTTTTTCAAGTACTGCTTGCCTTTCTCCCAGGTATGGCGACCGATGGCCTTCCAGGTAGGGAAGCGATAGGGAGGCAATTCCATTACGAACGGGGTGTCTTCGCCCTTTACTACGAACGATGCAAAAATGCGGCTCATGATGATTGCCATCACGATACCTATCAGATAGAGGGCTATCATGATGAGCGAGCGGTATTGCAGGGCAAAGAAAGTTCCGATAACCATGATGTAGATAGGCAAGCGTGCCGAACAGCTCATCATGGGCAATATCAGCATCGTGATGAGGCGGGAACGGTGGCTCTCGATGGTACGGGTAGCCATCACGGCAGGCACATTGCATCCGAAGCCCATAATCAGCGGGATGAACGACTTGCCGTGCAGGCCCATCTTATGCATCAGCTTGTCCATGATGAAGGCGGCACGGGCCATATAGCCCGAATCCTCCATATACGAGATGAAGAAATAGAGTATCAAGATTTGTGGCAGGAATACGATGACAGCTCCCACACCGCCGATGACACCATCCACGAGCATATCCTTCACTGGGCCGTCTGGCATATTGGTGCTGATGGTCTCGCCCAGCCATGCCACGCCGTCCTCGATCCATCCCATAGGGATGTCGCCCAATACGAAGGTGACGGAGAACATGATGAACAACAGGAGAATGAAGATAGGGAAACCTACATACTTATTGGTCAAGATGCTGTCGATGAGATGGGTTACCTGATAGGTGTCCTTGGCATTGCCTGTCTCATATCCAGCTTCCTGTAAGGCTCCGTGAATAAAACCATATTTGGCATCCATGATGGCTGTCTCGCTGTCTTCGAGCGTCTCTTCCTTCACGCGCTTTGCCGCCTCGTCGCGTGCCGCGAAGATGTCTTTGGCGGTGTTAAACTGGCTTACATACTGCTCGGCATCCTTGTCGTTCTCCAGGAGTTTGATGCTGAGGTATCGGGTGGAGTAGCGTTGGCGGATGCTGTCGTCTGCCTTCAGATACTTCTGGATGTGTTCGATACCGTGCTCTATCTCATGTCCGTGGTTGATGTGGATATGGCGATAGTGGGCATTGGTGTCTTCCTTGCTCTCATAGAGTTTGATGATGGTGTCGAAAAGCTTTTCTACTCCCCGGCCGTTGGTGAAGACGGTAGGAATCATAGACAGGCCGAAGAGCTCGCCCAGCTTGTCGTAGTCGATGTTGTCGCCGCGCTTCTCGGTCTCGTCAAACATGTTGAGGGCGCAAACCATGCGGATGTGCATGTCTATCAACTGGGTGGTGAGGTAGAGGTTGCGCTCCAGGTTGCTGGTGTCGATTACATTGATAACGACATCAGGAGTGTGCTCTATGAGTTGCTTGCGTACATAGAGTTCCTCTGGCGAATAGGCGGAGAGCGAATAGGTGCCAGGGAGGTCTACAAGGTTGAAGTGGTAACCGTTGTATTCGGCTTCGCCCACCTTGGCATCCACGGTTACACCGCTATAGTTGCCCACACGTTCGTGGGCACCCGATGCAAAGTTGAACAAGGAGGTCTTTCCGCAGTTGGGGTTGCCTACGAGTGCCACGTTGATGACATGGTGCAGGCGGTCGGCTTCCTGTTCGGCACGGGCCTCGCTGTTTGCTGATGCTTCCTTCTCAGATACTAGCATCTTGTCGCCGAGCGCTTGTTCGTCCTGCTCCTCTGTGTTTACGACCTTTGAACCGATTACCTGTTCGTGTCCTGTCTGGTCGGCCTTATTGAGCTGCTTGTCGTTTTTCGCATCATTTACCGAGACCACCTCCACGTGGTCTGCCTCGCTATGACGGAGAGAAACCTCATAGCCCATGATTTTGTATTTTACAGGGTCTTGGAGGGGAGCGTTTAAGAGCACATCTACTTTCTGGCCCTTGATAAAGCCCATCTCGATGACTCTCTTGCGGAAGCCACCATGACCTGAAACCTTGACGATTACGCCACTCTCACCTGTTTTGAGTTCTGATAATTTCATTTCTTTTCTTATGCTTTAGGGCTTTTTAGCCCTCCTATAAAATCTTTTCTACTGCAAAATTACTAATAATAATTTGCAACCGGGTGGCAAAGGATGCGATTAGAAACAAAAATACCTAGAAATGATGAGCAGTTCACCAAGTCTAGGTATTTCTTTCATTATTTATAATGACGTCTATTTCCTTTATACCTTAATTAAATATAGGTAACATCATTCATGTTTACAAGTTTCTGCCGTGGCAGTTCTTAAACTTCTTGCCGCTGCCGCATGGGCATGGATCGTTGGGGCGAGGCATGTGCTCGGCACGATAAGGAGTGCGGTTTGCCTCAGCGTTCTCGCGAGTGTCCTGGTTGGCGGCTGCCTCTTGTGCCTCGCGCTCAGCATCGATGTCTACCTTGCTCTCTACGTAGTTCTGCTGAGTGTGCTGCTCTGGGGCTGCTTCCTGTACAGGCTGCTGTTGCTCCATTACCGGTATCTGACCACGCATCAATATGCTGGCGATACGGTCGTACATCTCGTTGATCATCGCATCCCAAATCTTGGCACTTTCGAGTTTGAAGATCAAGAGGGGATCCTTCTGCTCGTAGCTGGCGTTCTGTACAGAATGGCGAAGTTCATCGAGCTTGCGGAGGTTCTCCTTCCAGTCGTCATCGATGATGTGGAGCACTACGCTCTTCTCAAACTCCTTCACCACGCTCTTGGCCTCGCTCTCGTAAGCCTCCTTGAGGTCGCAAGGAATGTTGTACATGCGCTTGCCGTCTGTGATAGGTACCATGATGCGAGAGTACATAGCTCCCTGGTTCTCGTATACTTGCTGGATGATAGGCAGGGCGGTAGTCTGGATGCGGTCGGTCTTGCGCTTGAATGCAGCCATAGCTTCCTGGAAGGCACGCTCTGCGATATCCTCACGCTTTCCTGACTCGTATTCGTTCTCGGCAAATGGAATCTCCATGGCGAGTACCTTCAGGAACTCTTCCTTGGCACCTGCGAAGTCGTTGTTGTTTACAATATTGAGCACACGGTCCCAGATGATGTTGGCGATGTCCATACCGATACGCTCGCCCATCAAGGCATGGCGGCGTTTTTCGTAGATTACGGTACGCTGACGGTTCATCACGTCGTCATACTCCAAGAGGTGCTTACGGATACCGAAGTTGTTTTCCTCTACCTTGCGCTGTGCACGCTCGATGCTCTTGCTGATCATCGGACTCTCGATACGCTCGCCATCCTCGAAGCCGAGACGGTCCATTACCTTGGCGATACGCTCTGAGGCGAAGAGACGCATCAACTTGTCTTCCAATGATACATAGAATACAGAAGAACCTGGGTCACCCTGACGACCGGCACGACCACGCAACTGGCGGTCTACACGACGGCTCTCATGACGCTCTGTACCGATGATGGCAAGACCACCAGCCTCCTTTACCTCAGGAGTCAACTTGATATCGGTACCACGACCAGCCATGTTGGTGGCGATGGTTACGGCACCCTTGCCATTGGTAGAGCGGCCTGCCTCTGCCACAATCTGTGCCTCCTGCTGGTGCAACTTGGCATTCAATACATTGTGAGGGATATTGCGCATCTTGAGCATCTTGCTCAGCAACTCCGAAATCTCTACAGATGTTGTACCTACCAAGACTGGACGACCTGCGTTACGCATCTCCTCTATCTCGTCGATGACGGCACGATACTTCTCACGGGCGGTCTTATATACACGGTCGTCGAGGTCTTTGCGGGCGATAGGGCGGTTGGTAGGAATTTCCACTACGTCGAGCTTGTAGATGTCCCAGAACTCACCTGCCTCAGTGCTTGCAGTACCGGTCATACCAGAGAGCTTGTGGTACATACGGAAATAGTTCTGTAGGGTGATGGTGGCGAATGTCTGTGTGGCAGCCTCTACCTTCACATGCTCCTTGGCTTCTACAGCCTGGTGCAAACCGTCGCTCCAGCGGCGACCCTCCATGATACGGCCCGTCTGCTCATCCACAATCTTTACCTGGCCGTCCATTACTACATACTCGTCATCCTTGTTGAACATGGTGTATGCCTTCAGCAACTGCTGCAAGGTGTGTACACGCTCGCTCTGTACACCGTAGTGAGCCAATTTCTCGTCTTTGATGTCGAGACGCTCTTGGTCGGTGATGTCTGTGCGAGCCTCCAGTTCACTGAGTTCTGTAGTGATGTCTGGCAATACGAACAGTTCCTTGTCGTTTACCTGCTTAGCCAACCAGTCTGTACCCTTGTCGGTAAGGTCGGCTGAGTTCAGTTTCTCGTCTACTACGAAGTACAAAGGCTCCACAGCCTTAGGCATCTCACGGTTGTTGTTGGCCATGTAGTACTCCTCTGTCTTCAGAAGTCCAGCCTTGATACCCTCTTCAGAGAGGTACTTGATGAGCGGCTTGTTCTTAGGCAGTGCCTTGTATGAACGGTAGAGGGCAAGGAAACCTTCTTCTGTGAGTTGTTGGTTCTTGGTCTTGTTACCCTCGTTGATTTTGTTCTTGGCCTCGGCGAGCAGCTCGGTGGCCTGCTTGCGCTGTACCTCGTAGAGTCTTTCTACCAATGGCTGGTACTGCTCAAACATCTGGTCGTCGCCCTTAGGGATAGGACCGGAGATAATCAACGGTGTACGGGCATCGTCGATCAACACGGAGTCTACCTCATCGACGATGGCGTAGTTGTGCTGGCGCTGTACGAGGTCGGCAGGACTGGTAGCCATGTTGTCACGCAGGTAGTCGAAACCAAACTCGTTGTTGGTACCAAAGGTGATGTCTGCCTGGTAAGCCTTGCGACGGTCATCAGAGTTAGGACGATGCTTGTCGATACAGTCTACTGAGAGACCGTGGAACATATAGAGAGGCCCCATCCATTCGGAGTCACGTTTAGCCAAGTAGTCGTTCACGGTTACCACGTGCACGCCGTTGCCGGTCAAGGCGTTCAAGAATACAGGACAGGTACCTACGAGAGTCTTACCCTCACCAGTTGCCATCTCGGCGATTTTACCCTGATGCAATACGGTACCACCGAAAAGCTGAACGTCATAGTGGATCATCTCCCACTTAAGGTCGTTGCCACCAGCTGTCCAGTGATTGTGGTAGATAGCCTTGTCGCCCTCGATGGTAACGAAGTCCTTGGCTGGGTCTGAAGCCAGCTCGCGGTCGAAATCGGTAGCTGTTACTACCGTCTCCTCGTTTTCAGCGAAACGGCGGGCGGTATCCTTTACGATGGCGAATACTTGAGGCAATACCTCGTTGAGTGCAACCTCATACTTGTCGAGAGCTTCCTTCTCCAACTTGTCTATCTGGTTGAAGATGCCTTCACGCTCGTCGATAGGAGTGTCCTCGATTTTTGCCTTGAGGTCAGCTATCTTGGCTTTCTCCTCCTTGGCGTACTCCTGTACGTACTTTTGGATAGCCTTGGTTTTTGCACGAAGTTCGTCATTGCTCAAGGCCTGGATGTTAGGGTATTCTGCCTTGATTTTCTCTACGATAGGCTGGATCAACTTCATATCGCGAGTTGACTTGTTGCCAAACAATGACTGAAGAATTTTGTTAAAGTTCATTGTATATTTATGTTTTATTGTTATTCGAAATTTGTTAAGATTCTGCAAAGGTACGAAAAATATCTGTAAATCAGCAATCTTTCGTCAGGAAATGCTCGAAATCTGGCCCTCGGATAACAATACTCCCATAAGGAGCCCTGTATTTGGACCCGATATGGGGATAAAAACAAATATATGAATGTTTGTCTGTCAGAATGTCAGAGGTCTCGGTGGCAAGTGCAGCCGAGAGTACATGATGATGCTCTGCGATGCTTTCATCCTCTGATGCAGCCTTGATGGCTTTGAGTGCGCAGAGGATGTCTTCCTCCAATGCCTTTGCCTCCGGTTGCTGGATAAATTCATCGTAGGATATATCTGTGAGCGCAAACTTCAGCGCCTGCTGATAAGTCTGCGCCTCCATGCCTGTTGCCGCCAGGACAACGAGAAGGGCTGTGATATATCTGTTTACCATCATATTTTATGCGTTGCTAGCGGATGCCCCCTAGCTTGTTTTTTCTTCTTTTCTTTTTGATAATGAATTTGTTTACTACGAACTTCTTGAGTCCGAACTTGTTGTCTCCCAAGTCGAGTAGGATAGACTTTGCCGCATACCTTACTAGCAAAGATAATGCCAAAAGTGTCATGCCTTCCGCATAGCTCTGCCATATCTGTGTGAAGAATGACAGAAGCAGCAACGCTCCCCATATCTCGTAATAGAGGGGCAGCTTGCCTTTTCTCATCACTTTTGCCGTCTTCCACGCAAAGAGGAGGTTGAATGGGTTGAGTATGAGTATTTGGAAGTTTCCTTGCACTGTAGGGTGCTCGGAGAAAACCATAGCCAGCAGTATGAGTCCCGGCAAGCCTGTCATCACGAGCAGGAGGGTGTCTAGCCACCAGAGGTTCTTTTTGTAGTATACTTCCAGTAGGGTGATGCTGGCGATGAGAATTCCGATGACCCCAAGTGCTGTTAGTGGCGTGATAGCGTTTTCTGTCGCCTCAGCCTTTGTCTGTGGCTCGATGAGGTAGTAGGCATTGTCTACGAGTGTGATATAGCTCTTGCTTGCAGTAGCAGGATTCGTATCGGCTGTGGCGGTCGGTGAATTGACCAAGTCGGTTCTTCCTTCTGTGGCAAAGTCCTTGCATAAGTTCTTTGGTAGAAATTCCCATTCACGCCTGCTGATGTTCTGGTCTGCCTGGAAGCCCAGCAAAAGGTCGTTCCCGAATCGTGCCCAGCGGTGGTGGGTGTTCAGATGGTGAATCTCCTCTCGATAGGTAGACAGGGTATTTGTATTGTCGAAGTTGGTACAGTTGCCGATGTTGGTCAGTATCATCTCCCTGGCTCTGGTAGTGCAGTTGTCGTAGAAGAAGTTGTACCTGTAAGTCCTGTTCTCGGGCTTGGCATTCTCCTCGATGGCGCGCAGTATCTTGAGCTTCTCTGCCCGCGAGAGGCGGATAACCTGTTGGTACACCCATCTCCCTTCAGCGGCATACTCGGCGAGGAAGGCATCCATCGGATAAATGCCAATCTGGTAGTCGGTGAGACCGAACACGAAGCGGAGGATGAAGTAGTCTTGCTTAAAGCTGAACATGCCCCAGTTTACGGCTACGTCGCTGCCGTGTGCCTTATCCTGTATGCGTAGGGCGGTATGTCCATAATATGACCACACCTCTTGTCCTGGGCCGCAGGTCAAGAGGGATATGTCAACGGAGTCTAGCCAAGCCGTGGCTACCTCGTTGGCGCGTTCATTTTGCACAGAGATGCTAGAGGTGTTGCCGTCTGATGAGTCCTGTGCAGTCACTTCAGTAGTTAAAGAGAGTAAAATAACTGCTAAAATGACTCTAAAAAGATACTTAAAACGTTTCACGATGCAAAAATACCTTATTATTTTGGATTATCCTTCTTTTTTCTAGATTTTTTTTAATACTTTTGCACTCTGAATAGAATTTTGATTGAATTATCATATAAATGAGACAGATTTTCTTAGCGACCCTCTTGTTGGGTACAGCTCTTTTCGCAAAAGCCCAAAGTGGTACCAATTCTCCATATAGCCAGTATGGCCTAGGTGTGTTGTCTGACCAAACTTCGGGTTTCAATCGGGGTATGAATGGCGTAGGATTGGGATTCCATGAGCATAACCAAGTGAACTACCTGAACCCGGCCTCATACGCAGCTCTCGACTCCACCACTTTTATCTTTGATGCAGGTATCTCTGGACAGGTAACCAACTTCGACGGCATGACCTCAGAGGGCAATCGTCGCAAGATCAATGCCAACAATGCCAATTTCGAGTATGCCGTAGCTGGCTTTCGATTGGTGCGGCATGTGGGCATGAGTTTTGGTGTTATTCCTTTTACCAATGTGGGATACAGTTACACTTATAGTCCTAATGCAAGCGAGAAACTTGACAAGTATGATGCCACTTACGCCAATACTTATTCTGGCGAGGGCGGTATCCATCAGGTATATGTAGGTGCGGCATGGGCTCCTTTTCAGGGATTTTCGTTCGGAGCCAATGTCTCTTATTTGTGGGGAGACTATACGCGCGCCGTTTCCAACGACTATAGCGACTCCTACGTGAAGACATTGTCTCGTACCTACACAGGTCATGTTACTAGCTATAAGTTTGATTTTGGTGTGCAGTATACTCACAAAATCACCAAGAACGACTGGCTTACGCTTGGTCTTACTTATTCGCCAGGTCACAACATAGGTAGTACCAATGTAATCAATTCCTCGACTTCCTCTCAGACTAGCCAGGTCTTCGCCGACACCTTGTCTTTGGAAAATGGCCTTAAGTTGCCTCACATGATGGGGGCTGGCTTGATGTGGAATCATGCAGGACAGTGGAAAGTGGGGTTAGACTATACTTTGCAGAAGTGGGGCAGCCTGGGCTATCCTAGCTTCGAGTCGTCTAAATATTACCTGAAGGATGGTGTCTACAAAGACCGCCACAAGGTAAATCTGGGTGTCCAATACTGTTATGGAGAGCGCAACCGCTCATTCCTGAAGCGAGTTAACTATCGTGCTGGCGTAAGTTATGCCACTCCTTACTGTCAGGTGAATGGGGTAGACGGACCTAAGGAACTCTCCGTGAGTGCAGGTTTCGGCATTCCTATCGTCAATTCCTATAACAACCGCTCTCAGCTCAATATCAGCGGTCAGTGGGTAAAGAGTTCTGCCAAGGACCTCATCAAGGAGAATACATTCCGCATCAATATCGGGTTTACCTTCAATGAGGACTGGTTTAAGAAATGGAAGATGCAGTAATCGTCTCCTTGCCTTTCGGGGCAGAGGCTAGCTTACTCTTCTATATATATAATAATGTATAAGACAAGACACTTTATATTTATCAGCATGATGATGTGCTTGGTCTTGGCTGCTTGCCAAGACCAAGTGGAGCATACTGCGCCAGCCATACGTGACAAAGACTCCGTGGCTATGATGACATCTTATGGCGTAAATACGCTGATAAGTGATTCAGGAGTCATCAAGTACCGTATCGTGACAGAGCGTTGGGAGGTCAATACCAACCGCAATCCTTCCCGCTGGATTTTTGAAAAAGGCATGCTGCTGGAGCAGTTTGACGAGAAATTCCATATCAACAGTTACATCCAGTGCGATACGGCTTATTACTTTGACCAGCAGAAAATTTGGAGACTTTATGGACGTGTGCGGATTCTTACCAAGGATGGGTTGCGCTTTACCAGCGAGCAACTTACTTGGGATGAGAACAAGCATGAGATTTCAAGCAATGTATTCAGTAAGCTCATTACTCCAGAACGTACCCTTCAGGGTACCTATTTCAGAAGTGATGAGAAGATGACACGTTATTATGTAAGCAATTCGAAAGGTAGCTTTGAGAAGGGAGACTTTACGGGGGGCACCGACAATTCTGCTCCTGCGCCTGGCGATACCGCTAGTGTTGCGCCTGTCCGTCAGCAGGCTACACCAGTGAGAGCCACCACCATCCCTATCATGCACTGACGAAATATAGTAAAGCATTATGGAACAGGTAGATATCAGTCTCGTTGTGGGCATCCTTGTCACAATGGTATTTTCGGCTTTCTTCAGTGGTATGGAGATAGCCTTCGTCTCTTCCAATCGTATGTTGGCGGAGATGGACAAGGACAAAAATGGGCTTACCCAACGGCTGCTTTCTTTATTTTACAATCATCCGAACGGCTTTGTCAGTACGATGCTCGTAGGCAACAATATTGCCTTGGTAGTGTATGGCATCTTGATAGCCCGCCTCTTTGACAATACGATATTCTCTGGTATGGATGCCGCCTTCACGGTGCCTGCCGATACCATTTTGTCTACGGTTATCGTACTCTTTACGGGCGAGTTCTTGCCTAAGACGCTCTTTAAGTCTAATCCGAATCGGCTTCTCACTATCTTCAGTCCCTTTGCCTTTTTGTGCTATGTAGTCTTGTGGCCTGTCAGCAAGATCAGTACTTTTATCAGCAAGTGCATCTTGCGCCTTGTGGGTATGAAGATGGATGCAGATGGGGTAGACGAGGGCTTTTCCAAGGTAGACCTCGACTATCTGGTGCAGTCAAGTATCGACAATGCTACCAACGAGGATGAAATCAACGATGAAGTGAAGATTTTCCAAAATGCGCTGGACTTCTCCGATACCAAGGTACGAGACTGTATGGTGCCCCGCACGGAGATACAGGCGGTGGAGAAGAACGCATCGTTGGAGGAATTGAGACAGAAATTTATCGAGAGCGGAAACTCCAAGATAATCGTCTATGAGGACGACATCGACCATATCGTGGGCTATATCCATAGCTCCGAACTCTTTCATAACCCCGCCAAGTGGCAAGACCATATCCGCACCATCACCTTTGTGCCGGAAACGATGCAGGCACAGAAGTTGATGCAGACTTTCTTGCAGCAGAAGAAGTCGCTCGGTGTGGTGGTGGATGAATTTGGTGGTACCAGCGGACTGGTGAGCCTGGAGGACATCGTCGAGGAAATCTTCGGCGATATCGAGGACGAGCATGATGCCACCAAGTATGTAGCCAAGCAGACCGAGGATGGAGACTACCTCTTGTCGGCGCGTCTGGAGATAGACAAGGTCAACGATCTGTTCTCCCTCGACCTGCCGGAAAGCGATGAGTATATGACTCTGGGAGGTTTGATACTCCATGAATACCAGAGTTTTCCTAAGCTCAACGAGGTTATCAAGTTCGACCGCTTCGAGTTTAAGATTATTAAGTCTACAGCCCGCAAAATAGAACTCGTGAAACTCCACATAGTCAAGTAGTTGATGGGAGGAAAAGGGAATTTATCGCCTTTTTTGCGCAATTGCCCAAAAAAGATAGCGAAAAATTCCCTTTTCTCGTATTTTCTTTGTATTTTTGCAGTCAATTGGCTACTTGTGGCTAATCCAGTAAAGGAAAAAATAATAAAAATAATAATAATTAAAACGTAATGGCAGCATTAGGAACAATTAGAAAAAGAGGCGTGGTACTGGTTTGTATCATCAGTTTCGGCCTTTTCGCCTTCATTGCCGAGGAAGCTTTCCGCTCTTGCGATTCTGCAAAGAACAATGAGAGACAGCAAATCGGTGAGGTGTTTGGCGACAAAATCAGCGTGCAGGAATTCCAGAAGCTCGTTGATGAGTACACTGAAGTAATTAAGATGCAACAAGGACAGGAGAACCTTCCTGAGGAGCAGATGAACCAGGTGAAGGACATGGTGTGGAACACCTATGTACAGAACCGCATGGTTGCCGAGGAGGCTGAGAAGCTCGGCTTGACAGTCACAGATGCCGAACTTCAGGACATCTTGAAGACAGGTACCAGCCCTATGCTTCAGCAGACTCCTTTCGTAAATCAGCAGACAGGTCGCTTCGATGCTTCTTCTCTCCAGAAGTTCTTGGCAGACTATAAGGCTCAGAAGGCCAATCCATCTGCTAACGCTCAGATGATGGAGCAGTACACCAAGATTTACAACTATTGGTCGTTCATCGAGAAGACACTTCGCCAGCAGACTTTGGCACAGAAGTACCAGGCACTCTTGGCGCACTGCTTTATCTCAAACCCTGTAGAGGCCAAGATGGCTTTCAAGGAGGAGAATGAGGAGAACCAGATTCAGTTGGCAGCTTTCCCTTACTCTGACATCCAGGACGATAAGGTTCAGGTATCAGAGAGCGACCTCAAGGCTAAGTATGACGAGTTGAAAGCTCGCTTCAAGCAGCCTGTAGAGAGCCGCGATATCAAGTATGTAGACATCCAGGTAGAGGCTTCGCAGGCCGACCGTGCGGCACTCAACAAGGAGTTTGCCGGTTATCACGACCAGCTTGTAGCAGCTGCCGACCCGGCAGAGGTGGTTCGCAAGGCTTCTTCTTCTGTATCTTACTTGGGCATTCCTGTGGGCAAAGACGCTTTCCCTACAGACATCGCTTCTCAGCTCGACTCTATGGCTGTAGGTGCCACTTCGGCTGTAAAGGTCAATGCTGCCGACAATACGCTCAATGTAGTGAAGCTCGTGGCTAAGCAGCAGTTGCCAGACTCAGTACAGTATCGTATCATCCAGGTGGCTGCCAATTCGGTAGCTGAGGCTAAGACCAAGGCTGACTCTATTCAGGGTGCTATCGCTGGTGGTGCCGACTTTGAGGCTATCGCCAAGAAGTATGGTCAGACTGGTGAGAAGGCTTGGATGACAACTCGTCAGTATGAGTTCGCCCAGACTATGGACAAGGACAACAAGGCTTTCATCAATACTTTGAATACCGCTGCTGCCAACTCATTGACACAGCTTCAGCTTGGCCAGGGTTACGTGGTTCTTCAGGTTTGTGACCGCAAGGCTATGGTAGACAAGTACACTGCTGCTGTTATCAAGAAGGCTATCGACTTCTCGCAGAGTACTTACCGTACAGCTTACAACAAGTTCTCCAGCTTTGTAAGTGCCAACCAGAAGTCTGAGGATCTCTTGAAGAATGCTGCCGCTAACGGCTACAAGGTTCAGGAGTTGAAGGACATTACCACAGCTACTCACTACGTGGCCAACATCCATTCTACCCGTGAGACACTCAAGTGGCTCTTCGAGGCAAAGGAGGGCGAGATTTCTCCTATGTATGAGTGTGGCGACAACAACCACTTGCTCGTAGTGGTACTCGACAAGATTCATCGCATCGGCTATCGTGACTTGAGCGATTCTCAGGTGAAGGAGATAGTGAAGGCTGAGGTTGTAAAGGACAAGAAGGCAGAGCAGCTTATGGCTAAGGTGGCTGGTGTCAAGAGCATCGCCGCTGCCAAGGCAAAGGGTGCCAAGGTATCTCCTGTAGATCAGATTACCTTCGCAGCTCCTGTATTTATCGCATCTACCGGTGCCAGCGAGCCTGCTCTCTCTGGAGCTGTTGCTGCTACCAAGAAGGGTGCTTTCTCTGCTCATGCCGTAAAGGGTAATGCTGGTGTATATCTCTTCCAGGTTACCAACAAGACTAATCGTCCTGTTAAGTTCGACGAGAAGGCTATGGAGCAGAAGTGTCGCCAGAAGTCTATGCAGTATGCCGGCAACTTCATGAACGAACTTTACTTGAAGGCTCATGTAGTGGACAACCGCTACTTGTTCTTCTAATGAGGTGATTAGATATTCTCATTGACAATATTAAATCCTTTTATAGGCGTGTCTAGGTGATGCTAGGCACGCCTTTATTTATTTCCTGCTAGGTAAATATTATGTTCTGCGACGTGGAACTTGTGTTCAGAAGTGTTGAACCTAAGTTCAGAAGTTTTGAACTTAAGTTCAAAACTTTTGAACATAACTTTCTACGGGGTGTAAATACAATGAATACTAGAAGAGGGATTTTCTTTCCAGTCTTGGAGACAATACTCTCTCTCTCTTAGCAACCTCTCACTTCCTTAGTTTACTGGTATAGGCACAATAAAGTCCAAAGCACAATATAAAAGCGTCCAGAGCATAATATAAAGCCTAGAGTACAATATAAAGCGTCCAGAGTATAAAATATAAAGCCCAGAGCACAACAAAGCCCAGAGCATAATGAAATGCCCTGGGCTTTATTGTATTGCGCCTTGGATGCGCAAGCTAGATTCTTGTAGAAAAAGGGGAGTGTGGGGTTATCCACGACTCCACCAATGCTTCTTCTTCGGAGTTTCTTCCTGTTCGCCAAACTTCTGCTTCAAGATGCGGCGGTAGCTGGTGTGCTTGGAGATAATCTGGTATATCTCGCCCCAATCGGGGAGACCGCCGATGCCGCGGTCGTCAATAAACCAGTCTGCTTTCAGCTTGCGTGAGAAGTGGTTGTTGTTCTCCAGGCTTTCCTCGGGATAATCCTTGTTAACCGCCCAGAATTCCACTCCGCGCTCCTTACACCAATCAAGAGCCTCCTCTAGGAGCTTGCCCTCACGAACCGTCCAGAGGATGAGCTGATGATGGTCTTTGATAAGCATCTTCAGGGTTTCAGTAGCAAATGGAAGTTCTGTTCCTATCTTAGGGTACTCGTGCGTCACGATGGTACCGTCAAAATCTACTGCTATTGTTGCCATAATACTGTTGCTTTATTTCTTGATACTTGTATCGTTGGCTATACCATAGTGGCTGTTGCTGTAGTTGCCATAGCTGCCGTAACGACCATAGCTGCCGTACTTGCCGTACTTACCATATTTGCCGTAGCCACCATAACTGCCATAGTTGCCGTACTTGCCGTACTTGCCGTACTTGCCTACGCCATAGTAGAAGCTGTGCTTCTTCATCGAGAGGTCTACGCCGTTAAGTACCAGGCACATGTTAGGCAACTTCTTCTCAGCGTTCAAACCGTTGATCATGCCAAAGCTAGCCTTAGGAGTATAGTCTGCACGGCAAACATATACACAGAGGTCTGCGAGGCGGCCCAGCTGCAAGCTGTCATTTACCAGTCCTATTGGGGCGGTATCGAGTACGATATAGTCGTAATGCTCTTTGAGCTGGTTTACGATGTCGTCGAGGCTAGAGCGAGTTACCAATTCGCCTGGGTTAGGAGGTACAGGACCAGCCATCAGCAAGTCGAGGTTGCTGTTTACCCCTGAAGGCAGAATTTGCTTCTGGATATCCTCCCACGAGTTGTGGTCGTGTACGATAAGGTTGGTGATACCCGTATGGTGGTTGTCTATCTCAAACAGCTCTGCCAAACGAGGCTTACGGATGTCGAGACCCACCATGACTACCTTCTTGCCCAGCAATGCGAGCGAGATACCCACGTTAGAAGCCACGAATGTCTTGCCTTCACCCGAAGTAGAAGAGGTAAACATCATCACCTTCTCGGAGTCCTTCAGCATAAACTGCAGGTTGGTACGCAATCCGCGGAAGATTTCCTCCATCAGGTTGTTTACGTTCTGATGTACCACGATGTCTGCCTTGCCTTCCTTCTTGGCAGCGTCGCTTGCCATAGGAATGTCGGAAATGACTGGGATGTTGGTCAACTTCATAACATCCTCGTGACCCTCTATCTTGTACTTGAAGAACTCGATGAGGAAGAGGATACCCGCAGGGATGGCAAGACCCAGTACCAATGCGATGAGCATGATGATGGAACCCTTAGGACTTACCTTGCCTACGAATGAAGGGGCATCGATGATCTTTCCCTTGTCGGCTGTAGCTGCGAGGGAGATGGAGTTCTCCTCACGCTTCTCAAGCAACATCAGGTACAATCCTGATTTCACCTCCTGCTGGCGGCCTATCTGGGTCAATACCCGCTCTTGCTCTGGTGAATTGTCTATCTGGCCGGCATACATGTTGGCCTGTTTGGCAATACTGTTGCGCAGAATTTCCTGTCCTAGCTTAGCCTGTCGCATGGCACGCTTGATAGAGTTGGTCAAGTCGTCCAATTGGGCAGTCAGCGGTGTAACCGTTGGCGAATTCTCACTTGCGGCATGCAAGAGCTTGTTGCGGTTTAGGGCAATTTTATTGTATTCGTTGATGAGCGAAGTAGAACTCTCGTCGGTCAAGCCTACATTGGATGGGATAGGCTGGTACTTGTTGCCTGGCTCGTTCATGTACTTGCCTAGCTCATTGAGTAACTCTACCTGTGTGTTGGCATCGTTCAGTTTCTTGGCAAATTCATCTGCGTTGGCTACAGATGCAGTGGCATTGATATTCATTTGCACCACTCTGTTGCGCTTCTTGTAGCTTTCGAGTTGACCTTCAGTGCTACCCAGTTCGGCATTGATCTTCTCCAGACGGTTGTTGATAAAATGCTCTGTGCGGTAAGCTATCTCGTTCTTGTCCTCGTTGGCCTGTCGGTTGTACACCTTGACGAGGGTATTGAGGTAGTCGAGACTGCGCTGTGGATTCTCGTCGTTGAGTACCAGCTCGGCGATGGTTGTGGTCTTGGAAGTCTGGCTTACGGTCAGGGCCTTGGCATACTTGCCTGCAGCCATCTCTGGTGAAACGATGACTACTTTGAGCACGTCACCGTCCTTCATTCTGTAACCCTTGTTGGCGGTCAGGATGATGGCACCTACACGTGTATTGATGGTAGCTGGCAAACTGCTGATGGTCTTTTGGAGCTTTGCTGGTTCCTTCTCCACATTGAAAGCGTCGATAGGAATGAAGTACTGGCCTTTTACCTCATAGCCGCTGCCTGTCTTCTCGATGCTCAGTTTGATAGGGGCATTGAGTTTCTTCAGGTGCTTCAGGTCGAGGTCTGCATTGACAGGCTGCTCCTTGTATACGAGTCTGTCCTTGAACGTACTCTTCATGTAGTAGGTGGTATACGCCTTCATGTCGAATACGGTCTGCTGTGCCAAGTCGTGGGAGGCGAGAATCTCTATCTCGTTGTCGATACCGTTGGAGTTGGAGATGAAACCCAGGTTGGCGGCATTCTCAATCATGCTCTTGCCGTAACTTCTTTTGTTCTGGTCATCATCCTTGATGAGTACCTTGGTGGTCGACTGGTATGCCGGAGTGGCATATCTCAAGTAGAGGTAACCTATTCCCAGGCATACGATAATCGATAGCAGGAACCATTTCCAGTTGAGAATCACCGTCGTGTATATTAGCTGGAAGTCGATGGCCGACTTTTCTTCCTGCTCCTGTACGCTGTTTAAGTCTAAGTTCTTGTTTTCTTCCATTCTTGTCTTAACTTTTGGTTTTACACCTTATTATATATTACATAGAGCGATGCTAGACAATTTCTTACTTGCTCTCTGCCAATTCCATGAGATACTTGCCGTAGTTGTTCTTTAGCATTGGCTCGGCTAACTTGGCCAATTCTGCCTTGCTGATCCAGCCCTGCTTGAAGGCAATCTCCTCGAGGCACGCTACCTTCAGCCCCTGTCTCTTCTCGATGACCTCGATGAAGGTGCTGGCTTCTGAGAGGCTGTCGTGCGTTCCCGTGTCGAGCCAGGCAAAACCGCGTTGCAAGGTTCTCACCTTGAGCGTCTTCTCTGCGAGATAGTGCTGGTTGACGGTGGTGATTTCCAGTTCGCCTCTGGCACTAGGCTTGATGTGCTTTGCCACTTCCACTACACTGTTGGGGTAGAAGTACAGACCTACTACGGCATAGTTGCTCTTAGGGTGCTCAGGCTTTTCCTCAATGCTGAGGCAGTTGCCCTCGCTGTCAAATTCAGCCACGCCATATCTCTCAGGGTCATTGACATAGTATCCGAATACGCTGGCAGTATTCCCGTTAGCAGCCTTGACGCTCTCCTTGAGGAGACCGGTGAATCCTGCTCCGTAGAAAATATTGTCGCCCAAGACGAGGCATACGTTGTCGTCACCGATAAATTTCTCACCGATGATAAAAGCCTGAGCCAGTCCGTCTGGTGAAGGTTGCTCGGCATATTCGAAATGTACGCCCAGTTCGCTACCGTCACCCAGCAATCGCTTGAATCCTGGCAAGTCGAAAGGGGTGGAGATGATCAGTATCTCCCGGATGCCCGCAAGCATCAGCACGGAGATAGGGTAGTATATCATCGGCTTGTCGAATATGGGTATCAGCTGCTTGCTGATGCCCTTGGTGATGGGGTAGAGGCGTGTGCCCGAACCGCCAGCTAAAACTATTCCTTTCATGTCTTCTTTTGTTTTAGAATTTCTTTATAATTACGTGCTTTTATTACCTGTTTTTATGTATATGCAAGTTTAATATGCGTTCTTGTCAGGGAAGATAATGCTCTTGGCTGTCAACAGGATAATCTTGATATCGAGCCAGAACGACCAGTTCTCGATGTACCAGATGTCTCTTCTGATACGCTCTTCCATCTGCCAGAGTTCCTTGGTCTCGCCACGGAAGCCTGTTACCTGTGCCCAACCCGTGATGCCTGGCTTGGCAAAGTGGCGTACCATATACTTGTTGATGAGCGCTCCATAGACCTCGGTATGGTGGAGCATGTGAGGACGCGGACCTACGATACTCATGTCGCCTTTCAGTACGTTGAGGAACTGAGGGAATTCATCGATATTGGTCTTGCGCATAAAGTTGCCAAAGGCAAATTTGCGGGGGTCGTCTTTGGTGGCCTGTGCCTTGTCTGCGTCCTTGTTGACGTGCATGGAGCGGAACTTGAGGCACTGGAAGATATTGCCGTTCAGTCCTGTTCTAGCCTGTCGGAAGAAGATAGGACCTGGACTTTGCATCTTGATGATGCATGCTATGATGGGGAAGAAAGGCAACACGCAGAGACAGATGATACCGCTCACGAAGATGTCGAAACCTCTCTTCAAGGCTCTGTTCGTCATAGAGTCCAATGGTTCCACGCGGTTAGAGTACACAGTCTTGCCCATGAGTGGCTTGGCATCCAGATGCAGTTTGTACTCGCCGAACAGTCTGGGGAGGTAATAGAAGTGTATGACGTTCTTGTCGCAGAACTGCATGATCTTGACAATCACCTCGGAGTCTTTGTGTGAGAGGCAGCAGAAAACTTCGTCTATAGTGCTGGGGATACCGTTGATAGTTTTGTCGATAGAGTTGTTCATGACGGAATCCAGCTTCTCCATGTTCCCCAATCTTACCAAATCCTTGGGGGCATTGACAATGTCTTCGTCTGCATAGTAACCTGATACATGATAGCCGGTGGATGGGTCTTCGGTCATCGTGTGGTACATTTCCAGTATGGCAGGGTCGTTGCCGATAAACAGGGCCGTGCGGGAGTTGCGTCCCATGGTACGGAGCTGCTTGAGCCATGTCAATTCACAAAACCGGGAGATGACCAAGACGATATATAAGATGATACCGAAAATAATGCTGAAGGACAATATATTGTTGCCATTGCCGAGAAAGCGAAGCAACAAGAAGAAAATGACAGTAGTGGTGGCTACCAAAGAGAGCGTACGCTTCAGTACCAAATGGAAGCCTATCTTCCTCACGTGAATGATGGTGGCATGGAAGTATTCGCCAATGCACAAGGCTACATTCGCTGCGAGAACTGTGAGTTTAGTGGCATAGTCAAAATACTCTGGTATGATACTAAGGTTGGAAGCGTGAAGCACTACCAATATCAGGTTGAGAATGACAAAGTCGGTTACGATGACCGTCTGCCTGATTAATTTGTTTCCATTGTAGCTGTTGTTCATGTTGTTTAAATATATTGGATGTTACAAACTTCCCAATTATATGAGTTCTTAAAATCGGGGCAAAGTTACGAAAAATAATTGAATGCGGAAAATCTAAAGGCATAAAATCTTCTTTTTTGCTATAAAAAGTATGTTTTCGGTGAAAAAATAATCATTGGATTTGGGTAATTTGTATTTTTGTTGTATTTTTGCAGAACATTTCAGTAAATAAGTAGAAAAATAAAATTATAGGAATGGGAATATTTTCAAAACTGTTCAGTCGCCAGAGCGACGATACAAAAGTAGGCGGAATGGAAGACTACATGACTCTTGTACGAGTATATTTCCAGGCTGCCTTGGCCTCCCAGTTGGGTATTACCAACTTGGCGATGCTTCCAGACCTCCGCGCCTTCAAGGCTAGCCTCCATGTGCCTACCGTCAACAACCGGCTCGGCATAGGCGAGAAGGCTCAAGTGAAAAAGATGATGAAGAACATCTATGATACGGATGATAGCTTTTTCAAGGAGATAGACTCCAGCATTCGCAAGAACTGCCCTAAGTTGCAGGATGTGAATGTGTACCTCATCCAGTTCCAGAACTTCACGCAAGACTTGATGATGCTGATGGGCAACTTGATGAAGTTCAAGCTCCGCTTGCCTAGTTTCATGAAGAATTCGCTATATAAGATGACTGCCAAGACCGTGGATGACATCTTCAACAAGAACGACTTCAGCGATGCCAGTGTGCTGAAGACTGTAGTCACCTTGCGTAAGCTCGACAAGCGTCTGAACTTCAGCCAGCAGTGGGTTACCGACTTCGCTTTCCAGGTGCTGATGCTTGCCAAGAAAGAGCCACGTCCATCCGATGAGGATATGGAAAAGGCAAAGCAAAAGATGGGCAAGTAAAAGATATTGCGCCCTAAAAAATAAAAAACTTGGAGGAATATTTGTTTTTTTCAAATTATTCTCTTAAATTTGTAGCCAAAAACAACAGGTCATGAGTGCTAACGAGAAAACCATCAATACGTTTGCCACACGAGTAAGGCAGATGATTCTCAAGTTTGACGAGGTCAAGCAGGAGAATGCGGAGCTTTATGCCATGGTGGATGAACGTGATGCCAAAATCAAGCAGCTGGAAGACAAGTTGGCTCAAGCACAGCATGACTATGACAGCCTCAAGATGGCTAAGATGATGACGATTTCCGACTCTGACATGGAAGCCACGCAGAAACGCATCGCCAAACTCATCAGGGATGTCAACAAATGTATTACGCTACTTTCTGATTAGCAAAAATTCGGAGTGATGGCAGAGCAAGAACAAGACAAGTTACAGATAAGGTTGCACGTCTACGACACCGAACTCTCGGTGAGAATACCTAGGGAAGACGAGGAGTACTATCGTAAGTCGGCAAAGCTGATAGACGATATTGTCAACTCGTATGCCAAAATCTTCAAGGGGCGCAAGAGCGACAAGGAAATCCTCTATATGGCGCTTATCGACATAGCCTTGAGATACGAGAAGGAGGCCGGGCGAAATGATACAGCACCTTATAACGATATTCTAGAGAAGCTCACATCCGAAATCGAAGATGCTTTGAAATAAGAATATTTTTTAATACATATTTTATATATAATGATACTAACAATAATAGCAGCCCTTGTGGCTCTCGTCGTGGGAGGCGCAGCGGGGTATTTCATTTTCCGCTATGTCATCAAGGGAAAATATAATGAAATGATAGATGCTGCCAATAAGGAGGCAGAGGTAGTAAAGGAGAAAAAACTGCTCGAAGTAAAAGAGAAGTTCCTCAATAAAAAGGCTGAACTGGAGAAAGAAGTGCAGCAGCGCAACTCTCGAATCCAGCAGAGCGAGAACAAGCTCAAGCAGCGTGAGATTTCGCTCAACCAGCGACAGGAAGAACTCGGTCGACGCAAGCAGGAGGTGGAGCAGAACCAGCAACGCCTGGAGAATGAGAAGAAGCTCTTGGGGGTAAGACAACAGGAGTTGGAAAAAATGCAGAAGCAGGAGCAGGCTAAGCTGGAGGAACTCTCCGGACTGAGCGCAGAGGAGGCTAAAAACCGTCTTGTAGAGAGCTTGAAAGATCAGGCTAAACTCGATGCTGCCAGCTATATCAACGAGATTATGGACGATGCCAAGCTCAATGCCAACCAGCAGGCAAAGAAGATAGTTATCCAGACTATTCAGCGTGTGGCTACCGAGACTGCCATCGAGAACTCTGTCAGTGTGTTCCATATCGACAATGACGAGGTGAAGGGACGCATCATCGGTCGTGAGGGTCGTAACATCCGTGCCCTTGAGGCTGCCACTGGTGTAGAAATCGTAGTGGATGATACTCCTGAGGCTATCGTGATCTCTGCTTTCGACCCTGTGCGTCGTGAGATTTGCCGTTTGGCTCTCCATCAGTTGGTAGCCGACGGCCGTATCCACCCTGCCCGTATCGAGGAGGTGGTAGCCAAGGTGAAGAAGCAGCTCGACAACGAAATTATCGAGACAGGTAAGCGTACAGCTATCGACCTGGGTATTCATGGTTTGCACCCAGAGCTGATTCGCATCATTGGTAAGATGAAGTACCGTTCATCATACGGTCAGAACCTTTTGCAGCATGCGCGTGAGACTGCTAATCTCTGTGCTGTGATGGCTTCTGAGTTGGGCTTGAATCCTAAGAAGGCTAAGCGTGCCGGTCTGTTGCACGATATTGGTAAGGTGCCTGATGAGGAGAGCGAGTTGCCACACGCATTGTATGGTGCCAAGATAGCAGAGAAGTTTAAGGAGAAACCTGACATCTGCAATGCCATCGGCGCTCACCACGACGAGATGGAGATGAACACCTTGTTGGCTCCTATCGTACAGGTTTGTGATGCTATCTCCGGTGCCCGTCCTGGTGCCCGTCGTGAGATTGTGGAGGCTTACATCAAGCGTCTCAACGACCTTGAGGCTATCGCCATGAGTTATCCAGGTGTTACCAAGACCTACGCTATTCAGGCTGGTCGTGAGCTTCGTGTCATCGTAGGTGCCGACAAGATGAACGATGAGCAGAGCATCAAGCTCTCCGACGAAATCGCCACCAAGATTCAGAACGAGATGACTTATCCTGGACAGGTTAAGATTACCGTGATTCGTGAGACTCGTAGTGTAGCTTACGCTAAGTAAGTGAAGAGTGAAGAGTGAAGAACGAAGAGTGAAGAGTGAAGAATTCATGTGCATGAAGTGATTCGCTAGCTCTTCTTCCTAAAAATATAAAGCCGCTTCCCCAATCGGGGAGCGGCTTTCTTCGTCTTGTGTGGTATTATCTTATAATTTGGGATTATGCATACGAGTGCATTCCTGCCAAGAAGTAGTTCACGCCGAAATAGGTCATGAGAACACTAAGGAAAGCGATAATCATA